>JAYWIP010000172.1:0-17589 GCA_039794465.1 Nitrospira sp.
TCTCCGATTTGCAGTGGCGCTCCTCCCCCGTCTGTTATACAGACTGCGCGTGATCGGACATGAGTTCGTGCCCCGGGAAGGCGGAGCCCTGCTGGTACCAAACCATGTTTCGTTCGTCGACGGACTTCTCCTGATCGCCAGCCTCGATCGTCCCGTTCGATTCGTAGTCGATGAACACTACGCGGAGTATCCGCTCCTCAAACCCTTTATGAAGATGTTCAGGGTTATCCCGATTTCTTCAACAGGCAATCCTCGCATGATTCTCCAAGCCTTGCGCAGCGCGGGACAGGCACTCGACGACGGAGAACTCGTCTGCATTTTCCCGGAAGGCCAGATCAGCAGAACCGGCACACTCCTCCCCTTCCGGCGCGGGCTCGAGCGCATTATGAAGGGCAGGACTGCGCCGGTGATTCCCATCCATCTCGACCGCATCTGGGGCAGTATCTTCAGTTTCTCGCGCGGACGGTTCATCACCAAACGACCGGAGCGTGTGCCCTATCCCGTGACGGTGTCATTCGGCCCCCCGCAACCGTCCGACACCCCGGCGCACGAATTGCGCCGCCTGGTGCGTGAATTGGGGGAGATCGCGTGGCATGAGCGGAAATCGGATCAGGAACCGTTGCACCGCACCGTCATCAAGACGTGGCGCCGGCACCCGTTCACGTTTGCTATGGCCGATGCCTCCCGACCGAAGGTCTCAGGACTACAAGCCCTGATCGGCACGATTGTCTTGGCGCGCACGCTTCAGCCGCACTGGGAAGGCCAACAGAACGTGGGCCTGCTCCTGCCGCCCAGCGTTGCAGGCGCATTGGTCAATGTGGCGGCCGCCCTCTCGGGCAAAACAAGCGTGAACTTGAACTACACTGTAGGCCGGGCCGGGCTCGAATCGGCCGTCAGGATCGCGTCGCTCAAGACCGTCCTCACAAGCCGACTCTTCGTCGACAAAGCCAAACTCGACATTCCACAGGGCGTCACAATGCTCTGGTTGGAAGACTTCGCCAAAACCATCACGGCCGGCAAGAAGCTGTCGGCGGCAGTTCTGGCCATCCTTGCTCCGATTCGCCTCATCGAACGGTCGTGCGGCCAGATTCGCAAGACGACCATGGACGATCTGGCGACGATCATTTTCAGCAGCGGAAGCACCGGCGAGCCGAAGGGCGTGATGCTCTCCCACTTCAGTATCAATTCCAATGTGGAAGGCGCCGCTCAAGTCATCCATATCGGACAAGCCGATTGCGCTCTCGGCATTCTGCCGTTCTTCCATTCGTTCGGCTACATGCTGCTGTGGTTCTACACACGATACAACGCCGGCGTCGTCTTTCATCCGACCCCGCTCGATGCGGCTGCCATCGGAGACCTCTGCGACCGTTACAGAGTTTCGTTGATGGTCACTACCCCGACCTTTCTGCAGCTCTATTACCGCCGGTGCACGCCGGAGCAATTCAGCAACCTTCGCGTGGTCATTACCGGCGCGGAAAAATTGCCGATGCGTCTTCTCCAGGCTTTTCAGGATAAGTTCGGCATTGCTCCCGTCGAGGGCTACGGGGTCACGGAATGCGCGCCGGTCATTTCCGCCAACTGTCCCGATTTCCGCGCGTCGGGGTTTTACCAAGTAGCATCGCGCCGCGGCACGGTGGGGCAACCCTTTCCGGGTGTCACCGTCCGTATCGTCGATCCCGACACCTGGGCCGTCCTTCCGCCCGGCCAATCCGGTATGCTGCTGGTAAAGGGGCCGAACGTCATGAACGGCTATCTCGGCCGCGAGGACCTCACGGCACAGGTGATGCGCGACGGCTGGTATGTCACCGGCGATATTGCCACTCTCGACGAAGACGGGTTTCTCACGATCACCGACCGCCTCTCGCGCTTTTCTAAAATCGGCGGCGAAATGGTCCCGCATGGGAAGGTCGAAGAAGCCTTGCACCTGGCCGCCGAGGCCGACACCCAAGTCTTTGCCGTCACGGGAATCCCGGATGAGAAAAAGGGTGAGCGCCTCGCGGTGCTTCACACGCTGGACGAATCCCGCATCCCCGCCATCCTGGACAAGGTGTCGGCCAGCGGCCTACCCAACCTGTTCATTCCATCGAAACATCAATTCGTGAAGGTCGAGGCTTTACCCGTGCTCGGGACCGGCAAGCTCGATCTGCGCGGGATCAAGCGGATTGCGCTGGAGAGGCTCGCATCTCGTGAATCGTGAAGCGTATCTCGTGAATCGTCTCGAACTTTAAGTGAGATACAAACGGCGCACACAAGTGCCAGGGGCTGACTCATGAGTTTTTCCGGAGAACGCTTCACGAGCGACGCTTCACGAGATACGGCCCGGAAATCCCTGATCGATTGCCACGTGCATTTGGCTGCCCTGCCAGATAGTGACAACGGCTGTTTTATTTCCCCGAAGCTGCTGAAAAGCCCGTTGTTCCGGTTCCTGCTGTGGAAACAGGAACTCTCGCCGGCCCAGCCGCGTGAAGCGAATCAGCGCTATCTCGACCATCTGATCACGGAATTGCGCGCTTCAACGCATGTTCAGAAAGCGGTGCTGCTCGGCATGGACGGCTTCTACGACCGTACCGGCCTGTTGAATCGCCAGCACACGGACTTTCTCATCAGTAACGACTACGTCTTCAAGACCGTGCGGGCCCATCCCGACATATTCCTGGCTGGTCCCTCGATCAATCCGCAACGGGAGGACGCCGTGGACGAAGTGCATCGCTGCGCCGATGCCGGTGCCGTACTGATTAAGGTGCTGCCCAACGCCCAGCACTTCAATCCTGCTGATCCGAAGTACACCCCGTTCTATCGCGCGATGGCCCGGCGGAAGTTGCCCTTCTTAAGCCATGTCGGCTACGAGTTCAGTCTAATCGGCACAGATCAATCGCTCGGTGATCCTGACCGGCTCCGTCTGGCGCTGGATGAAGGCGTGACCGTCATTGCCGCCCATGCGTGCAGTTACGGCCTGATACTGTATGAGAAGTTTCTTCCGATCCTGCATGACTTCGCCAAACGCTATGTCAACTTCTATGCCGACATCTCCGCGCTGACACTGCCGAATCGCCTTCGGATGCTGCTGCATCTGCGCCGCTACCCGGAGATCCACTGCCGGCTCCTCTTCGGCACGGACTACCCGCTTTCCGTTTCACATCTGGCTGCTTGGGGACGTGTGGGGCTTGGAACGTTGGGAAGGATGATCCGTACAAAGAACCGGTTCGACCGGCAAGTCGAGGTCTGTCAGGGACTGAAGCTCGGTTTCCGCTCACTGGGTGATATCGTCGTGGACTCTGGAACTGCCGTGTCCAAGATGTCACGGAACGGAACGAACGAGATCCACTGAAAGTCCTTTCTCTCCAATGAAAACGGGCCGCCTCCTTCCGGAGAGCGGCCCGTTTTCATCTGCAACAGCTTGTTGGACCCGACCTACTGGCTGACGGAAATCCGGTCCTTGATCAGGTCGAACGTTTCCTTCGGCAGCACGTTCTTCGCCACCAGCTCCCCCTTCACGCGATACGGGCGATTGCTGATGACCCGATCCGCTTCCTCTTGCTTCAGCCCCAAGAGCAGGACCAAGTCGTTCGCCGAGACTTTATTAATGTTCATGGCCGCAGAGCCTGAGACTGGAGCCGGCGAGCCCATTGAAGGAGCCGGTATGGATCCTGAGGGCACCAGCGTCGCGGGGACGGCGGAGGATCGATCCTTGAGTTCCTTCTGGTACCGGGCCACCAGCGACTTGAGTGTGTCATTGTGGCGCTTCACGTCCTGATATTCCTGCCGCACGCTACGATTCTGAGCCGACAAGGCTTTGAGCTTTTCCTCCAGGTCCTTCGTCCGCCCCTCGACCGAGCCGCGCTCCTTGTCCCGCCCATGTTCGATGCGTTGCAGTTCATCGCGCGCGGCCTGCGCATCGTTGTTCAACTTCACATTCAGTTCCTTCAAGGTCCTGATCTGCTGCTCCATGGCGCTCTTCTGCTGACGAGCTTTGTCCAGCTCCTCGCGGACCGTATCGGCCTCCGTCAAGGCCTCTTGATACTTGGAGTTGGACACACATCCGGTTGTCATCACCACACCTGCCAACATGGCCGCCATCCACTCCCGCCTCATACGACCCTCCCCTCGTTCACACGCTTGATGAACCACCTTGGCTTACCGTCCAACGATCAACTCCGATCGATGTGTCACGCAGCAACACCCTCGCCTGTCTTTTTTTATTGGTGTATGCCAACACTCGGCCTTTGTCAACACTTTTGAATTTGTACCGGGCTGTTGAGCCGAGGCACGTGAACGGTAATCGATCCGACGCTTGACGGATCCTGACTCCTCTGTGATGATCGCTCGTCAATCAATCGCGCATCAGGACCCGACCTCACTTGATGGAGCAGACGTGAACGAATGGGGCCCCGCACTTGCCATCATCCTCGGCATCGTTGAAGGGTTGACCGAATTTCTTCCTGTCTCCTCCACCGGGCATCTCATCCTGGCCGGCCATGCCTTCGGATTCACCGGCGACGCGGCAGCGAATGCAGAGATTGCCATCCAACTGGGTGCCATCCTCGCCGTCATCGTTTTCGAGCGTGAAAAGATCGGACGGCTCCTCTCCGGTGCCTGGCAGGAACAGACGGAGTTCCGATCCTTTGTGCAACAGGGTCGGCACCCTACCTGGTCCGCCTGCCTGACGGCGTCCACGAAGGCTCATCCCAATCTTTGGTTCATCGTGGGCCTGGGCCTCGCCTTTCTGCCGGCTGCGGTGGTCGGCCTGGCGGCGCATGGCTGGATTAAATCCCACCTGTTCACACCCCACACCGTGGCCGCAACCTCCATCCTGGGCGGCATCATCATCCTCGCCGTCGAAGCAACCAGGCGAACCGGCCGCGTCATGAGCCTTGAACAGGTCTCTCCCCTGCACGCCGTCTGGATCGGCCTGGCACAGTGCGCTTCGTTGATCCCCGGCATGTCGCGATCCGGCTCGACGATTATCGGCGGCTTGTTAGTCGGCCTGGACCGGAAAGTGGCGACGGAATATTCGTTCTTCCTCGCCCTTCCCACCATCATCGCCGCGACGCTGTACGAAACCTGGAAGGCCAGGGCGACCTTTACCGAGCAGGACTTTCTGGCCCTGGGCATCGGCATGCTCGTGTCGTTCCTGGTTGCCTGGGCCGTGATCGCCGCTTTTCTAACCTACGTCCAACGGCACACCTTGCGGGCCTTCGCCTACTACCGTATTATGCTCGGGGTGATTGTCTTATTGGTCTTCCATTGAAAGGAGTGTTCGGAATGGCCTCAGATACGATTCATGTCTACGACACCTGGGTGACCGGCAAGAAAGGCCGCATTCACTTCGACGTGATGACCACGGACGAAGCCACGGCGCTCAAGTTGGCCAAGGAATATCTCGTCAGCATCGGCGAGCCGACTGCGACCGTCACCACCAGGGAATGCCAGTTCTGCCACAGCGAACCGCTCTACATGTTCTCGGCGGAGCAGCAGAAGCAAGTGAAAGAAAAGGGCGGGTTTATCGTGCCGATGCCGGCGTAGCTTGCACGTATCTCGTCGATCATAGTTCGTATCTTGCTTCCCAATCCGGACACTACAGGAGATACGTCTGCCGCTTATGAGACTTTGGATGTCTCCGAGGCGAGGGGCGGGTCTTCTTTCTTCTCGAACATGAAGTGGATGATGAGGAAGGTCACGCCGACTGTGATGGCGGAATCGGCGATATTGAAGGCCGGCCAGTGGTAGCTGTCGATATAGAAGTCGAGAAAGTCGATCACCTCACCGTACCGTAGCCGGTCGATCAAATTCCCGATCGCCCCGCCCAAAATCCCCGCTACGCTGAGGCGGCCCATCCGATCGCGCTCCGGCATCCGGAGCAGGATCGTACCCAGCAAGCCGAGGGCAAAAATCGACGTCAGCCCAAAGAACACCATGCGAAAGGTGTTGCTGCTGCCCGCCAGGAGACCGAATGCCGCGCCCGGATTTCTGATATACGTCAAGCTGAAGAGATTGGGAATAACGGAAATGGACTCATGCAGCCGCATCGTCTGCATGATGTACAGCTTGGTGACCTGGTCCGCCACGATGACAACGCCCGTGAGGGAAGCCAACAGGAAATTGCGCAGCAGGGAACTGTTCAACGAATGGCCTCCAGACACCGATCGCAGAGTGTCGGGTGCGCGGCATCCTGGCCAACGGCCTCCCGATAGTTCCAACACCGCTCACACTTGTTGCCTTTGGCCTTGAATACAAGAACTCGAAAATCCGGCTTAAGCGGAAGATTATGGACTTCTTTCAACTCCACCTGCGAGACGATGAAGAGACTTGGCAAAACTTGCTCGTACTGCTTCAGAAGACCAAATTTTTCTGGGTTTGCCTCGATCTGAATCCCGGCCTCAAGAGGCGCGCCAATAATTTTTTCTCGGCGTTGTTCTTCAAGAGCTGCCTGTGCAGCCACTCGAACCTCTAGCAACCGTTCCCATCGACTGCCCAACTCCAGATCGATCCACTTTGCGTTTACTTCAGGGAACGAGGACAAATGAACACTGATGCGGTTGGGCCCCGTGCGCGCAGCCTCTGGCAACATTCGCCAAATCTCTTCGGACGTAAAGCTGAGGATCGGCGCCATTAACTTCGTAAGAGCCACCACCACGTCAAACAACACTGTCTGCGAGCTTTTCCGAGCGTGAGAATCCTTTCGGAAGGTATATAGCCGATCTTTCAAGATATCCAAGTAGATGGCGCTCATATCGACCGAACAGAAATTATTGAGCGCGTGAAAGATCGCGTGGAACTCGAAATCTTCATAGGCCTTGGTAACCTTTGGAATTAGTTCACCAAGCCGTAATAGCGCCCATCGATCCAATTCAGGCAGATCCTCATAAGGCACTCGGAAATAGTTCGGGTCGAAGTCATAGAGATTGCTCAACAGAAACCGGCAGGTATTGCGGATCTTCCGATAGGCTTCAATCAGGTGATTGAGGATCTCCTGCGAGATACGCAAGTCTTCGCGGTAGTCCTGCGCCGCCACCCAGAGACGCAAAATCTCCGCCCCCGACTGTTTAATAACATCCTGCGGCGCCACCACGTTGCCGGCCGACTTGGACATCTTCTTCCCCTGCCCGTCAACCACAAACCCGTGCGTCAGCACCGCTTTGTACGGCGCGCGCCGATCGATCGTGACCCCGGCCAGCAACGCGCTGTGAAACCAGCCTCGATGCTGATCGGACCCTTCGAGATAGAGATCGGCCGGCCACCACTTCCTCGGCTTCAACACCGCCGCATAGCTCACGCCGGATTCGAACCAGACGTCGAGAATGTCCCGCTCCTTTTCAAAGGCTGTCCCGCCGCACCTCGCACACGCGGTTCCTGCGGGAAGCAGATCCGACGCCGAACGTTCAAACCACACGTCCGCTCCCTTTGATTCGATAAGCCCGGCAATATGTTCGATGATGGCGGGATCGGCCAGCACCGTACGACAGGCGGCACACATAAACCCGGGGATCGGCACGCCCCAGACACGCTGGCGCGAGAGACACCAATCCGGCCGGTTTTCGATCATGCCGTTGATCCGGTCACGGCCGTAGGCCGGAATCCACCGCACTCGCTCGATTTCCGCCAACGCGTCCCGACGCAGGTCGTTCGTCTCCATCGACACAAACCACTGTTCCGTCGCACGGAAGATCACCGGACTCTTGCAGCGCCAGCAATGGGGATAGGAATGGCTCAACGACCCATGACCCAACAACCGGCCGTTGGCTTGCAGATAGTCCACGATCTTCGGATTCGCCTTGAACACATGCTGGCCGGCGAATTCCTTCACCACCTCCGTGAATCGCCCGCCGTTGTCGACCGGCGCGAGAATTTCCAGCTTTTCTCCGGGAGAAGCGTTCGCATTGTGGCCCAGGACCAGAATGTAGTCCTCCATACCGTGGCCCGGCGCGATGTGTACACAACCGGTCCCCTGATCGAGCGTCACGAAATCGCCGAGCAGAATGGGAGACAAGCCGGTGGAGAGCGGGCGTTGCGTTTCCAGTCCTTCGAACCCGTCTCCGCCCTTTTTCACGCCGACGACACGATAGTCGTCGAACTGACAGGCCTTGGCGACACTCTCCACCAATTTCTCCGCCATGATCTGCAACTCATCACCGATCTGGACGAACGCGTAGTCAATCTCACGGTGCAAACAGACCGCCTGGTTGGCCGGCAGCGTCCACGGCGTCGTGGTCCAAATGACGATGGAGACCGATTTGATGTCGGTTGGAAACGCGATACCGGGGAAGGTGCGGGTGAGTACTGCGGGGGACGTCACGACCGGAAACTTCACATAGATCGACGGTGACGTATGGGTGTCGTACTCCACCTCGGCTTCAGCCAGCGCCGTCTGATCCTGGGTACACCAGAGAACCGGCTTCAGGCCTTTATAGACACCGCCGCGCTCCACAAACGAGCCGAACTCGCGGATAATCGTGGCTTCATAGGCCGGTGTCATCGTGAGATACGGATTCTGCCATTCGCCGAGCACGCCGAGGCGCTGGAATTCTTCTCGCTGAATCTTCATGTATTTTTCGGCATAGTTTCGGCAGAGTGTGCGAATCGCCGATACGTCCAAGTCTTTTTTCTTGTCGCCCAGTTCCTTCATGACTTGGTGTTCGATCGGCAGGCCGTGACAGTCCCATCCCGGCACATACGGCGCGTGATAGCCCGCCATCGTCTTGGACTTCACGATGATGTCTTTGAGGATCTTGTTCAGCGCGTGGCCGATATGAATGCGGCCGTTGGCGTAGGGAGGGCCGTCGTGCAAGACGTATCGAGGCCGCCCATGGCCCGCTTCCTGGATTTGCTCATAGAGCCTCTGTTCCTCCCACCAGGCCAGCAGCTCCGGCTCCCGCTGCGGCAAATTGGCCTTCATCGGGAAATCGGTCTTGGGCAGATTGAGGGTCGATTTGTAGTCCATGGTGTCTCAGGTCGTAGCTGTCAGCCTTCAGCGATCAGCAGCTCGTGGAAATAGTACAGGCGTGGAGAATTTTGGCCTAACGTGCTGAGGAATATACCGGAAGGGAGGGTAACGGCACCAGCCCATTCTTCCAGAGTCGGAAACAGGCTGACAGTTGAATGCTGATGGCTACTAGCTGATCACCATCATCCGGTCCAACGCCGCCTTCGCCCACTGCTTGTCGTCCTCCGGGACAATGATGCGGTTGACGACTTGGCCGTCGGCGAGGTTCTCCAAGGCCCAACAGAGGTGCGCGGCGTCGATCCGAAACATGGTGGCGCACTGGCAGATTGTCGAGGAGAGGAAAAACACTTTCTTGTCGGTCAGCTCGCGTTTGAGGCGATTGACGAGATTCAATTCGGTCCCGACCGCCCAGGCCGTGCCGGCCGGCGCGGCGGTCACCGTGCGGATAATGAATTCGGTCGACCCGACCAGGTCGGCCTTGTTTACAACATTCTCGTGGCATTCCGGATGGACGATGACTTTCCCTTCCGGATACTGTTTGCGGAAATGATCGACATGCGCCGGCTGGAACATCTGATGCACACTGCAATGGCCCTTCCAGAGGATCAGCTTGGCACGCTTGATGGCATCCCGCGTATTCCCGCCGTTCGGCTGATAGGGGTCCCACACGATCATGTCGTCGCGGGAAACACCCATCTTGTTCGCCGTATTGCGGCCTAAATGCTCATCGGGGAAGAAGAGGATCTTTTCGCGCCTGGCCCAACACCACTCAATCACGGTTTTGGCGTTCGAGGAGGTGCAGGTAATCCCGCCGTGCTCTCCGCAAAACGCCTTGAGCACCGCCGCGGAATTCACATACACCGCCGGGATGACGGCCTCTTCAACCGGAATCACCTGACCCAGCGCCTCCCAACATTGATCGACTTGTTCGATTGCCGCCATGTCCGCCATCGAACAGCCGGCCGCCATGTCCGGCAGAATCACGGTTTGGTTGGATCGGCTGAGAATATCCGCGGTCTCCGCCATGAAATGCACACCGCAGAACACGATGTAGGGCCGCTCGGACCGTTCGGCGGCCAGCTTGGCTAACAGCAGGGAGTCGCCGCGAAAATCAGCGTGCTGGATCACTTCGTCTCGCTGATAATTGTGGCCAAGAATCATTACTCGTTGGCCGAGCGCCTGCTTGGCGGCAGCCGTCCGGCTGAACAATTCGTCCGCCGCCAGCGCCTGGTAGTCAGCGATCGGTTTCGGTACTGCCGTACTGATTGTCACATATCCCTCCTGGGAATAAGGAGCCACATTCTACGATAGCCCTCCCGCACATTCAATGAACCGCCCGAGGGGAGAAGCCCTACACTCGGAGCCCCCCCTATATGTAGAAGAGCGTGGTGAACCATAGGTCTAATGGCCGGTTGACTTCATTTTGTTGGGCAGCATATGATTCTCGCTAATTGCTAGGGGAGCCCCCGCGGCTGAGAGTCCGAGCGATCGGACGACCCTCACAACCTGACCTGGGTAATACCAGCGTAGGGAAGCCGGAATACAGCGGATACTGTGAGGATTCAGCCGTACCTCTTGCCGGGGGGTGCGGCTTTTTTATTGTGAGAACGTGCGGACGGCTATCCGCATTCAGCCAATAGCGTGTCAACCTGGATCGATTGCTGACAGCTGAACGCGGGACGCTGATCGCTCATTCAGCAAGAAAGGATCTCCTTATGGATATCCATACGGTCGAGAATGGAAGAGGCAATGGGAACGGGCACGGCGTGCCGACCTCCACACTAAGCACGACCCCCTTCCCCGCTTCACGCAAAGTGTATGTCAGCGGCGCCAACGAGGGCGTCCGTGTCCCCATGCGCGAGATCACCCTCTCCCCGACGAAACCGATGAACGGCGGGGCGCCGACTCCCAACGAACCGGTGACGGTCTATGACACGTCAGGACCCTTTACCGATCCCGCCGTTACGATCGACGTTCGCCAGGGACTCGCTCCTTTGCGGCGCGCCTGGGTACTGAGCCGGCAGGACGTCGACGAACTTTCGGCCGTCACGTCGATGTATGGCCGCATGCGCGCCGCCGATCCGAAACTCGCGGAGCTCCGGTTCCAACACATCCGCAACCCCCTGCGGGCGAGACCCGGCAAGAACGTGACCCAGTTGCACTATGCGCGGAAAGGGATCGTGACGCCGGAGATGGAATTCATCGCGATCCGCGAAAACCAGTCGCGTGAAGTCGCCCGTGAACTGGCTTCGCGCAACGGCCACGGTGGTACAGCCCAGCATCCCGGGTTCTCCTGGGGGGCCGGCATTCCATCCGTGATCACCCCGGAGTTCGTGCGCGACGAAGTGGCCCGAGGCCGCGCAATTATTCCTTCGAACATCAACCACCCGGAGAGTGAGCCCATGATCATCGGCCGCAACTTCCTGGTGAAGATCAACTCGAACATCGGCAACTCCGCCGTCGCCTCGTCCATCGAAGAAGAGGTCGAGAAAATGATCTGGTCGATCCGCTGGGGCGCCGACACGGTGATGGACCTGTCGACCGGGCGCAACATCCACGCGACGCGCGAGTGGATCATCCGCAACGCGCCGGTGCCGATCGGCACCGTGCCGATCTATCAGGCGCTGGAGAAGGTCCACGGAAAGGCTGAGGACCTGACCTGGGAAATCTTCCGTGATACCCTGATCGAACAAGCCGAACAGGGCGTGGACTATTTCACGATCCATGCAGGTGTCCGCCTGGCCTATGTACCCATGACCGCCAAGCGGCTGACCGGCATCGTCTCCCGCGGCGGATCGATCCACGCCAAATGGTGCCTGGCTCACCACCAGGAAAATTTCGCCTACACCCACTTTGAGGAAATCTGCAAGATCATGAAGGCCTATGACGTGGCCTTTAGCCTGGGCGACGGCCTCCGGCCCGGCTCGATCGCCGACGCCAACGACGAGGCGCAATTTGCCGAACTCGACACGTTGGGCGAACTGACCAAAATCGCCTGGCGCCATGACGTGCAAGTGATGATCGAAGGGCCCGGTCACGTCCCCATGCACATGATCCAAGTCAACATGGAAAAGCAATTGAAGGCCTGCCATGAAGCCCCGTTCTATACACTGGGGCCGCTGACTACCGATATTGCGCCGGGCTACGACCACATCACCTCCGGTATCGGCGCCGCGATGATCGGCTGGTACGGCTGCGCCATGCTCTGCTACGTGACCCCGAAAGAGCATCTCGGCCTGCCAGACCGGGACGACGTGAAGGCGGGCGTCATCACCTATAAAATCGCCGCCCATGCCGCGGACCTGGCAAAGGGTCATCCCGGCGCGCAGATCCGGGACAACGCGCTGTCGAAAGCCCGGTTCGAATTCCGCTGGGAGGATCAGTTCCACTTGTCGCTCGACCCGGACACCGCACAAAAGTTCCACGATGCGACCCTCCCGGACAATGCCGCGAAAGTGTCGCACTTCTGTTCGATGTGCGGCCCGCATTTCTGCTCCATGAAGATCACGCAAGATGTGCGCGACTATGCCGCGCAGAAGCACATCGACGAACAGCAGGCGATCCAAATCGGGATGAAAGAAAAAGCGGAAGAATTTAAGAAGACAGGAGCAGAGATTTACCGTTAAGCAGAAGGTGTCGCATGGCTAAACCACGACCAGCACCATTACGAGAACGAGACATCACCCGCCACATCGCGCGGGAATACTACAAAGAGTTCGATCAGCTGATCGAAAGCGACGTGATCATCGTCGGTGCCGGGCCATCCGGACTGATTTGCGCGCATGATCTGGCAAAGATGGGCTTCCGCACCCTCGTCGTCGAACAGAGTCTTGCGCTCGGCGGTGGCTTCTGGCATGGCGGCTATTTGATGAACAAAGCCACGATTTGCGAACCGGCCAATGAGATCCTCGAAGAGATCGGCGTGCCCTGCAAAAAGATCAAAGAATGCGAGGGCATGTACATGGTCGATCCTCCCCACGCCACCGGCGCGCTTGTTGCCGCTGCGTATCGGGGGGGCGCGAAGGTGCTGAACCTGACCCGTGTGGTTGATCTGATCTTGAGAAAAGATGGTATCCTCGAAGGCATCGTCGTCAACAACACCACTGCAGAGATGGCCGGCCATGATATGATCCATGTCGATCCCATCGCGCTGGAGAGCAAAATCGTGGTGGACGCCACCGGCCATGACGCCGTCGTGGTGGAGTTGCTGCACAAACGCAACCTCTATACACCGGTTCCCGGAAACGGGGCCATGTGGGTCTCGCGCTCCGAGGAAGAAGTGATGGACCGGACCGGCGAAGTCTATCCCAACTGCTTTGTCATCGGATTGGCTGTCGCCGCCGTGTACGGCACGCCGAGAATGGGTCCGGCGTTCGGCTCAATGTTGCTCTCCGGACGCTACGGCGCGGAACTGATTAAGAAGAAGTTGAAGCAGGAGTAAGGGAATGGGGAATGGTCGATGGATAATGGCAAAGAGGTTGTCATTCAACCCATGAACCATCGACCATCAGGCATCAACCACTGGTAATTGTCGTGGATGTTCAGGACTTTTTACTACAGGGCGAAGGCCACGAAGAAGACAAGCGAGAGGCCTGGACCCTCTTTCAGCAGGCCTATGAACGGCAGATGAAGGGCGAGTTAGAGGAGGCCGTCAATCTGTATAAGCGATCGTTGGCCACACATCCCACCGCCGAGGCCTACACTTTTTTGGGATGGACCTACAGCTTCATGGGCCGGCTCGACGAGGCTATCGAGGAATGTCACAAAGCTATCCTCCAAGATCCGGACTTCGGCAACCCCTACAATGACATCGGCGCATACCTCATTGAGAAGGGCGAGTTTGACGAGGCCATCACCTGGTTTCAGAAAGCGATGAAGGCCAAGCGCTACGAAAGCCCGGCGTTCCCGCACTTGAATCTCGGCCGTGTCTATGAGCGCAAAGGCAAATGGACGGAGGCGATCGACTCGTACAAGCAGGCCCTGGCCCTGAACCCGAATTATGCCCTCGCCAAGAAAGCGCTGGGACGGTTGATTAGTTCGTTGAACTGAATTGGTCCCTCTGGTCGATCTCGTCTATCTGGTCTGTCTAGTCGTCGGCCTGTCGGATCGGTCGCTGGAGTCACAATTCGAGGGACACAAATGAATACAACTGCTCACCAGATAGACAAGACAGACCAAATGGACAAGACGACGATCCTCGTTGCCATCACCGATATCTTCTTCTACACGAAGGTCCGCGACGCCTTACTTCCTGACGGCTACCGGCTGGAGAAAGCGCGGGCGCAGCAGGACATCCTAGAAAAAGCGTCGAGCGGCAATCCGGCCCTGGTGCTCCTCGACATGAATGACAGAGCCGTCGACGCATTTCAGGCATTGGAGACGTTGAAAGCCGATCCGCGCCTCAATTCTATTCCGGTCTTGGCCTACGCGAACCATGAAGAAGTAGACACGTGGAACAGGGCCAGGGCGCTCGGTGTGACCAAGATCGTCTCACGAAATGAATTTTCCGCGCGCACAAGAGAATTGGTCGATGAATTGATCACGTTAGGCCTTTGGGGTAAGGCATGACCGGGGTTCTGACTGACCGGACCGTTCGCCACACGCCTCACGTTTCACCCCTTACGGACACACGATGAAACATTCACTCCTCCACAACCTCCACACACAGCTGGGCGCTTCGTTCGAAGAAACGGCCGGATGGAACATGCCTGCCCACTACGGCGACGTCGCGTCCGAGCATCGCGCCGTGCGCCAGGCCGTGGGGATCGCCGATCTCTCCCATCGCGGCAAGATCAGAGTGACGGGCGACGACCGCGTCAAGTGGCTGCAAAGCATCATCAGTAACGACATTCTTCCGCTCACGCCGGGCCAAGGGCGCTATTCCAGCTTCCTGACTCACAAGGGGAAGATGCTCACCTATTTTCGCCTATACATGCAAACGGATGCCGTGATGCTGGAAGACGTGGGCGAAATCGGCGAGATGACGTTTCAAGCCCTGCGCAAGTTCCTCCTCTACGGCACCAAGGCCAAAATGGAGAACTGCGCGGAGAGCTGGGGCCTGCTGCTGGTCAGCGGACCCAAGGCCGCTCATGTGGTGCGATCAGCGTTTGGAGTGGATGTTACGGGTCTGAAACCGATCGACTTTGTGACCGCACAGATCGGCGGAAGCCATGCCCTGGTCCTCCGCACTGAGGAAACAGGCGAAATCGACATCGAGATCTTGATTCCCGCTCCTGGCCTCCTGCCGGCATGGACCGCGCTCTTAGAAGCGGGTGCGAAATACGGTATCAAGCCGGTTGGCACTCATGCGCGGGAAGCCCTGCGAATCGAAGCCGGCATTCCGAAAGCAGGGCCGGATCTCAATGAAGAAATCGTCCCGCCCGAAGCGAATCTCGAAGGCAAAGCCTTCAGCCTAAGCAAGGGCTGCTACCCCGGGCAAGAAGTCGTCGCCCGGATGGACACCTACGGAAACGTCCGGCGGCACCTCGTCGGATTGATTTTGAAGGATGCGGCCATCCCGCCGAAAGGCGCCAAACTCTTCAGCGGAGATCGTGAAGTCGGCTGGATCAGCAGCGCCGTCCGTTCGCCCCAATTGAACCAGGTGATTGCCTTCGGATTCCCCCTGCGAGATTTCTCCAAGCCCGACACGGCTCTGACCGTGGAAATCAACGGTGCGCGACACGAAGCGACGGTCCACACCTTACCCTTCTATACAAAGAACTAGCCCGTAGAGCAGGCAGTTCCCCCCCCCTTAGACAATCTGCATTGAGCTGCGGGATCAGGCTATCTTGATACTTCACTTAATCCAATAAGCCTCCCAGCCACAGCCCATCGGCCCCAAAAATATTCCATGAACTATTGACCAATCGATCCTGCGGTAAACGCGGCGATTTCTTGTCGCATCGCCTTCCTCTGCATACACTCGTGGTATGCGATACCTGGGCCTCCTGCCGTTTACGTTCGTGATGTGGATGCTGGTGTGGGGTGCCGGTGCCTCATCGAATATGCGGGAAGCACAGCGCACCGGGAAGAAAACGAGCGGAACTAGTGGGCCGCTGGTGGGATTTCTGCTGGGGTGGGTCCTGACGAGCGTCGCCTACTTCTGGGATCACCGCGATTTCTGGGGGACCTTCCCCACGAACTGGACGCTTCGGTTGACGCCGTATGGATTCTGGACAGTGTTCGGGCTCCATGCCGTGCTGGGGGCTGCGGCTCTGTCCTTCTGCGTGTACGACAACCTCCAGTCCAGGAAGGAAGAACGGCGTAGAGGGCCGGGGCCATCGCATCAGAGGTAAGAAACCCGCTGCGCATACTCTGCGTGCTTGCTCTATTCGACGATCAGCGTATTTGGGGCAAATTATGAAGACATTCTGATCTTGCTGATGTACACAGGCTGGATCACTGCTTGCCAAACTCACAATATCCCTGTTTCGCACTCGCAGGATGTGGCGCATGACCGTCGAGAATGGCATACTGTTGAGGATCCGATACGAAGGCCCCATTCGGAGCCAAACCAGGACATTTGCGTTCCAGATCTGTAACGGAAGGGGATACGCATGGCAAAGGTAGACGAGCTCAAAACGGAGATCGAGAGACTCCCCCCGGAACAATTCGCCGAACTTGCCCGATGGTTGTCAGAGAAGGATTGGGATCGGTGGGACAGGGAAATCACAACCGACTCCTTGACTGGAAAGCTGGACTTCTTGGTACGTGAAGCGCTCGCGGAAAAAGCGAAGGGGCCTCTCAAGGACCTGTGAAGCACCGTACAACAGCTCGGTTCTGGACTTCCTATGCGAGTCTTCCAGAAGCGATCCAAAACCTAGCCCAACACAACTTCGACCTCCTGAAGGCCAATCCCTCTCACCCTTCGCTGCACTTCAAGAAAGTCGGTACACTGTGGTCTGCGAGAGTCGGCCCTCATCACCGGGCACTCGCCGTTGAGGACGGACCGGATTTGATTTGGGTATGGATCGGATCTCACGATGAGTACGAGCGACGTATCAAGCAACAAGACTAATTCTGTTTTTCCCGTGTACGTCATCAAGGATTCATATGGCAGGCAACGAGCAGGAAGATAACGTCAGCACCACCCCCTACGAAGCGGCAGGTGGGGTCGAAGGCATCACGAAGCTGGTTAATGAGTTTTACGTCAACATGGATATGTTGCCGGAAGCGAAGGTGATCAGAGCCATGCACCCGGAGGACCTCACCGAATCGCGCAAAAAGCTGACCTATTTCCTCTGTGGCTGGTTGGGCGGGCCTCAGCTGTTTCAGCAGCATTATGGCCCGATCAGCATTCCCGGCGCGCACAAGCGATTCCTCATCGGATACGACGAGCGCGATGCCTGGCTGCTGTGTATGCAGCGAGCCCTTGCCGTTCAACCATACAACACGGAATTGAAGGACTACCTCTTGGCCGCCCTGAGCATCCCGGCAGAACGGGTCAGGCAAGTGAACGCGGGAGAAAACTGATCATCGTATGCGCCGGTACGTGACGACTCACGATGAGAAACAGGGGTGGTCCTGGACTCCAGTGTCCGCTCAGTGTTCAGGATTTCTCGCTGCGGTCACCGCTGAGGAGAACTTCAGGAGGCTGGCGCGCTCTTGGTCATCCAGAGCCAGCAAGAGATGTGCTTCTTCGCCGTGCA
>JAYWIP010000173.1:0-3213 GCA_039794465.1 Nitrospira sp.
ATCACATGATCGACATTGTGCCGACGATCCTCGAGGCGGCCGGCATCAAGGCGCCGAACATGGTCGACGGCATCAAGCAGAAGCCCATTGAGGGCGTGAGCATGGCGTATACCTTCGACAAGGCAAATGCCAACGCACCGTCGAAGCGTACGACCCAGTACTTCGAGATGTTCGCGAATCGCGGCATCTATCACGATGGCTGGTATGCGGCCACGACACCGCCGGAGCCGCCGTGGCTCGTCGGCACGAAGCCGTTGCCGCCGGTCGAGCAATACAAGTGGGAGCTCTACAACATCTCCGAGGACTTCTCTCAAGCAAACGATCTTGCTGCCAAACAACCTGAGAAGCTCAAGGAGATGCAGGCGTTGTTCCTCGCGGAAGCGAAAAAGTACCAGGTGCTACCGCTCGACAACTCTGTCCTGCCGCGTCTTCTCACCGCACGGCCCAGCGGGACCGCAGGGCGTTCGGAATTCACCTACATCGGCGAGAATGTGGATATTCCAATTGGCAACGCGCCGAGCCTGCTCAACCGCAACTACACGATCACAGCACAAATCACGATGCCGAGCGCCGGCGCCGAGGGCATGATCGCAACTTTGGGCGGTCGGTTCGGTGGCTATGGCCTCTACCTGCTCAAGGGCAAGCCGGTGTTTGTCTACAACTTGCTGAACCTGAAGAGATACCGTTGGGAAGGCGGTGTCGGAGCCGAAGACTGGCTGGGCAGGTCGCTTGAGCCTGGCAAACACACCATCGTGTTCGACTTCAAATACGATGGGCCAGGTCTGGGCAAGGGTGGATCTGGTGTGCTTTCGGTCGACGGAAAAGTTTTAGCGCAACAGAAGATGGAGCACACGATTCCATTCATGATGGCGATCGATGAGTCCTTCGACGTTGGAATGGACACCCGTACGCCGGTGGATGACAGTTATACGCTTCCGTTCAAATTCACAGGCACCATCGACAAGCTGACCATAAAGATCGGCCCGGAGCAACTTGCTGAGCAAGATCGTAAGGCCATGCAGGACGCCGTCAAGAAAGCCAGCGACTGACTGGGAAGTCGACTGGCCGCGGCGCGCGAGTGATTGTCAATCGGGGCGAAGGAACTGATCCCGCCCCGATACCTTGCAACGATCTGGAGGTCGATCATGTCTACTGCCGAACGAAGAACGATTTCCTTTCGTCGTCGCGATTTAATCGCAACGGCGCTGGGCGCCGGGCTGGGCGGCGCCTTGCTACCCTTAAGCAGCAAAGCCGCCGGCCCATTGCGGCGCGCACTCCACGATCTGAAGGGCGACGTCGAGGAGGAGTTGGCCTACGTCCTTGCGCTGGAATGCTATGTCTATGGATTTCCCCTCGTCATGATGGACGCAACGCGCGCGGTAATGACGGCCACCTCGAAATCCGAGCAGTACAAGGCGCCCATCAACCAGTTCGGCAGGATGCGGACCTATGTCGATCCGGATTTCAAAGACTGCGTTCGCATCAGCGTCAATTCCCTTTGGGCCTTTTCGTTCATCGACCTGGACAAGGAGCCGTTTGTCTATTCGCAGCCCGACACTCAGGGGCGCTACATCGTCATGCAGGCGCTCAACATGTGGACCGACGATTTCGCCTCAGCGGGAAGCCGGACGACGGGGACTGGCGCGGGAGACTTCCTCATCGTCGGCCCGAAATGGAACGGTGTTACGCCCAACGGCATCAAGCAGACATTCCGCTCAACGACACGCTATGCATCCGTCCTGGTTCAGATCGCATGTGATAGCCCCAAGGAATTCGCCGCGATCAACAAGCTGCAGGATCAACTGAAGCTGACTCCGCTCAGTGCCTGGGGCAAGCCCTATACACCGCCTTCGGATGTGCCGATCGACACCAGCGTCGATACAACGGCGACGCCCTATGATCAGGTGCGGCTCATGACCGGTGAGATGTTCTTTAGGCGGCTCGCCGCCGCGTTGAAGGACAATCCGCCTTACCCCGACGACACAAAAACCATCGACAAGTTGAGGCGGATTGGGATCGAGGTCGGCAAGGACTTCGACTCGACCAAGGTCGATCCCGACGTTCTGCGGGGAATCAACCGGGCGCCGGCGGAGGTCTGGTACAAACTTGAAACGGGCCCCTACACGGCACCGACTGTGAACGGCTGGCAAAACCCGCTCAATATCGGGCGCTTCGGGACCGACTACACCACCCGGGCATTCGTTGCCTGGTTCGGATTGGGTGCGTTGACATCGGATGACGCGGTCTATCCCAGCGCTTTCGTCGATGGCGATGGCAACGTGCTGGATGGCGCGGCGAAGTATGTGCTCCACCTGGAGAAGGACGAGATATTCCCCTCGGAAAGCGGGGTTTGGTCGGTCTCACCTTATCGCGAAAATTTCTATGTCCGGAACGCGATCAACCGCTACGGCATAACCTCGGCGATGCCGATCAAATACAGTCCGGACGGCTCGCTCGACATCTACATCCAGGCGCAATCACCAGGTCCCGAGAAAGAGTCGAACTGGCTTCCCTGTCCGCCGAGCTTGCCCTTCAATCTCAGCGTCCGGGTCTACCAGCCCAAGGCTGCTCTGAAGGACGGTACGTTCAAGATCCCACCCATCCGGCGCGTTCGCGACACCTGAAGAATTTGAGTCGAGCAAAGAGATGGAGAGTGTGATCCAGTTGGTGCCGGTGACGCCTTCGATCGACCAACTGGCACGGATCATCGGCAACGTGGCCGCCCCGGCCTTCCTGCTCGGAGCGGTCGCGGCCTTCATTTCTGTGCTTATTTCCCGCATCAACCGGGTGATCGATCGGTCGCAGTTCATTCACGGCATCCCCGAGAGTGATTCCTCGAAATCATTGCTCAAGGCCGATCTGCCGCGTCTCAAGTGCCGAGCCACCCTTTTGAACAGAGCGCTGTTCTGTTCCATTCTGTCAGCGATATTGACGGCCCTGATCATCATTGTTGCTTTCATCAGTGCGCTTCTTAACGTGGCCCATGAGTACGGTGTCGCGATCCTGTTCATGGCGGCCCTGCTGACGTTCTGCGCCTCTCTCATCGACCTGGCCCGCGAAACCAGAATCGCGCTTCACGACAACGATCTTCGCGTGTAAGCTATACAACCAGCATACGCTTCGGGTTGGTGGCAGACGTGGCAAAAGGTTCTCGCAAGAACCGCAAGCGTGACAAGGCCCTGCCCGAGTGCGCGGCCGCCCGAGTTCGTTCCA
>JAYWIP010000174.1:0-8385 GCA_039794465.1 Nitrospira sp.
ATCAACTGGGAGGCCTACAACGGCTCCCAACATGGATTGGGCTATCAGGCCTCGAAGAGCAGATGGAATTGGAATTTACAGCTCAAGGACATGGTGGTGAAGGGCGGGCAGAAGTTCCCGACCTGCCAGAGCTGTCATTTCGAGTACCAAGGGAAATTCAGCCACAACACGGTGCGTAAGGTTCGCTGGGCGAATTATCCCTTCGTGCCGGGCATTCGCGAGGCTGTATTTGACGCCTGGGGTATGCAACGGTACGAGGCGTGGGTCAAGACCTGCACCACGTGCCATTCCGAGACCTTCGCCCGCGCCTACTTGGAGTTTATCGACAAAGGCACGAGCCATGGCCTCGATAAGTATGATGAGGCGCACAACGTCGTGCATAAACAGTTCGAGGCGCGCCTCCTGACCGGGCAGAGGACCAACCGGCCGGCCCCGCCGGCCCCGGCGAAGGCGCTGTTCGACCAGTTCTGGCAGATCTACTGGTCCAAGAACAACAGCCCGACCGCCATCGAGCTCAAGCTCTTCGAGATGGCGGAAGACCATCTGGTGCAATTGCACGTGGCTCTGGCGCACCAATATCCGGGGTTCACCTATACGGTCGGCTGGGCCGCGATGAACCGGGCCTATGTCGAAATCATGGACGAGGACACCAAGCTCAAGGACAAGATGCTCCTGATGGAGCGGGTGGCCAAGCTCGAAGAAAAGGGCAAGACGAGCCGGCTCCTGGACTTCGACAGCACGGACGGGAAACTGACGCTCGGCAGTCTGGGCGGCGGGATGCTGCTGACCGGAACGCTGGCCCTCGCCGGATGGAGCAGACGTAAGAAGAACCAGAAGTAACAGTGAGTGCCGCACAGACGATGGAATCAGCGCTGACGCGGCCAAGCAGTAAAATCCTCCCGTCACTAGGAGTCATTCTGGTGGCGGGAGGTTTTTTATTGCTTATTTGGTTTGCATTTTTATGGTTCGATCCGGGTCCATCACCGTATAAATATCAATTGGTCGAAGAGGGCGGGGTAGAAAAGTTTCCGAAGCTTGAATTCGGTGCTTGGCCTGACCTCAAAATCAGTAAACAAGAGATACACGTAGAGGGCGTGGAGGAATCGATAGCCACTGGGTATATTGCTCGCCGAGAAAATATGAAGCCAGTGATGGTCGGATGGGAAAATCACGTCGGCGAACCAATGATCTTTCTCGATACGAAACTCTCCGAGCTGTCCATCTTGGCACCGGCCATCTCCAAACATATGCCCAAGGATGCGGCTATTCTGGCCTGGTGGGACACCTCGCGTCAGATCCAGCTTCTCACCGGATTAGATCCGGTCTTCACGTCCCAGCATAGTGAGCCTCTCATTATGCCACCAGTCTGGAAGGCTCGAACGGAGGCGATCAAGAAGTATGAAAGCGACTTCTGGGGGGCTCCGCCTAGCGAGGAAGAGCAGCGGAAGTTCCAACGATTTGCTGATGCGTTGTCGTCAGAGCCAACAGAGGGCGTAGCAATGCTCCGTGAATTGGCAGGAGGCCGCGAAGGGTATATCGTGGTTCACATCGCAGACATCTATAAACTTGGACTGATTCGTCCTGATCGTATTGGTGTTTCCTATAAGGACTTCCCTGTGAAAGGGAGCGGCGATGTGCATGGACTCAACGCGATGGTGAAGCGTTGGGAAGAGGACAACAAATTTACCGCCCATACGGTACATGGATTCTCGGGGAATATCATGCGCGCCTACTTCCTTACAGATGATAAAAGCACGAAAACCCTGCTCGCACAAATGCTGCCCATGACGACCTCTCTCATTCTCGATTTCGAACCCCTCCAGATGGTCTATAAAGAGGGAGGCTATTTGGTGTATAAGATTCCTTCGAAAGAGCCCTCGAAAAATTGATGCCCTGGGTGTCAAAAATGAGAATGGCGTTATTGTAAATCTTGGATGGTCACGATAAAATAAAATTCAGATGATTTGTCAGCATGCTAACAAATCGTTTTTATAGGAGAAAGGAGCTACCGTGAATCATCGTCTGACAATTGCACTTGCCGCTACGGCGTTATTCGCCGTCTTTGTCGGAACTGCTTCTGCTGAAGGAACCTTTGAAGGCAGGAAGAAGTGTTATAACTGCCACAAAGGCGAAGGCGAGTCGTGGGACAAGACCCTTCATGCCAAGGCGATGGAGTCGCTTAAACCCACAAGAGGGAAGAAAAAAGACGAGGCCATGGTCAAGGCAAAACTTGACCCTAAGAAGGATTACACCAAAGACAAAGATTGCGTGGGCTGCCACGTCACCGGCTGGGGGAAAGAGGGCGGGTACACGGTTGAGGACCCGGACAAGTTTCTCATTGGTGTCAGCTGCGAATCCTGCCACGGAGCAGGCAGCGATTATCGCAAGATTCACCGCAAGGCCGGTGAAGCCTTTGAAAAGTCTAAGAAGGAAACCCCTCGTGAGTCCCTGGCTGAAGCCGGACAGGACTTTGAATTCGTCGAAAAGTGCAGCGCCTGTCACCTGAACTATGAAGGGTCGCCCTGGAAGGGTGCGAAGAAGCCCTATACGCCCTTTACCCCGACCGTCGACAAGAAGTACTCGTTTGATTTTGAGAAGTATGTGCGAGACGACAAGGCCATGCATGCGCATTTCAAACTCGCCGGGACGTTCACTGGCCCTCCAACGCCGAAATTCCACGAGGAATTCCAGAAGAACGCCAAGCCACCCGTAAAGTCCGACAAGGCTGAGGAGGAGTAATGTCAGGGAAGGCCGGTACGTTTATTGTCGGAGCAGTGGTCGGCATTTTGCTGATCGCGGTGGTGTTTGGTGGAGAGGCAGCGGTCTCGAGAACCGAGTTCTGCATCAGCTGCCATTCAGAAATTTATCCCTATGAGGAGCTGAAGAAGTCCTCGCATTGGGGCGCGCTCGGCGCAGATCCTGGCTGCAAGGATTGCCATGTGCCTCAAGGGTTCTGGAATTTCCACAAAGCCATCTACACGCACGTGGTCGATGGGGTACCCTTCCTCATTAAGGAATTTACCACCGACTACTCGACAGTGGAAAAATTCAATGAGCATCGTCCAGAGGCGGCCTTCAGAGCCAGAATGAAACTGAAGGAGTGGGACAGTCTCACGTGCAGGGCTTGCCACAAGAACGTGAAAGCCCCAGGTGCGTCAGCCAAGGCTGCACATGCAAAAATGCAGACGGAAGGCGCCACGTGCATCGATTGCCACCAAAATCTGGTGCATAAGAAAGTTCCGGAGCACGATCTGAACGCCAGCTTGGCGCAGGGCCAACCGGTGGCGAAGGTCGAAAAGAAGAAGAAAGATGATGACGAGGAGGAGGACCAGAAGGATTAACCTCGAATTCTTCTGAGAGTCTCGTAAAGAATGAACCGCCTTGCATTTGGTTGACCAGATGCAAGGCGGTTCTACTTTGTTCGCGCGTTAGTTGACGAGTCAGTCTATGTTATAGTTCTGTGCCATTTTAAGAGGTTCACTGTATGAACGGCTCGACGCGCAGTTGCTCCCCCTCCGTTGTTGTGATCATTTTCCTGGGAATCATCCTTGCGCTGCTTCCGTTGGCGAGCCGAGGTTACGCGCAATCGGAGGAAGACCAGCCTACATGGCTTGATGCACTCAAGAGCCTGTCGAGCGAGCGGATGCTCGCCGACGTGCGCACGTTAAGCAGCCCGGCGTTCAACGGACGGCAAGCCGGATCCCCCAATGACCTGCAATCCGCACAATGGGTTGCACAGGAACTGACTTCGGCAGGGGTACAACTGCCGCGCATTGACAACAAGGGGATCGCTGTTCCATCTCCCGGGGCCGGGAAGGAAGAGCCAGTTGGCATCATGGCCTCAATGGTCTCCACGCCACTGATTGGACCAGACCCGGTTGTTCGCACCGGCGCAGCGGACCAGTTGGTCACAGCGCAGCTGAGTAAGGACTACTTCCCGGTCTTTGACTCCCCCTCTGCCGATCTCCAGGGTCAGGTTGTCTTCGTCGGGTACGGCATTGTCGATCCCGCTCAGGGAATTGACGATTACGCCGGCGTCGATGTGAAGGGCCGCATCGTGCTCTTCCTGCGTGGAAAGCCGGACCACTACCCAAGCCCTATCAGCCACGCCGACAAGGTCCGTGTGGCACGAGATCGAGGAGCCTTAGCCTATCTGACTGCCACAGGGCCGATTATCAGCCCCTATGAAATTCGCCGCGGTGCCACGGGAAGACCCAGCGCATTGTATGGGCAGCTTCCCCCTGACCAAGCTCTGCCCGGTGCATGGATCAGCACGACATTGGCTGAGACCCTCTTCGCCGGGAACGGTGAGGAAGGCAATTCTAACGGCCTTCGCGCATGCCAAGAACAACTGAATAACGCCCCATCAGCGCAATCGCGCCTCACCAATCACTATGCCTCTCTCCATTGGAATACCACGATAGAGGACGGCTTGCTGACGAATGTGGTGGGGATGATTCCTGGGACAGGGCCGGATGCCATCGTCATCGGCGCCCATCGAGACCATTTAGGACGTACAGCGGGCCTCTGGTTTCCTGGCGCTGACGACAATGCATCAGGAACGGCCGTCATGCTGGAGGTTGCACGGGTTCTTGGAAAAAGCGGCCTGCATCCTCAACGGTCGATCCTCTTTCTATCATTCAGCGGACAGGAGCGAGAGGTGCTCGGGGCACGCCTCTATACCTCGAGACCCGTGCTCCCACTCAGCTCAACGAAGGCCATGGTCAACCTCGACCATGTCGGAGCGGGAGACGGAGTGTTAATCCTCCGTGTCGCAGAGTTGAAGAAATCCACGTTAAAGGAAGCAGGGTGGGCAACGGGTTTGGTCAGCAAGCTCGACTACTACGGATTCTTGTCCGGCGGCGACGACGGACCGTTCAAAGAGGCAGGCATTCCCACCGTCAGCATCGCAAGCGGCGGGGTCCACCCGCATCTGCATCAGCCCACCGACACCGCCGACACGATCAATCCGGAAATTTTGCGGAACATCGCACGGTATGTCCTCGCGCTCACCTGGCAACTGGCAAATTCTCCATAGTTCATGCGCCAGGCTCTTCTTATGCGCGCCGGATCAATGGCGCATATGAGCCCTTGAGGAATCCGGGAGCAGACGGAACGACCGCAGCATTTTCCCGCCCTGGGCGCCATACGGCACGAGACCGTACACATACTGATCGGTCGCAAGATAGACGAACTCGTTAGGGGCAGGTTGCTGTCGGAGGGTCACTCTCAACCCTTCCTTCACGCCTGTCAGTCGAACCGAAGAAATCTCGCTGCCGGGAGGCAGCAGCCCGGATGAGTCGAGCCACTCGCGCAGCGAGGGGCTCGGCGATCGCTCGAACACGCTGATCGTCAATTCCGGAGGTTCATGGTCTGCAACCTGACCTGTCGCGACGTCTTTCCGTTGAAGGTGCACGCGGTGGACTGCCGCCGGCTGCGTGGTTGCCTGATGTGGGTCATCCATGAGAAGCACATATTCGGTTGGATAATATTTGACGGTAAAGCCATGGGTACGGTCAGTGTGCTTCTCCCGGCTTTCCGTTCGGACCACAGGCGACGACTCCGTCGACTTGCCGACTTGCCGCACCGTGCTGTCGCAACCGGCCAAGACAAGACCCGCGACAATCATCATTGAAAACCAACCGACTCGAAACAGGATCGGTGTACCGTTCGGCATCTGATGTACCCCTCGTGCTTCCTTCTCCTGTGTGTGAAACCGACGAATCATCACGACGATCCACCAATCGGCTATCAGAGGGTGGTGCGCAGCTGATTCAGCGAATTCCCGCGCGCGTCATCTTGCACGGACGTGGCCAAAGTTGTCAATGCATCGGTGTGCAAACGGGACTCTCGGACCCCGTCGCTGCAATCCCACACAACCACGAGGCAATGATTTTTTAGTCAAGCATGTAGTGCGAGGCGTTGAGCCCTGTGGATTGTCCCAAGTACGTCGGACACACGAAACTGGCAGGGTATCGGCTCTCGGTCGGGGTTCGACGCAGGCGTGCAGTGTGGAGACCCGTCGGCGGCGCGACCGCAAGTGCTTGAAGAGCAGTGCGGCCTCTTGACACTTTGTAATTTGCTATGTTACATCGCCTTGCTTCGCTCGAAAGAAAAGTGGCATAGTAGACAACTTTTCCCGGCCTGTGTTTGTGCCTGGATGGTCTCTCGCTGCTGCCATTGATATGGAAGGTTGAGTGTATTTTCGATATGATGACTCAGAGAGAACACAACTGACGTGTCGCCATCAGGCGGGACGCCGTTCGTAGACCAGGCTCACTATTTTAGGAAAATAAGGAGGCGGGAATGGCGGGAAGGAATTTCGGTCTGGCATTCGTAGTGATGGGAAGTGCTCTGATTCTGTCGGGAGGCATGGCGTTCGCGGATGATGATCCCCCCTTGCCCCCGGTTCCAGCCGAGTATGCAGACAAAAAAATGCCGGCTGGCGGGTGGACGGATCCGAAGGCGATCGAAGAAGGCGAGCAGATTTACAAGGGCGACGTGAATCCGAACGTCAACTGTGGCAGCTGCCATGGCAAGGACGGGCAACCGGTCAAGAAGGGTGCGCGGGACATGCGTGATCCGAAAAATATCTGCCGGTGGTCCGACGCGTACTGGTTCTGGCGGATATCGGAAGGGATCCCGAAGACGAAAATGAAAGGGTTTAAGAACAGCCTGACCGAGGAGCAGATCTGGCATGTGATGGCGTTTGAGAACATGTTCTCGAACGGCGGCAAGCCGCACGACCACTCGTGTTACAAACCGTAAGCAGGCGGGGTAACGACAATGCCCTGGTCCGGGGCTGCAACCATTCGGTTCATCCCGCGTCGTATGAGAGAAGACACTCTCGGGGCAGTCCAAAATCTAAGGAGGCACCATGTCTATTAGTTTTTCTCGTTGTGTGCGCACGGCTGGATTAGTCGGCGCATTTATCATGACTCCCTATCTCGGCATCCATGCAGGCGTCGTGTCGGCTGAGACCATCAAAGCCCAACTAGCGTTTGCGCCCAATGTTCCCCCTCCCATCACGCGAACCCAGCCCGCCACGGTCCTCGTCAACTTGACATCGGACGAGTGGCTCGGTCCGCTGAGCGACGATAACAACTATGAGTTCTGGGGTTTTAATAAGCACGTGCCAGGGCCCATGATCCGCGTCATGGTGGGCGATACGGTTGAAATTCGCATGAAGAACGACAAGAACAGCAAGGAATCCCACAATATCGACTTCCATGCGATCACGGGGCCAGGCGGCGGGGCGAGCCTGCTCAATAGCGAGCCAGGGCAGGAGAGCGGTGGAAGGTTTAAGATGATCATTCCCGGCATCTTTATGTATCACTGCGCCACCGCATCGCCGTCCATTCCCGAGCACGTTGCGAATGGCATGTACGGCACGATCGTCGTGGAGCCGGCTGGTGGGTTGAAGCCTGTCGACAAGGAGTATCAGATCACGCAAAGCGAGTTTTACACGAAAGAGGGTGCTGAGAAGGGCGAGACGATGGAATTTTCGTACGAAGCTGGGTTAGATGAGCGTCCTTCCCATGTGGTCTATAACGGCCATATGACTTCGATGGTCAAGAATCCCCTCAAAGCCAAGGCGGGGGAAACCGTTCGGATTTTCTTCACCAACGTAGGACCAAACTTTGTCGACTCTTTTCAACTCCTCGAGCAGCCGTTCGACAGGGTCTACACCGAGGGTTCCTTGACCGCGCCACCGGCGGAAAATGTCAAGGTGACCAAGGTTCCTACTGGTGGCGCGGTGATGGTCGAGTTTAAAGTCAAGACGGCTGGCACCTATACCCTCGTTGACCCAGTGGGCAATCGAAAGGACCTCGGCGCCTTTGGTCTGCTGAAGGTAGATTAACGGATCCAGCCAACGAGGCCATCTACGAGCGTCATCAAAAATTAAAGGAGGCGTCATGCCTAAGAGTTTCTTCCATAACATGCGTCATGCCGGATTCATCAGCGCATTGGTCATGGCTCCGTGTTTTGCCATCAATGCAGGGCTGGTGTCGGCGGAGACCATCCAGGCTCAACTGCTAAAGGCACCCAAGGCCCCCCCTCCCATCACGCGAACCCAGCCCGCCACCGTCGTGGTCAACCTGGAAGCGTCCGAGTGGGTCGGTCAGATCAGCGATGATAATAGGTATGAGTTCTGGGGGATCAATGGCATGGTGCCAGCGCCCATGATCCGCGTCATGGTGGGCGATACGGTTGAAGTCAATTTTAAGAACAAGAAGGACAGTAAGCAGAGTCACAATCTTGACTTCGGTAAAGCCACCGACGGAGCCGCTTTGGTCAGTGCGGAGCCCGGGAAAGAAGCGAAGCTCACATTTAAGGCCACCAAACAAGGCCTCTTTGTCTATCAGTCCTCCACCGC
Organism: Nitrospira sp.; assembly: GCA_039794465.1. Classification (GTDB taxonomy): domain Bacteria; phylum Nitrospirota; class Nitrospiria; order Nitrospirales; family Nitrospiraceae; genus Nitrospira_D. The sequence goes on from JAYWIP010000174.1 coordinate 8,378, forward strand.
GGCCCCAT
>JAYWIP010000175.1:0-12079 GCA_039794465.1 Nitrospira sp.
GTCAATTTCGCCGTGCGTGCAAAACCTGACACCGTGCCAAACGTATCGCTCACCGCCGAAGGCTCATACCCGCAATGGACCATGCATTCAGCGCACTTCTCGTTCTTATTCGTGCCATAATTCTGCCACTCGGTGGTCTCCAACAGTTCGCGGAAGGTTTTTGCATACCCCTCCTGCAAGAGATAGCAGGGCTTCTGCCAACCGAACACGTTGTATGTGGGATTCCCCCAGGGCGTGCACTGATATTCTTTCTTCCCCATCAGGAAATCCAGGAAGAGCGGCGACTGATTGAACTTCCAAGATCCCTTCGGCCGGCTGAGGATCTTTGAGAACAGCTCTTGGGTCTTGGCCTTCTTCAAGAAATGTTGCTTATCCGGAGCTTTTTGATAGCTATAACCCGGCGAAATCATCATGCCTTCGACGCCGAGGGCCATCATTTCATCGAAGAACTGGCGCACCCGATCCGGATTCGCATCGTCAAACAGCGTCGTATTCGTCGTCACCCGGTGGCCCAGCCTCAATGCTTCCTTGATTGCCTTGACGGCAACCTCGTACACCCCGTCTCGGCAGACCGCCAGATCATGCTCGTTCCTCAATCCGTCCATGTGCACGCTGAAGGTCAGATACTGCGAAGGCTTGAACTCTTTCAGTTTGCGCTCCAATAGAATGGCATTGGTACAGACATAGAGATACCGCTTCTGCGCCACCAACCCCTCGACGATCCGCCCGATCTCCGGATGGATGAGCGGCTCACCGCCAGGAACTGCGACAATCGGCGCACCGCATTCCTCTGCCGCAGCCCAGCACTGCTCCGGGGTCAATCGTTTATCAAGAATGTGATCGGGGTACTGGATCTTGCCACAGCCGGCACAAGCCAGGTTGCAGCGGAACAATGGTTCGAGCATCAATACCAGAGGATACCGCTTGATGCCCTTCAGTTTCTTCGAGAGGACATAGCTGGCAACAGTGTACATCTGAGATACGGGAACGGCCATTCCGGTCTCCTTCTGCTCAATCTGTAGCGGTAACGGCGGCGAATCCCCGCCGGACTGGGAAGCTTACAAACGGGTCGGATTCTAACATCCCCGTCAACACACGTCAATTTCCTTGCGGGAATACGAAACGCAATGCCGGGTAACGGGTATAAATGAAGAGCGCGCGGGTCAACCGAATGGACAAAAATACTGGAGGTGTCTATCCCGCGGCGTGAATCGAAGGGAGGCTACGCCGAAGAGCCGCGGGGTCGCACGAAGTGGGGTATGGAGGCGCCGGGCGGGTTCGAACCGCCGCATCGCAGTTTTGCAGACTGCTCCCTTACCACTTGGGTACGGCGCCTCGCGGAGGCGGCATTATAGTCGGTTCGTTTTCGGGAACACAACACAAGATCAAGGCTGGCGGCGTACGCGCGTCAGCTTTGGCCAACCATGCCCGACGACTCTGGCTGAGTCTTCCCGAAGGGTGGTTGAAGGCTCTCCATGGAGCGATGACTGTGAAGCAGAAGCCCGTACAGGATCAGCATAGCGATCCCGAGGTGATGAAAGCTCTTCAACGCTTCCCATCGGGCCGAGCCCACCACTTCGTAATTCAGCACGATCGCGAGGATCGTATAGACAGCCAACATGGCATACCCCATGCGGCCTAAGCTGCCTGACAACCGGGCCGCGGCGGCCACGACGACCACCGCCGCCGGAATCATCCACACCAGATGCTGATCCCAGGTGATGGGAGAGAGAAAGAGGGCCAACATCAAGGTCCCCGCGCAATCCCGTGCCCACAAGGGATCTCCGGGACCTTGAAACACACGACCACTGGACCGCGCGAACAGAACGAGTAGGCCAAGCGCGGCCACCCCGACAATCGCGTTGGCGACCGGTGGCGGCAGATCCAGCACCGGTGTGTAGGCACGGTCTACTTGCCGAAGCCGATGGGTCTTCGGATACGTCACGAGGTATCGCAGCATCGTGTGCCGAAGCGAGAGATTGGCCTTTTGCAACTCATTTTCTTGCCGGCCCTCTCGCTGACGGTCAAGCACGGACAAGACCGCATTGTTCGTCCATTCCAGGTGATGATCCCACCAACTCGTAAGCCCCATGTACAGGACCGGCAAGATGATCCAGAGCACCGTCGCCAGTACCGTGTATGAAGCCAGCCGCCACTGCCGTTTCCAGATAAACAACAGGATGAAGAGCCCCGGGGTAATCTTGAGTACAATCCCCAGCCCAATCAAGGCCGCGCCGAGCCGGTCTCTCCCTGCCCATATCGCATAGATCCCGCCGGTCAGAATGCCGAGCAGAATGAGATGCGGGCCGCCGTCATCGAGATCGTTCAAGATAAATTGCAAGGTTAATACGCCTGCGCCCACCCCCACCAAGAGCCGGCTCCAACTTCTCGAATCCGAGGTGCCACACAGCATTCGGTGGAACAGCATGGTCGTAAGGACCAAGCATCCGATGGCGACAGCGTAGCGCAGAGCCAGGCTTGGGTTTCTTTCCAGCATCAGTAGGGGCGCGAAGTAAATGCCGGTGGTCGGCAAATACATGTAGCAATAGTCGTTGGCGTAGAGATAATCGCCGGTGAGAAACCGCCGCCCGATCTCCCGATGGATATCGATATCCCGAAAATGAAATGACCGCCCGAAAGAGATGATGTAGCCATGCACCAACGCGGCAACGGCGAGGCCGATTTTTACCAGGCGCGCAAAAAGGGCAGACCTCACGAACTCATTCATCCATTGGAGCACGGGTTTCGATTCCATGGCGTGAGGGCACAGATACATGACCCGCATGAGCGCGTCAATCGTTTCGCGGGGGAAACGTACCGGGGAGTGAATTCAAACCGTTGGAAAGATGTCGCTCGACACGCGCTTATCGGTGGGGCAATACTGGGATTTCTTTCCCGAGGGTCGAAGGACGGTCAGACTGCGGGGCAAGTGATTCCCAACCATTCGTATCCGCAGGCGCCACCACTTCTCCGTTTCCTTCGGCTTCTTTTTCCTTTGCGAGCTGCTCGACTTCCACAATCAGTGTGTCCATCAATTCTTCCATCGGGACTTTTCGGACAAGCTTGCCTTTTTTGAACAGGATGCCCTTGCCCTCTCCACCGGCGATGCCGATGTCGGCTTCCTTCCCCTCGCCGATCCCGTTGACGACACAACCGAGTACCGACACGTTCAACGGCGTCTTGATGTGGCCCAGCTTCTGTTCCAGTTCGTTCGCCATGCGGACCACGTCGATCTCAACTCGTCCGCAAGTCGGACAGGCAATAACGTTGATCCCACGGTGGCGCAGCTCAAGTGACTTCAGAATCTCGTAGCCGACCTTCACTTCTTCGACCGGATCGGCGGCGAGTGACACTCGCAACGTATCCCCGATGCCCTGCGAGAGAAGATATCCAAGGCCCATGGCCGACTTCACTGCGCCGGTCATAGCCGTGCCGGCTTCGGTGATGCCGATGTGCAACGGATAGTTCGACTGCATGGCAAAGAGATAGTAGGCATCGATCGCATGGTGGACATCGGATGCCTTGAGCGACACCTTCATATTGGTGAATCCGACATCCTCGAGCGAACGGACCGCGTTTAATGCCGATTCGGCCAAGGCTTCGGGGGAGGGCCAGCCGTATTTCTCCAGCAAGGGCCGTTCGAGCGATCCGCCGTTCACCCCCACACGGATCGGAATCCCGTTGTCGTTGACCGCCTTGATGACTTCTTCGACTTTCCACCAGGCGCCGATGTTGCCTGGATTGATACGGACGCAGTCGACGATCTTTGCGGCTTGCAATGCGAGACGATGATCGAAATGGATGTCCGCGATCAACGGCACCGTCATCGCGGCTTTGATCTTCGGGAGAGCGGCCGCCGCTACTTCGTCCGGCACGGCCACGCGGATGAGTTCGCATCCGGCGGTTTCGAGCTGTGTGATTTGCTCGACGGTCTTGGCTACATCGCGCGTATCGGTCGAGCACATCGACTGGACCGACACCGGGGCGTCGCCACCGATCTTGACCTTGCCGACCTGGATTTGCCGAGTCTTGCGCCTGGTAATGTGCATGGGCGGTTCGCGTTCAGCTTCCCTGCTCATCTCCGTGCGGGAGATGGCCTGCTGCTGCCACACCGGTGAACCGGTCGTTCGTGGCCGGCGCACTGCCGATGAGCTCTTTCACGCTCTGATAAATCCCCTCGGCCGTCAGTCCATACCGTTCGCGCAGCAAATCCTGCGGGCCCTGCTCGATATACCAATCCGGCAGGCCCAGCACCTTTGTCATCAACCCGGTGATGCCGGCCTCGGAAAGGGATTCAAGCACCGCGGACCCGAACCCGCCCATTCGGCACCCTTCTTCGACGGTGACGACGTAGCGGACCCGTTTCGCCACACTCGTGATGAGTTCCTGATCCAGCGGCTTGGCAAAGCGGGCGTTCACCACGGCGGTGGACACGCCTTCCTGGCTGAGCCGCTCCGCAGCCTGATGGGCCTGCCATACCGACACCCCGATGGCGATGATAGCCACATCCGTCCCCTCTTTCAGCAACTCCCCCTTGCCGATCGGCAAGGCCTGTGGAGCCTCGTCCATCTTCACACCAAGACTGACGCCGCGCGGGTACCGGAGAGATATCGGACCATCGTACTGCACAGACGTTTTCACCATGTGTTGCAATTCGTTTTCATCTTTGGGAGCCATGACGACCATATTAGGGACATGGCGGAGATAGGCATAATCAAACGCGCCGTGATGCGTGGTTCCATCTTCGGCAACGAGTCCGCCACGGTCGATAAAAAACGTGACCGGGAGATTTTGCGTCGCCACATCATGCACGACTTGATCGTAGGCGCGCTGGAGAAACGTCGCGTACATGGCGACGACCGGCTTGACCCCCTGTGTGGCCAATCCGGCCGCAAACGTCACCGCATGCTGCTCGGCAATGCCGACATCATAGAGGCGGTCCGGAAATTCCTTCTCGAAGGCGGTCAGCCCCGTTCCCTCGCACATCGCTGCCGTGATGGCCACGATTCGCTTGTCTTCGCGGGCCAGTTTGACCAGCGCATCCATCGCAATCGCCGTGTACGAAGGCCGCGCCGCCTTCTTAGCTGGAGCGCCAGTTTCGCGCACAAAGGGCGGGCAGGCATGAAACCAGACCGGATTCTTCATTGCCGGTTCGTAGCCGAGTCCTTTCTTCGTGATGACATGGAGCAGCACAGGCCCCTTCATCTTCAACGCATTTTCGATAGTCGGCAGGAGATGCTCAAAGTTGTGGCCGTCAATCGGACCGCTGTATTGGAATCCCAGCTCCTCAAAGAGCAAGCCGGGCAGAATCGCGCCCTTGGCCAACTCCTCGGCCCGGCGCGCCAGCTTTTGAATATCGGAGCCGATGTGGGGGATCTTGCCCAATAATTGACCGGTCTCTTCACGCACCCGGCCATAGAACTCGCCCGTGATCGTCCGGCTCAGATAGGCTGAGATCGCGCCCACGTTCTTGGAGATGGACATTTGGTTGTCGTTCAAGATCACCAAGAAGTCCTTGCCCAATCCCCCGGCATGGTGAAGCCCCTCGAGCGTCATCCCCGCCGTCATCGCCCCGTCGCCGACGACGCAGACGACCTTGTGTTTCTGTCCCAACTGCTCCCGCGCCTCGACCATCCCAAACGCGGCGGACACCCCGGTACCGGCATGCCCGGCGTTGAACGTATCGAAGTCGCTCTCCTCCCGCTTGCAAAACCCGCTCAATCCGCCGTATTGCCGAAGGGTATGGAATTGCTCCCGTCTGCCGGTGAGCAGCTTGTGGGCGTAGCTCTGGTTGCTGGTGTCCCAGACGATCTTGTCCGTAGGGGTGTCCAACAGGTAATGCAGCGCGACCGTCAGCTCCACCACACCCAGGTTCGAAGCGAGATGCCCGCCGACCGCAGAGACCGCGCTGATGATTTGTTCACGAATCTCCTGAGACAACGCCGGAAACCGCTCAGGGGATACGCGCTTCAAGTCGGCTGGAGTGTGGATGCTTTTCAGGATCGACATGACATACTCTCCTTCGTTATCTGATCACTCGGGCGTTGCATGAAGAACGAGCGTCGAGAGGAAACACCTACGCAGGCACGTGATGAAATGAATATTCGGATCTGAGTCTCACACAACCATTCCACCATGTCAAGAGTTTGGCAGGGGTCGACGGCGGAGCAGGCCCTTCTTCCTGAACTAATACGGGAAGTCGAGGCCGGCAAAAATGACTCCACCTTCCTTGCTGAACCCATAATCAATCCGCCCCACGACGTTAGGCCGGATGATCCCCCGAAACCCGACACCCGGAGTGATGCGATAGTCTTTAAAGCTCACATTCTTGAACGAGTTGAACACCTGTCCGGTATCGAGGAACGGCGCAAGCTCAAAATCCGCCATGACTCCGGCAAGACGGGCCCGCAAGATATGAATCCGCTCTTCAACGCTGAACGCAATCAATTGCTTATCGATGTATCGATCGACACCGAAGCCACGCAGGTTGTTCTGCCCACCTAACGAGCTCTGCTCAAAGAACGGGACATCTGTGCCAAGCGTGGCTTGCAGATCTCCGCGGATCACCAGAATCGCCCGTTTGGACTCGCTGGCGAACATCTTCTTCACTTCGAGGCCATATCGGGAATACATCGGCTCCGCACCCCGACGGAAGTTATGGTTGATTTCGGCATAGGCCGTGACCGCCATCCCATCGGTCGGCGTCACCAGATTATTGCGCGTATCATAATGGAAGCTGATCCGCTCCCCGAGAATCGTCGCGCCGTCGACCCCCGACACATTCGGGAACATGTCCCCGGTAAAGTCGAGGTCCGTGGCCCCCTGCTGGATCGCCTGCATATGCCTGAACCGCTGGCTGACCGCAATCTGTGTCACCTCATTGAGGTAAATTCCGAACTTCCAGTTGGCTCTGGTCTCGGAGGCCGTATAGTTCGTTTCGTCATCCTTGTGCGTAGTCGGCCCGAGCCCGAAAAATCGTACCGTGGCATTCTTAAAATGCATGGCACTGAACCCGATGCTATACCGTCCATTACTGAGCCCAGGATCCACATAACTCAACATGAATTTGCGCTCGATCCGCTCGGTCCATGACGCAATCCCTCGGAGTTCCTTTCCTCCCGGCTCGTAACGGAACAGATTGACGGTTCCCCGAGTGCCGACGATCGTGTTGTACACCACCATCGGGGCAACCAAGTATTTGAGGTCCCCATCCGGTCCTGTCATCAGCGCGGGCACAATGAGCCCGAAATCGCTGCCGTCATTCCGGCTGGTGCTGATTGCTGGGATGGGAAAATACTGAGTATCGGCCTGAACACGGTCGGGCATCGGGGACAGGAGAGTTCCCACGAGCACGACGGCGACGCTGATCGCAAAGCTACGCACTACAGGCTTCATGATCTCGTCGACTACGGTTGGGGAGCCTTAAGCTTTTCAGATTTTTTTCTGAGCTGCTCGACGAGATCGGCGTAGGAAGACGACCTGATGATTTTGGCGAATTGCCCACGATAGTTGTTGACGAGACTGATCCCGTCGACCACGACGTCGTACACGCGCCAGTCGTTTACCTTGTTGATCAACCGATAATCGAGGGGGATCTCCGTCTTGCCCGACAGCACCTTGGTCCTGACTTCCGCATATTCTTTTTCCGTACGCTCGTTCAAATACTGTACGCCTTCACCGGAGTACGTTTCGATTTTGTCCGCATACGAATTCGTGAGCAACGTCCGGAACAGGCCGACGAATTCTTGTTTCTCCTGATCGGATAATGTATTCCACGGGGCGCCGAGCGCGCGGCGCGACATTTCTTGATAATCGAAACGGGCTTCCACCACCCGCTCCAGCAGCTGCCGGCGTTCCGCGGCTTTGCTCGGCTGCTTCAGCTCATTTTCGCGTACGATGCGAAGCACCTCATCGATCGTCGCTTTCATGGCATCCGTCGGAGCACCCGCGTAGCTGGGCACCGCCAAGATGATAACCCACAGAGCGAGGATCGCTGCCATCGCAACCATGTGCGGACGCAGAAACCATTTCAACTGGCCGGTCCGGCCTTTCACCAGCGACATCATCATGCCCTTCTCCTCAAGCAATGCACCGATCATATCACTCCCGCAGGCATAGCGGAATTACTTGACCTTGCCGTGCACATACTGGCTGACCAATTCTTCAAGGTCCAAGCCGGACTCAGTATCGCGGATTGTGTCTCCGGCTTGCAACGGATCTCCGCCCCCTCCGGGAGATAAGGACAGAAACTTTTCTCCGATAATACCCCGGGTCTTAATCGAGGCAAAGGTGTCAGAATAGAGCTTGATATCGTTATAAACCCCCAGCCGGACAATCGCCTGGTCGTTTTTCAAGAGGATCGACTTGACCCGCCCCACCTCAACCCCCGCGATTTCCACCGCAGCGCCGGGCTTGAGTCCGGAAGCCGAGTTGAATGGCGCCTCGACCTCGTAGAGATCGCCGCCGATCAACTCGAGCTTGCCCAGCTTGATCGAGAGATAGCCCAAACAGACAATCCCGACCAGCACGAACACTCCCACGATCAATTCCAGCTTCGTTTTTTCCATCCTGATACTCTCCTAACTTCCTGAGGGCGCCGCTGCCAGAGGCACCGTACCTCCGACTGAGATAAACTCCCTGATTTCAGGATCGGTGGTCCGCTGAAATTCCAGCGGGTCCGCCATCGCCGCGATTTTCCCCCGCTTCAAGATCGCGACGTAGTCCGAAATGCCGAAGATCTCCGGAATTTCGTGGCTGACCATGACTGCGGTAAATCCAAACTTTCGCTGCATGCCGGTAATAAGATCGTGGATCGACTTCGCCATGAGCGGATCGAGGCCGGTCGTCGGCTCATCGAACAGAATGATCTCCGGCTGCATGACCAAGGCACGCGCCAGGCCGGCGCGTTTGCGCATTCCTCCGCTGAGCTCGGCAGGGAACTTATGCCCCATCCCGGCCAGCCCGACCTGTTCCAACTTCTCCGCAACACGCCGAGTGACCTCCACCTCGTTTAACCGCAGCTTTTCACGCAGCGGGAACGCCACGTTCTCGAAGACCGTCAGTGAATCGAACAGTGCCGCGCCTTGAAACAACATCGCGAAGCGTTTGCGGACTTCGTTGAGCGCATGCCCCCTGAGACGCGAAATGTCCGTGCCGTCCACCCATACTTCCCCCTCGTCCGGCTGCAGCAGCCCGATCATGTGTTTCAGCAACACGCTCTTGCCTTCTCCGCTGCGGCCGATAATCGTCGTCAATTTGCCTGGAGGAATCGTCAAATCGACTCCTTGCAGCACCGGCTGTCCGCCCAACTTCTTCTTCACGCCGACGAGTCTGATCATTCTTGTCTATCTGGTTTGTCTCGTTTCTCCGGTTTCTCTGGTGCTGGTGTTCGCACAAGACAAACCAAATAAACCCGGAGAACCCTCGCGCGTCCTATAACAGCACCGACGTCAAGAAATAATCCCACACGAGAATGAGCACCGACGAGAGCACGACCGCCTCGGTTGTCGCCGTCCCCAACCCTTCCGCACTCATCCTCGTATAGTAGCCTTTGTAACTGCACACCCAGCTCACAATCAGACCAAAACTGATGGATTTAAGAATGCCGCCGTATATGTCTTTCCATTCCACCGACGACTCGATAGAATTCCAGTAAGCTCCCGCATTCACGCCCAGGAGCTCGACACCCACCAGATGTCCTCCGAAAATCCCTACCACATCGAAGATTGCCACCAGCAGCGGAACGCCGATCAATCCCGCGACGAGCTTTGGCGCAATCAGGTACTGGAGCGGATTAACCGCCATCGTGTCCAGCGCGTCAATCTGCTCCGTGATCCGCATGATACCGATCTCCGCCGTCATTGCCGAACCGGCTCTGGCTGTGACCATCAGCGCGGCCAGCACCGGCCCCAACTCGCGGATCATACTGAGCGCCACTGCCGACCCGAGCAGCCCTTCCGACCCGAATTTCCGAAGCGTGTAGTATCCCTGAAGCGCGAGGACCATCCCCGTGAAGCCCGCCGTGAGCACTACGACGAACGTCGATTTATAGCCGATGAAATGCACCTGTTTGACGATTTGCATGGCCCGCAGTGGAGGACGGAAGAGCCAGGCGAAGGAGGAAAGGACAAAAATGAGCATCCGTCCCATTTCGCTGACAGAGACCAGAGCCCACCGACCGAGGCTTTCAAGCAGTTTCATGATCCTTTATCGGCAGGCACAATTCCTCGTGCGTCTCTCGCCGAGATTGCTGCCGCATACCGCTGGAAGAACGTCGTCAAGTTCTTGGCCGCCACCCGACTCTGGCAATGAAGCCGGCGGAGGCCCATAATACTTGAAGGATGGCCCAGAATCGCAGCCATTCCTTTCAGCCACCCAGTGGGCCTGAGAAAGAGATTGAAGTCAAGCGGAAGATCTTCATCCAAGAGATCGGACGCCGTACGCACAATGACAAACGGTACCTGGGCACGCTGTGCTTCGGCCGCCAAGGCTGCACTTTCCATATCCAGGCCGATGGCGTCGGCAACCTTCGCGAGCTGCTGTTTCTCGGCTGCGCGGCCCACGACACGATCGGTAGACACAAAGCGGCCGACATGGGCAGAGGATTCTTCGTCCTTCACCAATTTCACAACCGCCTCCCGTTCATCCCCTTGCACTGCGACCGTCGGTGACAGCTCGGTACCCTGTCCGCGTACGAGCACCACATCGTATCCGGTAAGCAGCGTGCCCACCTTAACGGTAATGAGCGCACAAGCAAATCCCGTTGAAACCGCTAGGCAGAACGGTTGATGGGCCAGTATCCGCACGGCGGCTTGCTTGGCATTCTCCAACCCCATGCCGGTTCGGACAATCCAATACTCCCGTGAACCTGCCGGACACACCCAGACAGATGTCCCTTCAATTTGCCGTTTGGCACCCGCCGGAAATCCCGCCTGCACCGCCTTCAGTTCCCAAGTGGTCGCGACAAAGACAGCCACCCGTTTCAGTGACACTGTGGCCGATGAAGAGAGGGAATCGATCGGAGAGACAGAATAGGCAGCAGTCAACGCTCAGCCCGGAAAGACCCGTCCGCTTGGATGTGGTGGCGCAACTCATCCGCCCGCATTTTTCCACGTGAGCGGAGATTACGATACATGGCAAGAGCCCACAGCGGGAAATACTGGCAATACCAGTGATACCGGAGGTAGAACACACGGGGGAATCCTGTGCCGGTATGGCGAATTTCCTCCCACGTCCCATCCTTCATTTGCTGGCGCAACAGATACTGCACCCCGCGCGCGACACTAAATGAGTCCGTCACGCCGGCGGACATCAACGCCATCAACGCCCACGCGGTTTGCGACGGTGTGCTGTCTCCTTTGCCGCTGTGCTCAGCTTCGGCATAGGACAGGCAGGATTCGCCCCAGCCGCCGTCTGGATTCTGTATCGATTCGAGCCACGAAACGGCCCGGCGAATGTAGGGCGCTGAGACGTCTTCCCCGATCGCGCGAAGACCGGCCAGAACCGACCATGTCCCATAGATGTAGTTGACCCCCCACCGGCCATACCAGCTTCCATCCTGTTCTTGTTCCTTCTTGAGAAATGCCAGCGCCGGCGCCACAGCGGGATGTGTGCGGTCGTACCCCAGGGCCGCCAACATCTCCAGACATCGCCCAGCCAGGTCGGACGTACTGGGATCGAGCAAGGCATGATGGTCGGCAAAGGGGATATAGTTGAAGACGACCCGGTTGTTGTCCTTGTCGTAGGCGCCCCAGCCCCCGTCGGATCCCTGCATGGCCACGACCCACTCCATGCCGCGGCGGATCGATTCCTGTTGCTCGGCTTTCTGAGGCAGTTTGAGTTTTGACAGCGCCATAAGCACGACGGCGGAATCGTCCACGTCCGGATACAGTTCGTTCTCAAACTGGAAATACCATCCGCCCGGTTGAGCTTTTGGGGAAGAGAAAATCCAGTCACCCACGGTCTTGGTTTGCCGGGAGATGAGATACGCCCCCGCCTTCTGCAAGGCCTGATGGTCCTGGGGCACCCCTGCCTCGATCAGCGCATTGACGAGCAATGCCGTATCCCAAATTGGAGAGAA
>JAYWIP010000176.1:0-39597 GCA_039794465.1 Nitrospira sp.
GATGCGCCGGCGCTGAAGAAGGCCGATATCGGCATCGCTATGGGCATCACCGGAACGGATGTCGCCAAGGAAATTGCCGACATTATTCTTCTCGACGATAACTTCGCGACGATTGTAAATGCGATCGAGGAGGGCCGCACGGTGTACGAGAACATTCGCAAATTCTCCACCTACATTCTCGCCAGCAACGTCCCTGAAATCGTGCCGTTTCTCGGCTATGGTTTCGCCGGTATGCCGCTCGCACTCACGATCCCCCAAATCCTGGCGGTCGATCTCGGGACCGACATGATCCCGGCCATCGGGCTCGGTACCGAGCCGCCTCACGGCGACGCGATGCAACGTCCCCCTCGCCCGCGAAACGAACGGCTCCTGAGCCTTCCCCTCTTGCTGCGGGCCTATCTGTTCCTCGGACTGCTCGAGTCGGCGGTGGCGATGGGCGGCTTCTTCCTCTACCTCCACCTGAACGGCTGGACCTGGGGAGCGTCCCTGGATTGGTCCTCTCCATTGTATAGAGAGGCGACAACCGTCACCTTCGCCGGGATCGTCCTCGCGCAGGTTGCGAACGTCTTCGCCTGCCGCTCTGACCGCCTCTCACTGTTCCGGCTCGGCTGGTTGACGAATCGCACGGTGCTCTGGGGCATCGCCAGCGAACTGATCCTTCTTGCGGCGATCACCTATACACCGGTCGGCAACGATATCTTCGGCACAGGCCCGCTGCCGGCCTGGATCTTCGGTCCGTTGGCGCTCGGCGGATTGCTGCTGTTGTTGGCGGAGGAAGGCCGCAAACTGATCGCGCAACGGATGAAGAACGGTGTGCCATTGGTGCTTCACCGTAAGGCTGGGACGGCATGACGAGTCATCCTTCCGATCCAACGCGCCAGGCCCCGGCCGCCGACATCGTTCCGAGTCAGGCGCCGAGCCCGCTCGCACCGCATCCGTCTGACACCCGACGACGCCCGGCCTCTCCCGTCGAAGTCTTGCCGCCTCAGAGAAAGACTCGACGATGGAGCCCCCTCGCTGCAGCCGGAGGGATCGTCCTCCTCATCGGACTCGCGACATGGTACTGGTCCAACAATGAGGCACCGCCGGTGCAGTACAAGACCGCCGCCGTCGACCGGGGCCCCATCACCTCCATCGTAACCGCGACCGGCACGGTCAATCCCGTCGTCTCGGTCCAGGTCGGCAGCCAGGTATCGGGCAAGATCGCCACGCTCTCGGCGGACTTCAATTCCGTCGTCACACAAGGCCAAGTCCTCGCTCAGATCGATCAACAGCCGTTCAAGGCCCGCGTAAGCCAGGCACGCGCGGCGCTCAAGAGCGCAAAGGGCAACCTGGCTAAAGCAAACAATATGGCGGCGCAGCGCAAGCGGGAACGCGACCGCATGGCGACGCTGCTGCAGCAAGGCTTTGTGGCCCAATCCGACCTCGACCTCGCCGACACGAATTACCGCGACGCCCTCGCACAGGTGGAGGTCACGCAGGCGCTCGTGGACCAGGCTGGGGCCACGTTGTCCTCCGCCGATCTCGATCTTGGCTACACGACGATCTACTCGCCGGTGAACGGCATCGTCATCTCCCGGAACATTGACGTCGGCCAAACCGTCGTGGCGAGTTTTCAAACACCGACGCTCTTCGTGATCGCCCAAGACCTGACTCGAATGCAGGTGAATGCCAATGTAAGTGAATCCGACATCGGCGGCGTGGCTGAAGGAAAGCCCGCCCACTTCCGCGTGGACGCCTATCCCAAGCACTTCTTCGAGGGAACGGTGACGCAGGTCCGCAATGCGCCGATCAGCATCCAGAATGTCGTCACCTACGATGTGGTCATCACGGTGGACAACCGGGAGCTGAAACTCAAGCCGGGCATGACGGCGAACGTCACGATCGTGACAGCGCAGAAAGACGATCCGTTGCGTGTCCCGAACGGCGCGCTGCGGTTCCGCATGCCCAATACACCTATCGACAAGAAAGCAACACGGGTCTGGGTACTCGACCGGAACGGCCAGCCGCGCCAGGTGGACGTCACGACCGGCATCTCCGACTCTCTCTCCACGGAGATCGTCAATGGGGCGCTGAAGAAGGGAGACCGTGTCATCGTCGGTATCGAAACAGACGAGGACCAGATCCAGAAGAAACTCCCGCCTGGTTTCGAGCCGGGCCGGGGGATGAGATAAGAACGGTTTGTTTGGTTGGTTTGGCTCATTTGGTTTGTCTTGTTGTCTCGCGTGCAACCAAATAAACCACACAAACAGAAAGAACTAAACCAACTGACATGTCTTTCCTCTGGCTCACCATGTTCTCCGCACTCCGCATCCTCCGCCGCAATCCCTTGCGTGCCGGGTTGACGATGCTCGGCATCGTCATCGGCATCGGCGCCGTCGTGGCGATGGTCAGCCTCGGACAGGGTGCCACGGCGTCGGTGCAAGCGGAAATCGCCAGCCTCGGCACCAATGTGTTGATTGTCATCCCCGGCGCGACAACCGTCGGCGGGGTGCGCGGCGGCCTTGGCTCCATCTCGACCCTGACCGTCGATGACGCGGACGATATCGAGAAGAAGGTGGCAGGCATCGAAACGGTGTTATACGGCACACGATCGGTGCTTCAGGTCATCAGGGAAAACAAGAACTGGAGCACGGTCGTGTTTGGAACCACGCCCGTCTTCCCCGATGTCCGGAACTGGCCCATCGCCGAAGGGAACTTCTTCACTCAATCGGACCTTGATACAGCCGCTAAAGTCGCCCTCGTGGGAAGAACCGTCGCGCAGAATCTGTTCGAGCCGGGAGAGGATGTCGTGGGCAGCGAGATCCGCATCAGAAACGTCTCCCTGCGTATCATCGGCGTCCTCGCCTCGAAAGGGCAGTCCGTCACGGGCCAGGACCAAGACGACTTCGTGGTCCTCCCCTTTTCAACGGCGGAACGCAAGGTGTTCGGCACGAAGTTCCTCGGCACCGTCGGAATCATTCTGGTCGCCACGCACACGCAGCAGGACATCCCCGCCGCCGTGGACGACATCAAAGAGCTGTTGCGGACGAGGCATCGCCTGCATCAGGCGGAAGAGGACGATTTCACGATCCGGACGATGGAAGACATCGCCAAGACCATGGCCGGCACCAGCCGAACGATGATGTTCATGCTGATGAGCATCGCCTCCATTTCCCTGATCGTCGGCGGGATCGGCATCATGAACATTCTGTTGGTCTCGGTCACGGAGCGGACGAGAGAAATCGGGCTCCGCATGGCGGTGGGGGCTAAACGGCGCCACATCCTGCTTCAGTTTCTCATCGAAGCGATCATCATGACGGTGATCGGCGGCCTGCTCGGCGTCGCCGCCGGGATCGGCGGCGCCCGGCTGCTCACCGCCATGGTCGGATGGCCGGCCATCATCTCGCCCCAGGCCGTGGCGGCCGCTTTTCTGTTTTCCATCGCGGTCGGCATCTTCTTCGGCCTCTATCCGGCCAACAAAGCGTCGAAGCTGAATCCGATCGAGGCGCTGCGGTATGAATAGTTCTGATACGGCCTTCTGGAATACACCGGCCGATGAACTCCTCGTCCGCCTTCAGACAAGCTCTGACGGCCTTCGCGCTGAGGAGGCCCGCCGACGACAAGAGACCTATGCATCTGTCCGGCTCAAGCCGCACCAAGACATCCGCCCACTGTTCGCTCTGCTCTCGCAATTCCGCAGCCCGATCATTCTGATTCTGTTGTTTGCGGCCGTTTTGTCGCTGTTCCTCGCGGATCGCACTGACGCCCTCATCATCCTCGCCATCATTCTGATCAGTGCGTTGCTGGGGTTTTGGCAGGAGCACGGCGCCGCTAAAGCGGTGGCCGCATTGCTCTCACTCGTTCGGGTCAAGGCTGAGGTCTGGCGGGATGGGCGCCCGGTTGAGGTCCCGATGGAGGAAGTTGTCCCTGGCGATGTCATCAACCTCTCAGCCGGCTCCAGCATTCCCGGCGATGGGCTCGTGCTTGAATCCAAAGACCTCTTCGTAGACGAGGCCACGTTGACCGGCGAAACCTATCCGGCCGAGAAATCTGTCTCCGTCGTGCCTGCAACGGCTTCTCTCAACCAACGGACGAACAGCCTGTTCATGGGGACGCACGTGGTCAGCGGGCATGCGAAAGCGGTCGTCGTGCGGGTGGGGAAGGAGACGGAATTCGGCCGCATCGCATCTCACGTGATGCTCCGCCCTCCGGAAACGGAGTTCGAACGCGGCGTCAGGCGATTCGGATTTTTATTGCTCGAAGTGACGCTCCTGCTCGTGTTCGCGATTTTCGCCATCAACGTCTATCTCCACCGCCCGGTGCTCGACTCCTTTCTCTTCTCCATGGCGCTCGCGGTAGGCCTGACACCGCAGCTGCTGCCGGCCATCATCAGCGTCAACCTGGCTCATGGGGCGAAACGCATGGCCGAGCAGAAAGTGATCGTCAAACGCCTTGCGTCCATCGAAAACTTCGGGAGCATGAACGTGCTCTGCTCGGACAAGACCGGCACGCTCACCGAGGGCACCATGCGACTGCATGCAGCACTCAATCTTGAGGGGCTCCCCAGCGAACGCGTGCTCTTCCACGCCGTGCTCAACGCCACCTATGAGACCGGCTTCATCAACCCGCTCGATGAGGCACTTCGGACACAGCGCGTCGCCGGCATGACGGACTATCGAAAGCTCGACGAAGTGCCGTACGACTTCATTCGTAAACGGTTGTCCATCCTTGTAGCCGGACCCGCCGGCCATCTGTTGATCACCAAGGGTGCGGTCGATCCAATATTGGCCGTCTGTTCGCGGGCCGAGCTGCCGGACGGAACGACGGTGCCTCTGGAGGAGCGGAGCGGGCACATTCGTCAACAGTTTCAGTTCCTCAATGAACAGGGGTTCCGAACCCTTGGGCTCGCCACTCGCGATATGGGGAACACGGCCCACATCGACAAGCAGCATGAGGCGGAGATGACGTTCTTGGGACTCCTGGTCTTCGCCGATCCGGTCCGGCCCGGCATGGGGGATACCATTGCGTCCTTGCGACAACTGGGCGTCTCCCTGAAAATCATCACAGGGGATCACCGGCTCGTCGCCTCCCATGTGAGCCAGCAGGTCGGGGTGGACCATCAGCGGCTCTTGACCGGGCAAGATCTTCGCCTCATGACGGACGAGGCGCTCCTTCATCGCGTCAACGACATCGCTGTGTTTGCGGAAGTGGAACCCAATCAAAAGGATCGTCTTATTCTCGCGTTGAAACGTTCTGGAAACGTGGTGGGTTATATCGGCGATGGGATCAACGATGCGCCCGCGCTCCATGCGGCGGATGTCGGCATTTCGGTCGAAAGCGCGGTGGATGTGGCAAAGGACGCCGCGGACATCGTCCTGCTCGAAAAGGACCTGGCCGTTCTGACCCAGGGGGTGCGCGAAGGCCGAACCACGTTCGCCAATACCCTGAAGTATGTCTTCATGGCGACGAGCGCGAACTTCGGCAACATGTTCAGCATGGCCGGCGCCTCTCTCTTCCTGCCGTTTCTCCCCCTGCTGCCGAAACAGATTCTTTTGACGAATCTGCTCACCGACATTCCGGAGATGACGATCGCCACCGACAGCGTCGACCCCGAGCTCACCGATCGGCCCAGACGATGGGATATTGCCTTCATCCGGAAATTCATGCTGACGTTCGGATTGGTCAGCTCCGTTTTCGACTACCTGACGTTCGGTGCGCTGATGTTCATTCTACAGGCCTCGCCGGAGCAGTTTCGAACCGGCTGGTTCGTGGAATCCGTCATTTCCGCGTCAGCCATCGTGTTGGTCATCCGGACGCGCCGGCCGTTTTTCGCCAGCAAGCCGGGACGGCACCTCACCCTGGCCACTCTCACCGTCATGGTCGCAACTCTACTCCTGCCCTACCTGCCCGTTGCCGCGCCGCTCGGACTGACTCCAATGCCGCTCGCCTTTCTCCTGCTCTTGGCAGCGATCCTGGCGGGCTATGTCCTGACCGCCGAGATCGTGAAGCAACACTTTTATGCCAAGACACAAGACTGATATCCAGATTCGATCGGCCACACAAAGTCCGATCGAGTAGACGAACATATTCGTGGCTCTTATTGGAAAAGCAACCACAGTCCGAGGCAATACCCGAGGATGATCACGAAACTATCGGGTTCGATCAGCATGTACCGTTTCTCAACCCGATAAATGATGCCCATCAACGCCGTGCTCATGAGCAGGATGCTCCACAGCGCCGTCATGGCATGGGCATCCGAGACGGAGTTGAAGAGAGGCCCGCTGCCATAGGCCACGTCCACGAAGAAGAACGCCGCCATATTGAAAGCGTTGCTGCCGAACAAATTGCCAACCGCCAAATCGAAGGCGCCGAGCCGGACGGCAGCTATTGCCGTGACCAACTCCGGAAGCGAGGTGGTGATGCCCAGGAGCGCGGTGCCGATAAACGTCGTGGAAATCCCGGATTGCTCGGCAATCGCGTTGGCCGAGCCGGCCAGGAACGGCGCTGCCGCGAGCAGTGCCAACGCCGACACGGCAAATCCAATAGAGACCCGCCGGAGTTCCAAGCGTGTACTCGTCGGTGTCGGCTGCTCCGCTGACTGCTGCTCCACCACGAGCTCCTGCTCGCGTTGCCGCCACCTGCTCTTTTCTTGCCAGAAAATCAACCGCATGCCGAAGGTGTAGAGGAGTAGCAACAGCATGCTCCCCAGCCCGATTCCCCCATGCTTGACGTCCGACCCATAGAGCACCATAAAAGCGGCAAGTCCGGTAAGAAAGATCGCCAAGCCGGCACTCAAGGCATGATCGATGGTGGCCTGCTGCCAGACGCGTTTTTGCCGATGCATCAGGTCGATTAGACCAAGGATCAGCATATTGGCCATATTGCTGCCGAAGAGATCGCCAGCAGCGAGATCGGGGGCGTTCATGAGCGCGGCGCTGACATCGGTGAAGATTTCCGGCAGGGACGTGGCGCCCGCCATCAGCACGACCCCGATCCAGAGACCGCCCAGGCCGGTCAAGTCCGCAATTTGATCGCCATAGCGTGACAGTTTCGTTCCGGCATAGACGATGACCGCCGCGCTCGCCAGAAAGATCGCCCAAGGGATGAACATCGCCCCTACCATGTCCTCCCTCGGCTCTCATCGAGATGGAACCGGCATGAATCAGCTCGCGGACTCATCGTGAGAGCTGTTGCTCCTGCTCCAGCGCAGCCATTGTCGTTTTGACGGCCGGGGCGGGCGGTACGGCGGCTTCGGCACCCGTCGCTGGAAACGCAATGCCGGTCCTCGCAAGTCTCTCGTGGGCTCTGTCAGCAACTGCGCTCATCGTCGTCATTCCTCGAACCATTGCATCTGACGTGTTTCCGCAATCCTCATGCCATCCGGGAGACGAGAGCTTCGAAGGGGGCATCCTTCGAGCCCATTGAAAGGGCAGCTGTTACGATGGTCCTATGTCTCGCCCATCAGGCAAAACGCCCCAGGCCTGCTGAAGACCCTGTTGCAAGATGCAACAGCACATTGATACCGGCCGTTGCCATCAGGCATGATCGAAAAAAGAACGCCGACCTCTCCATCTCGATAGACCACGCAGAGTTCTCGCAGCACGTCGTGGATGCCGGATCACGCGAATCGATTCGAGCGGCCGGATTACAGGGATGACGGCTCAGAGTTGTGAATGGCGTGGCACAGGTAGAGATCGACCGCGGAGATCGATGAATGTTCAGCAAACGCGCCACACTGTTTGACATGTACGGGTTTACAATCCGGATCGATCTCAACTGGATATTTCTGGCACCACTGATCACCTGGTCGCTTGCGCAGGGATATTTCCCTGCCTACTACTTCGGCCTCGCCGATGCCACGTATTGGTGGATGGGGCTGTTCGGCACGCTGGGCCTCTTCGGATCGATCGTGTTTCACGAATGGGCCCATGCACTGGTTGCCAAACATTACGGCCTGCGGATCAAGAGTATTACCCTCATGATCTTTGGCGGCGTGGCGCAGATGGATGAAGCGCCGCCCAGTCCGAGGGCGGAGTGGCTGACGGCCATAGCCGGCCCGATGTCGAGTTTTGCGTTGAGCGCCGCCTGCTACCTGTTGTTCCTGGCTGGCTATCGCCTCCACTTGCCGATCGTTCCGTTAGGCGTGATCGGGTATCTGGCGTTTGTGAACAGCCTGCTGGGAGGATTCAATCTGATCCCGGCGTTTCCTCTGGATGGTGGGCGAGTGCTTCGCGCGGCCCTCTGGCATTGGAAACAGGATCTCCATCAGGCAACCCGCTGGGCATCCCGAGTCGGATCTTTGTTCGGCCTTGCGCTGTTACTGTCGGGAATCTTCCGCGTAATTACCGGGGACTTCCTCGTCGGTTTCTGGTGGTTCATCGTGGGTCTGTTCCTGCGAGCAGCGGCCGGAACCTCCTATTATCAGGCGGTCGCGCGCACCAAGCTCGGCGGAGCGGCGATTCGCCGGTTCATGACGCCGAACCCGGCCACCGTCTCATCGGATCTCCCCCTCGACGTGCTGGTCGAAGAACACTTCTACCGTTCGCTGCACGAGATGTACCCCGTGACGGAAGACACGCGCCTGATCGGATGTGTTCATTCCAAACAAGTCGCCGGCATCCCGCGGGATCAGTGGACACAGCTGAGGGTCCGAGACATCCTCACGCCCTGCTCGGCGGAGAATACGATCGCCGCTGATGCCGACGCGCTGGCCGCCCTGTCGATCATGAAGCGGACCGGAGCCAGCCGGCTCCTCGTGCTGGACGGCGAACGGCTCGCCGGCGTGGTGACGCTGAAAGACCTGATGAAGTTGCTTGCGCTGAAATTGGATCTGGAGGGCACGGCCTGAGTCGTCTTCCCTGGCCCAGACCATCTCAGCTTTCGCTTCCTCAACCACGCGGCTACTCCGCCATCGGAATGGAGATTGCAACGCCGCCCAGCACATCGTGAAGTGCGTAGTCATGCTTTGAACTCCTGGGATCGGCATTGTGGCAACTCACACACACCGGCGAAACCGCGAGGTCGGCATAGACGGCCTGGAAGTATCGGGTGTTGCCTTCTTTGACCACGCCCTTATACGGTTGTTCAGGGTGGGCCATCACCGCCTCAAGTGCCTTTCGCTCGAATTCGTTGGCAGGAGCATTGAGCTTGTTGATTGGATACAGACCGATCAATCGGTATCGCACTTTGACTCCCGACAAAGCTGCCATGCTCGACGACTCCTGGAAGAATTGCGCCGGAAGCGGCAGCGTTTTCCCCGCGCGCCACTGTTCCGACGATGAGATCGCACCGCTCCGTTCCATCCGTTCGACCACATGGACGGTGTAAAACGTCCGATCGGACTCCAGCACGCCATGAATATAATCTGCGACCGTCTCGATCGGCACGCTGCCGGCGGATTGCCCGCCGGCCACACTTGTTCCCCACGTGATGAGCGCGCAGAGAGTGACCCCTGCACCGTTCGCAAGCCATCTCCCGCATGTCATGATAACCTCCTTTCGAATCGCCCTCGCCTGCCGCAGCGATCATCATTCCAAACAGCGCCATGATCGTGGGCATTGCACCTCGACTGCACGAACGAGGGTAGCCTCCCGCCCTCTTATTTTTACAGCTCACTCCCGTCAGTTCAAGCGCTGATACCGACTAACCAATCCACGAAGACACTGGTTCATGCTGCTGCTGTTCGGGAAGCCGAATGACAAGAGAACTAGCAGAGACCCTGGACACGCAGTAAAAACGCCACGGACAGGCGTGGGCACGACACCGGGGGATCACAAGCCGCGGGACGTGCCGCTCAAACCCAGGGCGGGAGAAGCGATGCGAGGCCTGATCACCGAAAGGGAGTGACGGCCAACGACACCTTACCGATCTCGGCCCACGACAGCAACGCCATCTCCTGCTCGACGCTGCACGATTGGACCAGCACAAGTACTCCAAGTGAGAGGGCAATGATGCCGGGCCAGATCATCGAGAGAACGCCGAGCACGAAGACGAACGTGATCGCCGCTAGCGGCAGCTGGTAGCGCTGCTTCTTATCCCTGGTCATGAGATCCTCTTTCCTCTCGGTCCAGTCCTGCTCACGCCTCTGTCTGTATACACGTGAATCTCACGAGCTTCTCAACTCCCCGTCGTGATCGGTGGTCCCGCAACAAGGGCACACTGCCGAGACAGGGCCTATCACATCACATATTGAGCAAGCACCCATGAATCAAATGAGTCTATACGACCAGCGGTCACAAGAGAACCAGGATCAACCCTAGGGGAGAGAGGAAAGTTCCCTGGCGCACCGTATTTATGATTCATGAGCGACCTTCAAAATGTACCGGGCCGGCTTTGCGTAAGGCGCGGACAGCTGGTATGTTGATCACTATGAGTGGGCAGGGCGCACGGCCCATCGCCACCGCAGAGCAGAGCCTGACGCACGATCTGAAGACCGACCGTCGCACAGGATTCACGCGTCAGAACTATTGCGAGGGACGGTCGGTGCGGAGAGTGGAGAATGCGTCCGAACGCACGGGGTAAACCATGAGTTCCATCCTGAAAAATGTGCTGGTATGGGGGATGGTCGGCTTGTTCATGGCCGTGCTCTTTAATATGTTCGCGGTGCCGACGCGTGCGCCGGAAGAAGAGGTCATGTTCAGCGATTTCATGACGAAACTGGACCAGCAGGCCTTGGAAAAAGTTACCATCCGAGGGCACTCCCTCAGCGGAGTGCTGAAGGACAAGACGCGAATTTACACCTATGCAGCCGATGATCCTGAACTGATTACGGTGTTGCGAGAAAGGGGGGTCCAGATCGAGGTGAAACCGTCTGGGGAGAATCCCTGGTATCTCATGTTTCTCTATATCTGGGGGCCCGTGATTCTGTTGCTCGGACTCTTTGTGTTTTTCATGCGGCGGATGCAATCCGGTGGAAATAGCGCCTTGTTGTTCGGGAAAAGTCGTGCCCGGCTGCTGACGGAGGAGCACAAGAAGGTCACCTTCGCGGACGTAGCCGGTGTCGATGAGGCGAAACACGACGTGCGGGAGATCGTCGAGTTCTTGAAAGATCCTCGTAAGTTTCAGGCGCTTGGGGGGCGCATTCCCAAAGGGGTCCTTGTGGTCGGTCCGCCTGGAACAGGGAAGACGTTGTTGGCGAAGGCCGTCGCGGGCGAGGCTGGAGTTCCCTTCTTCAGCATCAGCGGGTCTGATTTTGTTGAGATGTTTGTCGGGGTCGGGGCCGCGCGGGTGCGCGACCTGTTCGAGCAAGGGAAGAAACATGCGCCGTGCATTATTTTTATCGACGAGATTGATGCGGTCGGCCGGTTGCGCGGGGCGGGGCTGGGTGGCGGCCATGACGAACGAGAGCAAACGCTGAATCAACTGCTCGTCCAGATGGACGGCTTCGACACAACCGAGGGGGTGATCCTGGTCGCAGCGACCAACCGACCGGATGTTCTCGATCCTGCGTTGCTGCGACCAGGACGCTTTGATCGCCAGGTGGTCGTCGCTCGGCCTGACCTTCACGGCCGGACGGAAATTCTCAAGGTCCATACGAAAAAGGTACCGGTGGCGGCCAACGTGGAATTGGCCAACATCGCGCGTGGAACGCCAGGCTTCTCAGGGGCCGACCTCGAAAATCTGGTCAACGAGGCAGCCTTGTGGGCGGCTCGTCAAAATAAAACGGAAGTGGACAACGTGGATTTCGAGATGGCCAAAGACAAGATGCTGATGGGGGCGGAGCGCAAGAGCTTAATGCTGACCGAGGAGGAGAAACGGGTCACGGCGTATCATGAAGCTGGACACGCTCTGATGGCTACCCTCTTGCCGGGAACGGATCCAGTGCACAAGGTCAGCATTATTCCGCGCGGGCGCGCGCTGGGCGTCACGATGCAGTTGCCGACCGAAGACCGCCACAGCTACACGAAAGAATTTCTGTGCAACAAACTGGCCGTCCTGATGGGTGGCCGAGTGGCGGAAGAGCTTGTGTTCCAACACGTGACTACCGGCGCAGGGAACGATCTCGATCAGGCGACGGATCTCGCTCGCAAGATGGTCTGTGAGTGGGGAATGAGCGACAAACTGGGGCCTTTGACATTCGGACAGAAGAACGATGCGGTATTCCTGGGTCGGAACTTGGCCGCCAAACGGGAGTTAAGTAAGCGCGTCGCGGCGGAGATCGATCTTGAGGTAAGGCGGGTTGTCACCGACAACTATGTGCGAGCCAAGCAAATGCTGACTGAACAAATGGCCAGCTTAACAGCCCTGGCTGAGGCGCTGTTGGCAAAAGAAGTGCTGGATGCGTTCGACATCAAGCGCATTCTTCTCCAGTCCTCCGCAGGACCCGTACTGGCGTAGCTGAGACTGCTCCGCAACTGTCTGCGATCCGACGCCTCTTCCCCCCATTGTTGGAATCGACCCTCGCTTGGACAGCCCACACGTACCCATCTGCTCCAGGGACATTTCTGCATCGCTCTCTAGTTCTCCCTAGTACACCGATAGGCCGGAGGCATGTACAGTGGGGCTGTGAACGGTCGGATGAAAGTGTCACAGATCCTCACGGTGACACCAAACCTCTTGTGGCGCTGCCAGGCCATTCAATGGGAGACCGGCAGCACATACACCACGTGGGCAAAAGGAGGATGCGCGATGGCTGCAACAGCAATGAAAGGCAAACTGGTCGCTTTGGAATATTCCTTCAGGTCCAAGGACAGCCAGCTCGTTAACTCGAATGTGGGGAAATCCCCGCTGACCTACACACACGGTGCCAATCAAGTGATCCCAGGCGTGGAGTCAGCGGTCGAGGGGATGATGGTAGGAGAGACCAAACATGTCGTTGTTCATCCGGTGGATGCTTTTGGTCCGCATGATCCAAACGCCGTCCAGGAAGTGCATAAGCATAAACTCCCGGAGGACATCACGGTCGGAACACGACTTCGCTTACAAGACACAAGTGGGCAAGACCTTCGACCTACGGTCCTACAGGTTAAGGATCACACAGCCCTGTTGGACTTTAATCACCCGCTGGCCGGCAAGACGTTGTTCATCGATTTGAATGTGGTCGGCATCGAGTGATGACGGGGAGAGTCAGTCACTCCGCCCAAGCCGGAGGGTTTGGCGAGTTAAGTACGAGATGGTGCTCTGGCACAAAGAGCGTATGGGAACGAATCCGAAACACTCAAAAGGGAGGTCCATCATGAGTTTACGTAAGATGTTCTGGATCATTCTTGCTGTGGCTGGTTTCGGCCAGATTGGACAAGTGTGGGCTTATGAAGGAGGTCCCGCCGTCGGCGCCTTCTCAAATCCTTGTGGCAAGGTACAGTTTTCTGAGTTCGCCCCACAGCAATACTCGCAGGACAAGAACAATACCGAGGTAGCACCGGGATCTGAATTTTCTTTTCTCGCATCCAAGGAAACATTTCCCGACAGTATTCTGGTCACCATCGGAGATGAGACTGTTCCAATCGCTGTGACGCCGCACTATGCCGGATATCACGTCGCCGGCAATTTGCCCGGCCACGTCAAAGGCACGTTCGTAAGAATCGATATCGCCGCGCAAGGCCCTTATCAATGCGAGCGCGGTGACGGATGGCTACTGAAAGTGGCGGACCCGAATGCGATCGCGAGCGCACAGGCCGAGTGAAGCGGCCGGCGGTCTTTTCGCTTAATGCGGACTGCGCTCCTTGTGGAATGCGGCTCAGACTCAGCGGGCCGCAGGATTCGACAGATAGTCACGTGTCCATGCTGAAGCGTCCTACGACCCATCATCCTCCCATTTCACACAGGGGATCTCGTCATGGAATCGGCAAGACAATTCGAGCAAATCCACGATCGCAGCCATGACGATCGTCAACATCTCACCCCATCCGGAGGGAAGGCATATGAAAACCCCGACCTACACTGTCGAAGATACAATCCTCGATGTCCTGCAGAGAACCGGCCCCTGCAGGCTGGACAACGTCGCCCAGCAACTTCTGCATCAGGACTGGAGCGAGGTTTTCGCCGCGGCAAACCGAATGTCGCAGGAAGGCCGGATCATCCTCCGCCACGATCCGGAATCGTCGGGATACCACCTGTCTCTTCCGTTATCGCATCCCGTATATGCCATACGTATCATATCCATACCGGTGCGTTTCTGTGTCGGATGTGGATACCTCTGCGATGAAATGCTCCCGGAAGCCGGGCTGGCCCAATGGATGGACGCACGCCAATACCTGGCCAAATATCATCTTTATTGGAACGTTCTCGTTCGAATCGAGGATGCCTGTCCGCACTGTGCCCGTGCATTGGCCTGCGGCTATCACCGTTCGAAAGACCCCGACATTTCCGCTGGACTGCCTTGACCAGCTGTTCGCCCCGCACCCGGGTTCTCAATGAGTGACGGATCCGCTCGCATCGGCTTAACCCGTAGCTGTGCTGTTCGAACGCGGGAGGATGAAGCGCCCGATTGTCAGGCCTTGCACCAGGATCGAGAACACCACGACGATGTAGGTCATGGTGATGACGACGTCGCGGAAGGATGAGGGCGGAAGAGACAGCGCCATGGCGACGGAAATACCCCCGCGCAACCCGCCCCAGGTGAGAATCAAGGTAGCGCGGTCGGTTAATTCTTGGAATACCCGGAACACCTGCACCGGCAGGCTCACGCTGACAAAACGGGCCAACAGCACGAGCGGAATCGCGAGCAGCCCGGCGATCAAATATTCCGACTTGAAGCTCAAGGCCAGCACTTCCAGCCCGATCAACACGAAGAGAACCGCGTTGAGCAGCTCATCGATAAGTTCCCAGAAAGTATCGAGATACTCTCTGGTGGTGTCAGACATCCCCAGATGCCGTCCGTGGTTGCCGATCAAGAGACCTGCCACGACGACTGCGATGGGGCCGGAAGTGTGCAGCGCGTCGGCTGCAGCATAACCGCCCATCACGAGCGCCAGCGTGATCAGGATCTCCACATGGTGCTGATCGATCGATTGCAGCATTCGGTAGGCTCCATACCCTGCGGCCAATCCCACCACTGCGCCGCCGACCGCTTCTTGCAGAAAGAGCCACGCTACGGAGCCGGGTTCGGCTTGTCCCGTCTCGGCGACGCTCAGCAAGACCAAGAACAGGGCTACCCCTACGCCGTCGTTAAAGAGCGATTCGCCTGTGATCTTGATTTCCAGTTGTTTGGGGGCGCTGACCTTCTTAAGGATGCTCAGCACGGCAATCGGATCTGTCGGTGAGATCAAGGCCCCGAACAACAGACAGCCGATCAGCGGGATCGGGTAGCCGATCCATCCAAGGGCGACATAGACCAGCGCGCCCACGATCGCGGTCGACACCACCAATCCGAGACAGGCCAGTGTGCCGATAAACCACTTCTCTTCCAGCAGATCGTCCAGATTGACATGCAGCGCGCCGGCAAAGAGCAAAAAACTCAGCATGCCATGCAAGAGCGTTTCGTCGAAATCTATACTGCGGACAAAACTCTCTGCCCCGGCGTCGATACCAATTCCCAGCTTGCCCAGCAGCACCAATACCAACGACATGCCCAGCGCAATCGCCATCAGTCCGATGGTGACGGGCAACTTGATATACCGGTGATTCAGATAACTGAACCCCGCCGAGAGACAGACCAGAATAGTGATGGTTTCAACCAGCGTCATGGAGGAAACGGACGGCAAGACAGGATGTGTCCCACCGAAGGATCAAGGGGACGAAGGGACTGCGCCAGGTTCCGGTTGGGCCTCCGCCGACCACCGCTTATGAATCGCCAACAGGATCGTCATGCCGACGACGCCCAGTGCGATTACCGTGAGCGCATAGATCGGAAAAAGTTCGGTATCGGGAATCCCCCAGGCCGTCGGCAAAAATGCCATGACGGCGGTAGCCACGCCACGGGGAAACATCGCAGCAACCACAAATTGTTCGCTAGGGGTCCAGGTATCGGTGATGCGGCCAAAGACTCCGGTGGTAGCCCCGCGAATCACGACGACGATGGCGAAGAACCCCAAGCTCGTCACCGCGATGCTGGTCGTGAGCGCGGAGAAATCCAGGATTAACCCCAGCAGGACGTAGAAAAATGTCCGCACGAGAAAAGACAGTTCTTCATTGATCCGTTTCAAGAATTCGTCCAACACGAACTTCGCTTGATCTAATTCGTATCCGATCAAGACGCGGATGGGCTTGGCCATCCGCCCGATCAGAAATTCCATATTGCTCAGGATAAGACCGAAAAGGAGGATCGTGATAGCTCCGTTCGCGCCGATCAGCTCCGCCACATAATAGAGCACCAAGATTGCCGCCATGGTGAGCATGTAGGACAACCGCTGACCCTTCAGCCATGCCAGCAGTCTCGCCCAGAGGGCTCCGGCCAACACGGCCAGCATCATCGCATCCCAGAAGGCATGAAAAATCTCGCGGACGATCCCTCCGGGTTGTCCGGTTTCTTTCATCATACCCATGAGGGCAAGGGCCAACACCACAACGAAGACTTCGGAAATTACCGTATCCAGACTCAACAGCACCTTGACCGAATCGCGGAGCGAGGCCATGTTCGACGTGACGGGAATGATGATGGCAGCGGCCGTTCCACCCAAGATGGTCCCCAGCAACAGGCCGTGCACCCATTCACCCCGCATCCACCACACATAGAAGCCCATGATGGCCACGATGGTGAGGCAGAACACGGTCAACGAGAAAAACAGGGCCAGTGGCGTTTCCTTGGCCACCTTCATAATGTGCAGATTGATGCCACCGTCGAAGAGGATGATCAGCAGCGCGAGGGTGCCGAAATAAGGAGCCAGTTTCATCACCACGGTCGGTTCGGCGAGGTGAAACACCGGACCCAACAGCACGCCAAACCCCATGAGGAACAGCACGCTCGGGATGCCGGTCCTCGCAAAGATCAATTCCCCGGCAAGGCCGACTAAAATGACCAGCCCCGTCAGGCCGAGGACCGTTTCAACGCTCAACGATTCCATCGAATCACGTTCCTTCGAGAGAAATACCGCTTGAATTCTACGGCATTTCATTATGCGGACTCATAGGGAGCTAAGCAAGCAAATACCCCTAGCCCCTCGAATGACAAGCCGCGCCCATTTTGGCTGTGGCGTACGTCCTATCCTTGTGCAAGAATGCGGCTCTAAATCGGCTCGCTCCCTTCGGAGAACTTCATAATGACGCCCTCGCCCTTCCGAAACTCTTGGCTTGTAATAGCCGCCATTGTCCTTGTGCTCGGTGCCCCATGCTTCGACGGGAACGCCCTGCACGCGCAAACCGACACCCCCGTCTTGAGTCAGACTCCTCCGCCTCAACCGATAGGCGCACCGGTCATCTTCGCCGACGAAACGCTCTTCGTCCTCTATGACAAAATCGGCCCCTTTACTCCGCAAGAACGGGCTCGCGCGATCGCCGAACGCCTTACGCAATTGGCAAAGGACCCTTTCACAAGAATCTATCCCATCACGGCCGTTGATCAAGGAACAACGAGCGAACTCATCTACGGCGATATGGTGGTGATGACTGTCACGGATCGGGATGCGCAGCCGACCGGCAAGACCCGGCAAGTGGTGGCGACCGACTATGCTGCGAAGATCCAGGCAGCGCTTGCCAAGTCAAGAGAACAGCGCTCCGCTCGCTCTCTCATCATCGATACCGCGCTCGCTCTGCTCGACACGGTCATCTTTGTTGCCATTCTGATCTTCTTTCATAAGACCTTCCCGAAGATCTATGCCAAAATCGACCGCTGGCGTGGGACCGTTCTCCATCCGGTGAGGATCCAACGAGTCGAACTCCTCTCGGCCGATCAACTGGCGGCTGCGCTCACAGGAACGGTCAAGACGATCCGCATCCTGGCCGTTCTCATCCTCGTCTATATCTACCTGACCACTGTGCTGGGCATCTTCCCCTGGACGCGGAGCATCTCAGCCGCATTGTTCACGGCAGTGGTGTCCACCCTCAAGACTATTGGCGAGGCTTTTGCGACCTACGTCCCCGACATCGTATCCATCGTCGTGATCATTGTCGTCACCCGCTACATTCTCAAGGTGATTGCGCTCTTTTTTACCGGAATCAGACGCGGTGCCATCACTTTCGCAGGATTCCACCGGGAATGGGCTGAACCGACCTATAAGATTGTCCGATTCCTGGTGATCGTCTTCGCCGCGATCGCGTGTTTTCCCTATATCCCGGGATCCCAATCTGAAGGGTTTCGAGGCATCTCGGTCTTCTTGGGCCTCCTCATCTCATTGGGATCGGCTGCCGCAATCGGCAACATTATCGCCGGCGTGGTCCTCACCTACATGCGGCCGTTTCAAGTCGGAGATCGTGTCAAGATTGCCGACACGACGGGCGATGTGATGGAAAAAACGCTCCTCGTCACACGGGTCCGCACAATTAAGAATGTCGACGTCACCATTCCCAATGCCATGGTGCTCGGCAGTCATCTGATCAATTTCAGTTCATCCGCCAAGAATCTCGGACTGATTCTGCACACGAGCGTGACCATCGGCTACGACGCGCCCTGGAAAACCGTGCATGAGCTCCTGGTCAGCGCGGCACGCGCGACCACGCACATTCTTCAGAAGCCCGAGCCCTTCGTGCTCCAGACCAGCTTGAACGATTTCTACGTGACCTACGAAATCAACGCCTACACCGATCAGGCTAATCTGATGGCGACGATCTATGCGGAATTGCATCAACACATCCAGGACAAGTTCAACGAGGCCGGGGTGGAAATCATGTCGCCGCATTACACCCAGCTGCGCGACGGGAACAAAACAGCGATCCCCGATCAATACTTGCCGAAGACCTATCGCCCCTCTGGCCTTCGGATCTCCCCGCTCGGCAAATGGGCAAACCAACCGGGCGACGACACCGCCTCAAGAGATGAGACTAAGCCATGACTGCCTCGTTTCAGCAGTTCATCGAGAGCCGGCTATACGATCCTCCGGTCGGCAAGCTCGTCACCGCTAGCTCAACAAATGTCCTTTCTTGTGGAATGAAACCATAATCCCGGTGAAGCATATGAACGACTTCCCCATGGCAGGGGCCATGTTTGACCACATCTTTGGGTCAGTCACCGGCTAGTCAAAACTGTCTGAGCATTCTCACAATCGTGGCCGGCCCCCAGGAGCACACAGTCGGAGAGGGATCTGATGGCTAGATTTCAAATCGCCGGGGGAGGCTGGAACGACTCAGGCAGTCCCCGGATCCTCGTCACACCGAACGCCTGGTCGCCTGCCAGGATTCTCGCGACACGATTCACGCTGGTCCTTGTACTCTTCGGTCTGGTCCTGAGCCTTCTCTGGTGGGATCGCGACGGTTTGCGCGATCAGCACGACGGCGAGATCTCGTTTTCAGACGTTGTGTATTTCACCATGATCACCATATCGACCGTCGGCTACGGTGACATTGTGCCGGTCTCCACGAGTGCTCGCCTGCTGGATGCGCTCGTCGTCACGCCCATTCGATTGGGCGTCTGGTTTCTATTTCTGGGGACAGCCTATCAACTGATTATCCGGCAATATATGGAGGGGTACCGCATGACGAAACTCCAGGAATCGCTGAACGGCCATATCATCGTCTGTGGCTTCGGCCATACCGGACTCTCAGCGACAAAAGAGCTATTGGATCGGGGAACCCAGGCAAACCAAATCGTGGTAATCGATAAGCAAGAAGACCGCATACGTCTGGCCGGCTCCATCGGTATCGCCGGGTTTCAAGCCGATGCCACACAGGAGTCCGTTCTGCGCGACGCCGTTATTGAGAAAGCAAAGGCCGTCATCATTGCGGCGGGGCGAGACGATTCCAACGCCTTGACGCTCTTGACCGCCCGGCACCTGAACCCGACGGTTCGCATCATCGTCAGCGCCAAAGAAGAGGAAAATGTGAAACTCTTCAGGCAGGGCGGCGCCGATGCCATCGTCTCGCCAGCCACCTTCGGCGGCTATATCCTGGCGGCCGCCGTGGACCAGGGACATATGGTCCACTATCTCGATGATTTGCTCACTGCGCGAGGCAATATCACCTTGACTGAACGAGCCGTTCGGCCTGACGAAATTGGGAAAACACCGGATGATCTCAAACCCGATGTGCTGCTGCGACTGTATCGCGGCGAGCGGATGCTGACGCTCTCGGAACTCGACCATGTCGGCCGCCTCGAGGCCGGCGACATCATGGTGCTCTTGACCAGCCTACGCAAGAAAACCGCGAGAGAACCCATCTAGTCCCACACCCCGCCATCACCCACGACGGGCAAAGCGTACGCACACCAGCGTGGGTGCGGCATCCGCACCACGGTCCGGCGAGAGTCCATCTGACTTGTTCGCATCCGCGACATCCGCATCGTGTCTCAATCCTCCGCTGAGGAAAGTTGCATAAGCCCTTCGGCTCACAGTATGGTGAGTGCGAGGTCGCGACATGGGAAAGAGTTTCATCAAAACCGTTTCTTCCGGCATCAACGGCACGGGATTGGGTCATGAAGGGGATCAGGGAAACCAGTCTCGGGAAGACCTGCGGGCTCTCGCCGGAAAGCTGCTCACAATTCAGGACGAGGAGCGCCACCGCATTTCACGCGATCTGCACGACGACGTGAACCAACGCCTCGGCGCGATTGGCCTGCAACTCGATTCACTCAGCCGAAACCTTCCGGCTTCCCCATCAGACATCCGCCGTCACATCCGGACCATCCGCCGGCATGTGAGTGAATTGTCCGACGATGTTCGGCAACTCGCCTACCGTTTCCATCAGACGACGGTAGAAGATCTGGGCCTCGTCGTAGCGCTTCAGCGATACCTGAATGATTTCGTCAAGCGAACTGGTGTCAGTATCCACTTCGCCAAACCTCGCCTGATTCATCCCCTCCCCCTACGTCCGGCAACCTGTCTGTTCCGGATCACCCAGGAAATCCTGGGAAACGTCGGAGCCCACGCAAAAGCCACACAGGCCACCATCACTCTGTCCGTTGCACCGGACAAGGCGACGCTGACCATCGTCGACAATGGGATCGGCATGGATATCGAGGAAGTCCGGAGACGCAAGGCCGGACTCGGCATGCTCAGCATTCAGGAGCGCGTGCGGCTGTTGAGCGGCGCGGTCGCTTGGCACTCATTGCCCGGTTCCGGCACCGAAGTGCAGGTGTGGTTGCCGCTTCAGACGGAGGAGCCGTGAAGAAGCCTCGCATTCTCTTGGCGGACGATCATACGCTGTTCGTCGAGGCGCTGCAGAAAGTATTGGAAGCGGAGTTTGATCTCGTGGGTTCGGTCGGGGATGGACGTGCGTTGCTGGATGCCGCCCCTCGGCTGAATCCGGACGTGATTCTGCTGGATCTTTCGATGCCGCTACTCAACGGTATCGATGCCGCCCAACAACTTCGGCGGGCTGTTCCCGACGCCAAACTGGTCTTTCTCAGCATGCACGGCGATCCCACGTATGTGACCGAGGCCTTTCGCGCCGGCGCGTCGGGGTACGTCCTCAAGCGCGCGAATGCAACGGAGCTGATTCATGCTATCAATACGGCCTTGCGCGGGCAGGTCTATATCTCCCCGCTGTTGGCGAAGGGCGTCCTCGATCCACTGCTGCATCAACCTGCATCGCCCAGTGGTCTGCGAGCTGAGTTGACGCCCCGCCAACGAGAAGTCCTACAACTGGTCGCAGAGGGCCGATCCCTCAAAGAAATTGCGTCGATCCTCTGCGTTTCGGTCAAGACGGTCGAATTTCATAAGACGCGCATCGGAAAACAACTCGGACTGCACACCACCGTCGACCTCACCAAATATGCCATGTCCCACGGGTTAGTTTCCTCCTGAACCTACTCTCTCTTAAGTATCAGCCTCCCCGCATGCATCCTGCGGGCTAGGGATCGTGCTAAAACCAACCAGGTGTTCCCCTGGTTCTCCGCCGGCGGAGAATACGTCACAATGCTCCCGCTTTTAGCTACTAAGTGGGAGGTGCTGAATGTCTGCTACTTCCGAGCACAGGCGACTGTTGTTCGCCAGGTTCCATCCATTGATTCTTGAGGACAGCCGGATGCGCGCGAGCGCTGACTTTGACATGCACACCGTCGGCGCGGAAGAAATCATGCTCCTGCCGGCAGTTGATCGTCTTCA
Source organism: Nitrospira sp. (assembly GCA_039794465.1). Classification (GTDB taxonomy): domain Bacteria; phylum Nitrospirota; class Nitrospiria; order Nitrospirales; family Nitrospiraceae; genus Nitrospira_D. The sequence continues at coordinate 22,050 of JAYWIP010000176.1, forward strand.
ACCGGACCTCGTGCTGCTCGATCTGCTCCAGACGAGTAGTCTAAGAACCATCCTGCGCATACACGACCTCTGCCCTCCTTGTCACGTCGTGACCCTGACAGGAATGCGACACATAGACAGCGCGCATTCCATCATTTCTGCGGGTGCATCGGGCGTCCTGTATCGCTTGAGCGCGGCCGCAGAACTGTTTTGTGCAGTCGGGACCGTTCTGTCGGGTCTTCAATATCTGTCACCCGCATTCACGAGATCGTCCCACGATTTGGAGCGGCATCGCTCCCCTAACACAGGGGGGTTGTCGCTTTCTGACAAACTGGTACTCCGCCTGATTGCCAGGGGCTACCCCGCCGACCGGATCGCCCGGTCGATCGGCCAATCAGTCGGAACTGTTCACCTCTCCATCGCCTGTCTCAAACAGCGATTGGGCCGTGGCATGAGACGTGGTTTGCAACAGTATGCTGCCGAACCCGACCTTGCTTCCGAGGATCATGTGGGACCGTCTGATGAACATCCCCTTGGACACTATGGGGTTCTCGACGGTATCTCGCACAGGCCCGACACGAAGTCGGCCTCCCGTCGCGCGAACGGCCGCGAGAAAGGGGGGCATTGATGCCCATTGTCCTCGATTCTTATTCTTCTCAATGGTTCTGACGCTCCTAAAGGAACAGAGGGAAACCATGAACAAGCAGAGAACCGACTTTACCCACGTCACAGAAGACGACGGCCACAGCTGTCGCGCCCACTGGGGAGACACCGTACGCGTTGACTTTATGTCTTGGCTCGAAGACGGAACTCTGATCGACTCCTCGGTCTACAAGACCCCGCTGATCTTCACGGTAGGAACGCACTCTGTCATAGAGGGCATCGAGAGGCTAGTGATCGGCATGAGCATCGGAGAGTCCAGAACGGAAAAACTTCCGGCCGGTTCGGCCTTCGGCCCCTACCGGCCAGAGCTTTCCTGCCGGGTGAGCCGCAGCTGGTTTCGATCTCAGGCGGTCAAACTGCAGATCGGGCTAGGACTCGATGTCCGGAAGATGGACGGTTCTTTGAGACACATGATCGTGACCGGGTTGGACCGAGATTACGTCACCCTCGACGCCAACCATCGATTGGCCGGCGAGAGCATCATGATCCAATTGGACCTGCTGGAAATCTTGGACCCTTCCAGCCGCGACGATTCTGATAAATGACCGGACCCGAGTGAAGCGCACGCTGAGGGGTATGATGGAACTCTTGTTGCTGATCGTCGGAGCTATGATCTGGATGTTGCTCAAGTTGAAAACACATCGTCGACGAACGGCGCGAGCTAGGAAAAACAGGCCGATCTATTATCTGTCGATTCTACATTAGGATGACCGGAACGGAGGCGAGCATGCAGGCGTATCAGAGGGCCACATGGCGACTCTACTTGATGCCCCCTTATCGGCGGCGGATTCTCACGGGGTTGACTCTCGCTGCAGTAAGTTGGGTGTTGCTGCAGAAGGGGTGCGTGCTGAACCCCGATATTGCTCCCGCGCATGCTGTTGTAGACACAGGTGCCGTGGCCGCTCAATCGGTCGCGGCAGATGAAGCCACCGTCTCGGCACAAGCCCTCCCGAATCGGCAGGAACGGCGGTTGCCGCACAGGGATCAAGGTGCGCCAAACCAGCCATTGCGACACGCTAGTCACCTGCTGCGACAAGCCGCGGCCATGCTCGACAAGAACGATCGTGGGGCTATTCGGCTGATCCTCCGGGCGATCACCATCCTGAAGCACGAAATCATGCGGGGAGCCGATGGTCTTGACTACGACAGAATCTCGTCATCCCCATTTCCCTCAGAGCACCAAGAGTCCTGGGAGGCTGCTCGGGCTGCGTTATCCCTTTTGCACCATGAGATTTCCAGGCACGAGTCGGATACTCAGATGGACCGGCAATCGCTCACGGAGGGTCCGTTTTCTCAAAACACTGAACGATGAACGGGCCAATACGATCCGTGGGAGAGGCCAAGGACGCCATGATAGGTTTCAATACGAATGGAACCGGACCATCCACAGAGACAGTGTCAGCTCCCCTTTGCCATGCCTGTGGGAGACCGGTTGACCTCCGCCACCAGAACGTGTTGGTGGAAGTCGTCGAGAAACTCACGCCCCAGCAGGCGGAGGCCATCGTGTGGCATCAAGATTGTTATGAACAATACCTCGACGATGGGGAGGAATGTTGACTGATAAGGATGCTCGACCCGTGTTCTTTCAACTGATCAAGGAAGACCTTGCCCTCACGACGAGCGTGGTTCTTTTCGGAATAAGTCTGAGCGGCTGTGACTATTGGCCTCCGGCCCTTCATCTTGAAATCGAGGAACTCCAGTCACATCTGAATGATGCCTTGGACGAACGGCAGCAGCTCGACAACGACAACGCGGAATTGCGAGACAAGCAGGTGTCCTTGCAGCAAGAGATCGACCAGAAAAGGCGTGAGAACGAGACTCTGCGAGACCGCCTCGCGGAGATGGCCAATCGGACCAGCCAATCGGCGGTTCCCCGGCGGATCGCCGCCCCTTCCACCGAGCCCTCCCGAGAGCCCCTGATGAAGGGGCCAAATATGCGACTGCAACCGGTGCATCCGCCAATGAGCGGGCCAAAGGTCGCCCGGCTGCAGCGGCTCCTGCAACAACAGGGTTTTCCGATTCGGATTGATGGGATCTACGGGCCAGATACCGTCGCAGCGGTCCGTGGATTTCAACGCTACCACGGGCTCTCGGCTGACGGATCCGTTGGTCCGGAAACGGACAGGCTCCTGCGCCGTAGCGCCAGCGCCCCCCAACTCGTGAGAGAGCTCCGGTTGCAACACCCGCCCCTGGAGGGCCGAGACGTCACACTGGTCCAGCGCGCCCTGCGCCGGGCCGGTCAACGTGTTGCCATAGATGGACGCTTCGGGGCAGAAACCGATGTGGCCGTGACTCGGTTTCAGCAGAAGCACGGGCTTGAACCGGACGGCATCGTCGGGCCGAACACCTGGACCCGGTTAAAAACCCGCCGGTAGCCTGTCACCGTTGGTTGTGCGATTGTAATTTCTCCGTCCCCTCGATACAGTGTGGCCACCACCAAGCTCGGCGGTTAGAACTACCTTCATGCGCGAACGACGCCCGTGGTGGCATTCCGCCATCGTCTACCAAATCTATCCTTGGAGTTTTCAAGACTCCAATGGCGACGGGATCGGTGACCTCCAAGGGATCATTTCGAGACTCGACTATCTGAATGACGGCACTGCGGATTCGCTCGGCATCGACGCCATTTGGCTGTCGCCGATTTACCCGTCTCCGATGGAGGACTTCGGCTACGACGTAGCGGACTACGGCGATGTCGATGCCCGCTTCGGCTCACTGGCCGACTTCGACCGCCTGGTGAATGAGGCGGGGCGACGGGGAATCAGAATCATCATGGACCTAGTTCTGAACCACACATCAGACCGGCATCCATGGTTTCAGAAATCCCGCGCGTCGCGATCTTCACCTGTGCGAGACTGGTACTATTGGGCGGACGGCAAGGGGTTCGGACGCCGCCCGAGCAATTGGAATGCGCGCTTCGGCGGTTCCTCCTGGACATGGGATCCATCATCCGGGCAGTATTACCTGCATTCGTTCCTGGCCAGCCAGCCAGACTTGAACTGGCACAATCCCTCCCTCCGGGCAAAGATGTTCGAGGTCGTTCGGTTCTGGATCAACCGCGGTGTGCAGGGCTTTCGGCTCGACGCGATCAATTGGCTCGGCAAAGATATCCGATGGCCGGACAACCCTTTGCAATGGGGCTGGCGCGGCTATACGAGACAGCTTCATCGTTACGACCGCGATCAGCCGCTGGCCCACGAGGTGATGCGTGAACTCCGCTCCATGATGTCGGCCTATCCCGATGTGGTCCTGGTGGGCGAAGCGTCCGCCGACACACCGGGCGGTCCGGCGGCGTTCTACGGCAGCGGATCGGACGAACTCCATATGGTGTTTGATTTCAGGTTGCTCAAGTCGCCCTGGCGAGCCGATCGGTTCCGAGACCTCATCGCGAACGGGGAGCGGGCGGTTCCAGCCGGCGACTGGCCCTCCATCGTCTTCAGCAATCACGATCAGTCACGACACATCGACCGGTACGGCCAAGACGGGAATGCCGACCGGCGCGCCCGAGCCGCCGCGGTCCTGCTGTTCACGTTACGCGGAACACCCTTCCTTTATTATGGAGAAGAACTCGGCATGCGGAACGGCGCGTTGCGCTATCGCGACTTGCGGGACCCCTACACGAAACGGTTTTGGCCCTTTCGCATCGGCCGAGACCCGGCGCGCACGCCGATGCAGTGGGATGGATCGCTGCAAGCTGGATTTACGACGGGACAACCGTGGCTGCCTGTTTCCGAAAGCGCCGCCACGATCAACGTGGAACGGGCATCGACGGACCCGGCGTCCTTGTTCGATCTCTATCGGCGCTTGATTCGCTTGCGGAAGACCACCCCGGCCCTTACGCACGGGGCCTATCTTCCCCTCGAATCGAACCATCCGGACTGTTTGGTCTTCCTCAGAAAAGACGACCAATCCTCTGGCTCAGGACAAGACATTCTCGTCGCTGTGAATTTTGCCGCTCGAAAAATCGCCTGTTCGGTTTCAGGGACAGTGCGCGAGGGCAGGCCCTTACTTTCCACGCACGAGCCAATCGGCGATCGCCGGTCTTGGACGGCGGGTCGACTTGACCTCGATGCGGACGAGGCCGTGATCGTATCTTTGGGGTAGGGAGTTCGGAGTACCAGACCCGAGCGCCAACGCAGCCATGGGCCGGCCCTCACTCATTTCTGCGGGAGACTTCGCCCATCGACCGCCGCCCTGGCCATGAATTGGTCCGAAGCCATAGCCCTCTTGATCGTCGAGTTCAGCAGACGTTCCAAATCGTTGCGCTCGAACCAGAATACCCATCGGGACTCCGTGCCTTCGGCCACCACCACGAGCGGACCATGACCGGCGGCACGTCGGTCTGTGAGTTCGACTTCGATCCGAACCGACGCCGTAAGATTCGTTCTCCCGAAACCAGGAGAGGCGTTCGCCTCGAACGCGAGAATCTTCCCCTTCAGCACGAAGTCCGCCCCATCTCTTGGCTCAAGTACTCCCGGTTTCGCAAGCCACGCCTCCCAGCCCCGCCGGTGCCTGCCATCCTCCACCCACACCTCGGCCACAAGACTCCCGAGGTCGCCGCGTTCCATCGTCAAGGGCGTCTTCCGACCCAAACAATTCCGGCGGAAACCGACGACACTCGTATCGTCGCGCCGGTCCTCGAAGGGAGCGACCGCCACCTTGAGTCGTTCCGCCTCAGGAAGCATTTTCTTGAGAATCGGCCCTGTCTCTCGAATCTCCAATGGCATCACGCCCCGAGCCGGCGCGCAGCCCATGAGTTGAGCCATTCCGATGGAACAGATGACGGCACAGGCAATGCCGAGCCATTTTTCTTGTGTCCCCGGCCGAGGCATTCCCCAGGTCTTGTCCCGAACGATGGTCTTCATTCCACTAACTCCAGGTCCGTCAGATGGAAATTGATGAAAAACAACACGGTGTACTGGTTGTAATAGGTCGCCGCGCCGGACCAGGGGCCCGAACTGATCAAAGTGCCCGAGGCCGACTCGATCACATTGACGGACAAACGGGCAAATCCTTTCTCGTTCACGCTCTTGTACAGGGCGATTTCAGGGATAGGGAAGGGAAGGAAAATGCTTTGGAGCGGAGGAATACCGAGAAAGGTGACGCCCTGCTCCGTACCGAATGTCTGGAGTACAATTTTGATGCGGTAGGTGGCCTCCGCTTCATTCTGGGCCAGACGGAATCCCTGTCTCGCCAAATGAAGGGCGACAATTTGGCGCACATATTCCTGATCAGGCATATGATCGCGGGTGATCCCGACCGCCTCAACCAGCACAGCCACATCACCAGGTACCGGCAGGCTGATACCGTCCAGCGTACGCTCCAGCGCCTGAGATAGGAGCAACTGCGTGATGGCGGGCCTCAGGGGCTTTCCCGGTTCCCGTAACCCGACGCAGCCGGAAAAGAGAAGGAGCGTTCCCCCCAATAAACATAAGACTGCTGCGCGAGAGAGCGTACTGTTCTCCAGGCGACGCTCACGACACTTCATTGACATACTCACCTTCCGGTGTCTCCCGGGAAACATCTGCCCGTCGTAAAGGGCCGGCAGCTCGTGACCTGTCCATGTGAAGCATCGCCTCTTGTTCATTCCTGGCTTCGCTCGTACGGCTGCGCAGCAGACCTAGAGATGCGCCATCTCGTCCCGATCCGCCCTGTCTTTCCGATAGCGCCGTTCCAGCACATCCCGCGCAATGTTCCGGCCTCCGAGGCCGATGGCGATCGACAACGCCAGAACAACCCCGCCGAATAGGATCGAGAACGCCGCCACCACGATCTCTTTGGCAATTCCGATTTGCGTCAGCACCATGGCGGCAGTGAACAGAAATATGCCCCAACGCACCAGACTAGAGATAAGCCGGGCTTCCTGAATCTGCGCGTTAACCATCGCGATCAAGGTCGCCTCAGACAGAAAATTGCCAAGCAAGACGCCGACCAAAAGCAACAAACTCGCGGTCACAACGCTCGGCAGGAACCCCAGTAGATGGCCTATCATCGCGGCCGTCGCGGGAAGATCCAGCGCATCCACTCCCATAAACAGAAACATCATGAACACCGTCCAGAAAGCGAGGCGTCCCATGACGTACGAGAGCGGCTGTTTGAATCCCGCTTTGGCCAACGCAGCCTGGACTCCCCAACGCTCGCTCGCCGCATCGATCCGCACAGCCTGGAACAGGCGCTGCAGCGCGGCTTTGACCGCCCATCCGACGAGGAGACCGAGCAGAATGAAGCTGATTAACGCCAGCAGCTTGGGCAGAAACACCGCCACCCGTTTCATCATATCGGAAAACGCTTCCACCATGGCTTCACTCCATACGCTATTCATCGTGCCACCTCCATCGCTGAACCAGATAGGGTTTCATCGTCTCGAAGTCATCGTTGAGGCGTACAAGTTCCCGCTCGACCTGCTCGACGCCCTGCGCGCGCGTCGCGATCACAAACGACGCGGTATAGCCCAGATACAAAGGCGTTAAGGCTTTGAGGAGATGCTCGCGGTGCAACAGGCGGTCGTGATACGCCAGTGCGCAGTCATAGACAACTTGCACCCATAGGGGCGAGGGAAAGCGGAAGGTATCGGTGTCTTCTACGCCAAGCTCCAGCACCTGCTGAAATGTCTCTGCCGACAGGATGACCTGCCACATGGGAAGCAGATCCCGTAATCCCTGGCGAAACCCGGCCACCATCCGCTGGACGTTTACGGACCCGGGATCAGCACCCAAGCCGGCCGGAGTCCCGGCGGTCGGGACCGTCGTCGAGCTTTTGACGGATTCCCATCGTTCCTGATAGCGCTCCATTAATTGAAACACGCAGCCGACCGCTTGGGCCACCACCATTGAAAGATCTCCCATCGGTTTGGCCTGTTGTATCCGCGGCCCTAACCCGGCCCGGTACACGTCGGCCTGTTCCGCCACGGCGAGCGTCGTCACCCACCCGTCGAACCCGTACCGTCCGATCCCTTCCTCCCAGGGTTGTGGCAGGAGGATGGACCGTATGAATCGGCCGGAGAACGCATATGCCCCGCCCAAATGGTATGGAATACGTTTTCCATAGAGCGCGCTGGTCAGCGGGGCCAGCAATGTATTCGTCAAGGTTCCCTCATAACGATTTCTCCGGAACCATGGAAGCACGCAGTCCACACCCTTATCGAGTATGGGTTCGATCAGCACCTGCGGCCAGGCCGGCTCCGTCGATTTCAAATTGCCGTCGACAACCACACACGCGCTCACGTTCAGCTTCTCCGCGAGAACGGCCAGAATCCGAACGGCCTCCTCCCGACCCGGGACGCCGGACTCCGATGTCAGCTTGAGTGAGGCGCCGAGGACCTGGTGGCGAACCGTCCAACACTGTATCTCGGGCCCAAGTTTCTCTTGGATAACCTGCGCGGTCCCATCCTGAGAACCCGCATCGCAATTGACGACGAGCGTGCTCCGTTGAGGGAACGCCCGGGCGATTCCTTCCGCCAGCGTACGGGTGAGGGCGGGGGCGGTCGCACTATCGTTGAAAGTGACCACGCCAAGCAGAATATCGGCCGGTTCGGCTCCCTCGAGCCGTTCACGGACCGGCTCCGGAATATGCCACTCCCCCATGTCTGGTTCCTCGGTATGCTTGACGGTGGCCAGGCGATCGACTTCGACCGACGCCCTATCGGCGACGAATGCGACCTACTCGGTGCACAGGAGCTTCAACATCGTCAGGTAGTCGCTCAGATGCCTGGTGATGAGAAAATTTCGCCTCACATGTTCCTTCGCAAGCGCGCCCATTCGGCTCATCGCGCTCGGGTTGCTCAGGAGATAGCGGATGCGAAAGGCCGCTCCCTCGGCGGAATGGACGATGAAACCGGTCGCGTGATCCACGATCTGGGCGGAGACACCTCCGGCCGTCCCCCCGATGACGGGCTTCCCCTTCCACATGGCTTCCGACACCGAGACACCGAATCCTTCCTTCAACGCCTTTTGGATGACGATCGAGGCACCCCGCTGCAGCGCGTTCATTTCCCGGTCGGCCTCGGGCGGCAGTTGCAGGATGTGGATGTCCGGATCATTGCCGGCTTCCTGACGCACCTCGGCCAGCACGGCTTCGCCTTCCGGATCGTGCAAGACCCCGCTTCCCGCCAACACCAGCTGGCAGGGATGGTGTTTCTTGGCAATGCGATAGGCGCGAATGGTACCGAGCTGGTCCTTGAAGCGATCGAACCGCGACACCTGCAAGAGCATCGGCTTTCCCTTGGCGATTCCGAATTGATCCAGCACCGTCCCGATTTCGGCGCGCGACAACTCCCGATTTTTCTCTGTCAGCGGGTCGATCGAGGGATAGATCAGAAATTTTGGGATCGGCAGTCGCTGGGCGAACCGCGGAAGCGAGAATACCGCGGCATCGTATTTCAGCACATGCCGACGGAATAGACTCCAGACCGAGCGATGAGGCTGACCGACATCGAGATGACAGCGCCACGCCCACTTTCCACCTTTCCGATGGTCAATGAGCGCGGCCGGTTGCGGATCATGCACGAACACCAAATCCGCGTCGAGATCCAGCGATTTGGCGTTCCTGGCCGTCACATCCAGATAGATCTGATACATCTCGTCGGTGATAACCTCCGGCCGTCCCTGCAATCCGTCGGCGATCCGGCGCGTCACATCGGTAAATTCCTGCGTACCTGCAATCACTTCCCAGCGCGCCTCCACACCCATGGCCTTCATGACCGGGACGAGACGACGCAAGATATCCACCATGCCCCCGCCGTACCGCACGGTATTGATGTGGAGGAATCGTTTCCCCTGCACCAACTCGCTCAAGCGTTCGAGAAAATCGATGGTGCCTTTTGGCGCCACCTCGCGATACTGCTCCAGCTCTTTAATCATCGGCCTCTTTCCTAACCGACAGCTATGTCAAACCCCAGCGGGCTCTCGTATGCCTACAAAGCCGTCTCTTCGATTCCGTACAACTCCTGAGCCGTCTGTTCCGGCGCCACATTCATCCAATAGTACCCGTAGGGTGCCAGCGTCACGACATAGGGTAGCGTCGTGACCGCGGGGAATCGTGCAGCACCCAATAACTCGATCGGTGTCGATCCGGCGAATTCCTTCAGATCCAATTCGACCGATTGCGCGGACTCGGCCAGGTTGTGCACGAGCAGCAGCACGGTCCCCTCATGGCGCCGCAGGTAGGCCAAGACCTTTCCGTTGGCCGGGCGCAGAAACGTAATGGTCCCTCGTCCGAAAGCCGGACAGCGCTTGCGCACCGCGATCATCCGCTTCATCCAGTGCAACAGCGAATGCGGCGTCTCTTTTTGCGACTCGACGTTGATCGCTTGGTAGCCGAAGATCGGATCCGCGACGACGGGCAAATAGAGGTGGGAGGGATCGCACGTCGAAAATCCGGCATTTCGGTCCATCGTCCATTGCATGGGTGTTCTGACCCCGTCCCGGTCTTTCAATTGAATATTGTCTCCCATGCCGATCTCATCCCCGTAATAAATGATCGGGCTGCCCGGCATGGTAAAGACCAGGCTGTTAAGCAACTCGATTTTCCGCCGGTCGTTGTCCAGCAGCGGCGCGAGCCGTCGCGCGATGCCGATGTTCCGCCGCATCTTCGGATCGCGCGCGTAGGTGTAGTACATGTAGTCCCGCTCTTCACCGGAACACATCTCGAGCGTCAGCTCGTCGTGGTTGCGGAGAAACAGGCACCATTGGCAATTCGCCGGAATCTCAGGCGTATGGGTGAACATATCGATGATGGGATCGCGCGTTTCGCTTCGCACGCCCATATAAAGCCGCGGCATCAACGGAAAATGAAAGGCCATATGAAATTCATCGCCGTCGCCGAAATAGGGCCGGACATCCGACGGCCATTGATTCGCCTCGGCCAAGAGGATGCGACCCTTATAGCTCTCGTCGATGCGGCGGCGAATGTCCTTCAAATATTCGTGCGTCTCCGGCAGGTTCTCGCAGATCGTGCCCTCACGTTCGAGCAGATACGGCACGGCATCGCAGCGGAATCCGTCCAACCCTTGCTCCAGCCAAAACGCCATCGTATCCAACATGACCCGGCGGACCTCCGGATTGTCGTAATTCAAGTCCGGCTGATGGCTGAAAAACCGGTGCCAGTAGAAGGCTTTGGCCTCCGGATCCCAAGTCCAGTTTGATTTTTCCGTATCGATGAAGATAATCCGCGCTTTCTCGTACTTCCGGTCGTTGTCGCTCCAGACATAGAACCCGCGCTTAGGCGATTGCGGCGATTGCCGCGCTTCTTGAAACCACGGATGCTGATCGGACGTGTGGTTCAGCACCAAATCGACGATGACCCGCATGCCTCGCCGGTGCGCTTCCTCCAGAAATCGCCGGACGTCATCGGTCGTGCCGTATTTTTCGGCGACGCTCTGAAAATCGGCGACATCGTAGCCGTCGTCCCGCAGCGGTGACGGATAGAACGGCAGCAGCCACAAGCAGTCCACTCCGAGCCACTGGAGATAATCCAACTTGCCGATCAGGCCGGGAAAATCCCCGATGCCGTCCCCGTTGCCGTCGGCAAAGGCCTTGACGTGGATCTCATAAAAGACGGCGTCCTTGTACCAGAGCGGATCGTCCCGCAGCATGTCAGACTCCCTGTCCTTTCGCCTGCGCGGACTTGACGAGGTAGTCGTCGCACATGGTCAAGAGGCTCGACCGCAGTCGTTCTAGACTGCCCAGATAGGGATTCAATGCTTGTATCCGGTCGGCCAGCTCCGGCAACTTCAAAGCTCTTCTGATCCAGGCGGAGAAATCGTTCTCGTCCCGTCTCAAGCGCAGATGCGCTTCGAACACGTGAAAATAAATGGCGCTCACATCGACTTCGGAGATCGTGTCACGGAATTCACGAAGCGTTCGGACTTCAACGCCGGTGGGCACTTCCAGGATGCGGGACCGGCTGAAATAGAAGGGGGTGCCGAATCCCACGCGCGGCACGGTACTCATGCCGGCCAGATGGCCGTCGATCAGTGAAATCAATTCCTCCCGCAACGCCTCCAGGCTCGGAAAGTCGAACGGATCCACCACGCAGAGCTGCTCGGCTAACACATGATCCCGCACCTGCTCACCGGCCCACTCGGCAAAGTCGTTCGGATAGGAACGTTCGATGAAGCGAGTCCTAAGGAAATAGCTGTGCGTATGAAAATACACCGAGTCGAGCGGCACCTCTTCCAGCAACTCCACCAGCTGGCGTTCGTCCTCGGCCTGCTTGCCGAGAATTTCCTGAATCTCGCTGCATCCGATGAAACGAAACGCACCGTCGACACTTACGGTCTTCATAACAACTCTCCGATCACTCCGTAGCCTCAGATCTGCTTATGGGCCTTGGACTAGGTTTGTCACGAGACCCGCTCCCATGCGAGCCTGCGAATCCCTTGCAGTGGAATTGGCAACCAATCCGGCCGATTCCTCATTTCGTAGCGCAATTCATAGAGGGCCTTATCAAGCTCATACACTCGAATGACCCGCTCGGCGTCCTCCCACACAGCAGGCAAGAATTTCTCTCGGCCAGGCTTTGCAACCGACCGGTACCCGTCGAGAAATGCCGTACGTGCTGCTCCTTCCCATTCCGTCAGGATTGAGCCGTCTTCGGCGGAGACCGACGGTCTACGTTTCAAGGCAGCCTGCGCCGCATAGTTGAACGATCGCAACATGCCCGCGACATCTTTGAGGGGACAGACCTTGGCGCGGCGTTCTTCGAGCGGCCTGGCCGGCTCTCCCTCGAAATCAAGCACGACGAACCCCGCAGCTGTTTTCAACACTTGACCAAGATGGTAATCGCCATGATGACGGATTTTGACCGATGGGCCCTTCACCAAGAGACTGAGGTCGGCGAATCGATTCCGGCATGCCGCTTCCAGAATGTCCGCTTCCTCCGAAGACAGCCCGGCCATCGCGTGGTGCTCGGCAGACAAACCGCGCAGCTCGCGGCAGACATCGGCAAGCAACTGCGCCATCTTCCTCTGCCAACGCTCGACATCAGAGGCCGTGATCGGTTCCGGACGAAACGCCTCCAGTTCCGCGTTCGACGCCAAAGCAAGATGGAGATTGCCCGTGATCACCCCAAGATGTCGGATCTCGCCAAAGAAGGCATCGGCCCTGTCGAGGACGGTGCTTGATGAATGGCCGACGAGGCCCGGCCCGGCTTGCCTGGTTTTCTCTAGCAATTGATCCAGACTCGCAAGCGTGTAACTCCAACCGTCCCCTTTGTTTGGAATGAATCTCTGGATCACTCCGATCGTTCCCTCAGAAACATCGTCGGCTTGGCTATCGTAGTACGTCATGATCCCCAGCAGGGGCGGAATATATCCGTACGCGGTCTTCGTGGTGAGAAACTCCAGGACTTCGCTGTCCGGACTTACACCCATCTCAACCCTGCGGATCAACTTCATGATCACCCGCCGATCAAACACCACCGAGGTGTTGCTTTGCTCGGCTGACAGGACATTAATGACACTTGTGGGACAGACCATTTCTTTCTCCCGACCAGGCATCGTTCTCCCCGATATAGACCCGGTCTGCCCGACGACTTCTCTCCCCGATGCCACGATGGCGTACAACGATCTCCAGGCATCGTCCTCCCTCGTTGCATCGCAAACCCATTGGGATCCGGGAGGTTCCGACAACTCGACGATGGCATCTGTTTCACCCGATGTGGCCTTTGGTCTGACCGACAACGGAACCATGTACCGTTCCTGAGCCCCGCCTCGGTATTCCACAAGCAAAAGCACAAGCAGGCGAGGCAGCTCGCCGGTTGACAGTGCTACGGCGTCCAGAAGGCACACGTCAGCCAACGGCTTGCCCTTGCCGCCAAACCATCGCTGTCGTTGGAGATACTCGATCACCGGGCGCCGTCCCTGCCCCTCTAGAGCGGAACGGATTCGGTCGATCCATACCTGTTGCGCGGCTTGCATCATTGTTCTTCTCAGAAGAAATAATCGAACTGCTGCTCCCGATGCGTCCAACGCCGCACAGCGTAAATCGCGGCCGGTTCGACCTGCGGGTCCAATCGCACCGAATAGGCTTCGCCCTTCACCAGATCCCGCCGGTCCGTGATCAAGTTATGCAACTGATACATTTCATCCACCTTGATGCCCAACGAGGCGATCGGAATCCTGACCTTTGCCTCCTGCACCTGGAACGGATTCAGATTGACCGCCACGAGCACGGCATTGCGTCCGTCGATCGTCCTCTTGCCGTAGAAGAGCACATGCTCGTTATCGGCCTCATAAAATTCGAGGTTGTCCAGTTCATGGAGGGCGGGATTATCCCTCCTGATGCGATTGATCGCGGCGACGTAATCAGTAAGATGTCCGGGGCGATTCCAGTTCCGGACCTTGATCTCGTACTTCTCGGAATCGAGATACTCTTCCTTCCCCGGCAATGCCCGGTTTTCGCACAGCTCATACCCGCTGTAGATTCCGTAGGACGGCGACAGGGTCGCGGCCAGAACCAGCCGGAACTGAAAGGCCGGCCTTCCTCCGTGCTGCAAGATTTCCGGAAGAATGTCCGGCGTGTTGGTGAAGAAGTTCGGCCGGAAGTATTCCCGCATCTCGGTCCGCGACAATTCCGTCATGTAGTCCGTTAATTCTTGCTTAAAGTTCCGCCAGGTGAAGTAGGTATACGACTGTGTAAAACCCGCCTTGGCGAGCGCTTTCATCATTTTTGGTCTGGTGAAGGCTTCGGAGAGAAAAATCGCGTCCGGATGGCGGGCCTGGACTTCGCGGATCAGCCATCCCCAAAAGGCCACCGGTTTCGTGTGCGGATTGTCGACACGGAAGATCTTCACGCCGTGATCCGCCCAGAACAGAAGCACCCGTTTCATCTCATTCCACAATCCGCGCCAGTCTTTGCAATAAAAATCGACGTTGTAAATGTCCTGATATTTCTTGGGCGGGTTCTCCGCATACTTGATCGTACCGTCAGGACGATGAGCGAACCACTCAGGATGCTGCGTGACATAGGGATGATCGGGCGAGCAATTGATGGCGAAATCCATCGCGAGTTCCATGCCCTGCGCGCGCACGGCTTTTTCAAACCGATCGAAATCCTCAATCGTGCCCAGGCTCGGCTCCACGGCATCATGGCCGCCTTGTTCGTTCCCGATCGCATACGGGCTACCGGGATCGGCGGATGTGGGCGTGAGAGAGTTGTTTTTCCCTTTCCGGTTGGTCCGGCCGATGGGATGGATGGGCGTCAAATAAAGCACGTCGAACCCCATGGCTTTGATCGCCGCCAATCGCGCTTCGCATTCCTTGAATGTCGCGCTCCTCCCCGGAGTCGTCCCCTGGGAACGCGGAAAGATTTCGTACCAGGCTCCGTATCGAGCGCGAACACGATCGACCACGACCTCAAGCTCCCGATCGTATTGGGTCCAGGCGTGACGTGCTTGATGGCGCTCGACGAGTTGGGAGAGTTCTTCATTGAGTGCGATGCTCAGCTGGATCTCCTGAACATCCGATGGCCGCCATCGTTTCAGAAATTCCTCCAGCCTGGCCTTGTCCGGCGCTGCCGCCCGTTGCGCCGCCTGTTCCACCAGCGCGCGTCCCTCCAGGAGTTCGCTGTCGATGCGTTCCCCGGCCTCCGATTTCTTGGTCGCCTCCAGGCGCCAGGACTCGAAGGTGTTGGTGAACGCCCCGATCGTATACAGGTATCGCGTGTTCTCATGGAGATCGAAGTGCCCGGCCCATCGGTCGTTATTGACATGCGACATCGCCGCTTCACACCATGACGTTTCTTTGGCCGTCCGATACCGGAGCACGGCGGTCAGGACATCGTGACCCTCCTTGAAAATATCGGCGGTGACCTCCAGTCGATCGCCGACCTCGCGCTTAACCGGCCAGCGGCCGCCGTCGATCTCCGGCTGCACCCGCTCGATGACGATAAAGGACGAGGTCGCCGGCATCGATGGCAACTCCGTACGATCTTCGCGAACTCCCTCATCGGATCGGCTTACCCGGTCTTCAAGCGATCCGGCTGTACGCTGTTTCATGGCGTTCTCCGAACGGTCGCATCGCCGGAGACCAGTGCATCCTTTGTGACCTCGGCTGCCTCCTTGACCCTGGATGCCGTCCGTTTCACCGCCTCGCGAACGTCCGTGCCCACTGTATTCCAGTCCTCCTTGGCCCCTCCCACCACTTCGTCCAGCTCATTTTTCGCCGTCTCCATGCCCCTCTTCAACCGGTTGCGAACTGACGTGCCCGATTCCGGTGTGGTCAACAGTGTCACCACCGCACCGGCCACGAGGCCGAATCCAAACGCCGCCAACATCGTCCCGGCGCCCATCGTATCGACGCCTCCATCCCGCCCCGATCTTTCATTCGTCCGTTCCTGTCCCATGGTGGTACCCCTTTCCCTCGATCGGTCCGCCGTGAAATGCTCGATTCGGTCACCCCGTTTCCCATTCTCTCGATTCATCGCCCAGGCTGTGCCGAGACTTCCGAGCCCGATGCCGGCCATCAACAACACACTCTCGAAAATCAACCTCGTCCAAACCACCCTGCGCGGCCGGCCGTTGTAGGAACGAACATGGGCTTCCCCGCCAAGCCACTGCCTGCCGTTCTGATCATCGATGCGATACATCTTCACCCCACCCGTTCCAGCCACGCGACAGGGGCGTGTGTGAGCAGCTCTGCCACCGGCAATAGTTGGCGGTTTTCTCCGGTCACCGTGCTGAAGACCTGTCCGGTAAAAATATGGCGAAATGTCGTGCCTTCACGCCAAGCCGGCATAGTGAGCCATGTGTCTTCCCACACATCGGGCGGCGGCGCAGCAGTCTGAACCTCGCTCATCACCTTGGTCAGCAACCGAGGGATGAGGGCGACTATAGATTCCTCGCCATGAATGCGGGCAAACGCAAAGAGGTGGTCGCCCAGTCGACCTTGCCCCTTGAGAGGCACGTACTGGCCCGAATGGAACAAGGCACGATGGTCCCGTCGGTATCGCAACGCCTCCGCCGTGAGATACAGCTTGATGCGGCCGTCAACACGATGCTCAAACAGGTCTTGAAGGAAAGCGGCCCGGTCCGGCGCCGCCGCTGAGTCGCGATTCAAGTCTGAGAGCAATGCGGCCCGACACTCGAAATCGACCGGCCGCCGATTGTCGGGATCGACCAGGCTGAAATCCCACAGTTCTGTGCCTTGATAGAAGTCAGGCACTCCGGGAGCTGCGATCTTCAGCAGCAGTTGCGACAAGGAATTGCAGAGTCCATATTGAGCCACCCGCGCTTGAAAGGGGAGAAAATCATCAAGAAACGGATTCGAGGTCGACCGGTCCAACAGCCGGGCGACAAACTGCTTGAGCCCCTCTTCATATTCTGCACCGGGACTGATCCAGCTGGAATGTTCTTTCGCCTCCCTGACCGCCTTCTTCATATAGGCCTGTATGCGGCCGACGAACCGGGCATACCCTTCTTCGTCCAGCGCTTCGAGCGGCCATACCCCCACCAAGGTCTGATATAAAAGATACTCTTCGTTGAGACCGGGAATTGTTTCGCCACCCGCGTTTACCTTGAGCCGCCGGTTCAACTTTTGCCACCGGGTGACGTGTTCTTTCCATTCTTGTGGAATCTCCGAGAGGACGTTGAGCCGAGCCCGGACGTCCTCGCTGCGTTTCGTATCGTGCGTCGAGGTGGTCGAGAGCGCGGCCGGCCAATGTTCCCACCGCGTTTTCAGTTGATGATGCACGAGCGCCGGCGGGATGCCGAATTGTTGTGGATCTGAGCCGACCTCGTTCAGCGAGAGAAACCGGTGGTATCGATAGAAGGCCGTGTCCTCGATACCTTTGGCTGTGACGGGACTGGTCGTCTGCTGGAATTTCGTGACAAACTTCAACCGCTCCTCGCGATGGGGTTCCCCGGGGACGAAGGAGTCCAACAGCAGATCACGCACAAAATCAAAGACCAA
>JAYWIP010000177.1:0-9975 GCA_039794465.1 Nitrospira sp.
AATGGCAAATCGGCTCGACGCAGCAGGATCATGGGCTGATGGTGCTGGTGGCGGTGGAGGAGCGGCAAGCGGCGATGGCCTTGGGGCGACAAATGTTTCCAGTCATCACGCCGGCGATCAGAAGTGAGGTCAGCCGTCTCTATCTCCAGCCTGCGATTGAGCGACGGCAATTCGGCGAAGGGTTATATCGGACGGCGGTCGCACTGGCGACACCGGCGCAAGAGGCGCGCCTTACGCCCCCGCCACGGACCCGGATTAAGGGACTTGGCCTGTGGATTACGGTCGGGACCACCATTGCGGTGATCTCGTTCTTCTGGTGGATCAGTCGGCCTGATCTGCGCCATCCCTATCGGCGGATTCAGAAGGGAGAATATTGGGGGACCGGCCAAGGTGGATTCGGCGGCAACTGGGGGGGATTTGGTGGCGGCACAAGCGGGGAGGGGTATCGATAACATGAGACATACATTGACTCTGATGGGCTTCGCGATCCTTGCCCTGTCCGTAGCCGGTTGTGCCGTCACGGCCAACGAGGCCACGCCTGCGTCGGCTCCCTCGAATGACCTCACCGATGCGGCAATTGAACGCTATATTCGCACCCACCCGGAAGTCATCGTCCAATCGCTGCAGGCGATGGAAGCGAAGCGTGAAGCGGAACAGCGGGAACGTCAAAAAGTTGCGCTCGCAACGAAGCAGAACGAACTGCTTCACGATCCGACCTCTCCGGTCAGCGGAAATCTCAAGGGCGAAATCACCCTGGTTGAGTTCTATGACTACCGTTGCGGCTACTGTAAGAAGGCGGCGTCGGCAGTCACGGAACTGCAAAAGGTCGATCCCAGGGTGCGGGTCGTCTACAAGGACTTCCCCATTCTGGGCGAGCCATCAGAGCTCGCAGCCAAGGCCGCGCTGGCGTCGCAGGCCCAAGGCAAGCATCAAGTCTTACATGAGGCGCTGCTCGCCTCCCACGCCGACATGACCAAGGACGAAATCTTGAAAATCGCTGTTGCGGTCGGTCTCGATCCAAAGCGCCTCGAATCAGACATGGCCAATCCCAAATGGCAGGCCGTCATTGATAAGAATCGCGCGCTCGCGCAAGAGCTTGGAATTTCTGGAACACCGGGCTTTATTGTGGGGACCGAACTGGTGCCTGGGGCATTGGATTTGAACGGGTTAAAAGAACTTATTGCGCGAGCGGGACAGGGAAAATGACCAACTCAGCGGTACTTTACCGGAGCAAACGGACAGGCTGAGAAGGGCCGCTTTCAAGAATCCGTAGCGTGAAATAGAGACAGGGAACATGAAGATCGCCGTTATCGGGGCCTCAGCTGGGATAGGACTTCAGGTTTCCCGCCTGGCACTTGAGCGGGGGTATGATGTGACGGCCTTGTCGCGCCGGATCGTCCCGCTGCCGGATCATGCCAAGTTGAGACGGGTGCAGGGCAGTGCGACCGATCCGCACGATATCAGGACTGCAGTGGAAGGGGCCGAAGCAATCCTTGTCACGCTCGGTGTGAAAAGCCCGTTCGCCACCACACTGTTTTCCGACTCTGCGCGTCTCCTGTTACAAGTGCTTAAGGAGACGGGTTCCTCCCCAATGCTCATTGTGCTGACCGGATTCGGCGCAGGCGACAGCTGGGGTTACAATTCCTTTCCCATGAAACTCATGTTCACGCTGCTCCTCAAGAACGTGTACGCCGACAAGAGTGAGCAGGAACGGGTGATTTCCGCCGGCTATCCCCGCTGGGAGATCGTGCGTCCCGGCCGGCTCACCAACGGTACGTTGACGGGCCACTATCGGGTCTTGGACTATCTTGTGGAAGGAATGAAGGTCGGAGCGATTTCCCGTGCGGATGTGGCACACTTCATGGTGGCCCAGGCGGAAAATCCAACCTATCTCGGGAAATATCCCGCGCTGACCTACTGACTCTGATGGACAGGCGCTCGTCTCGGCACGACCCGGCCTTCTTCCAAATCTTGCAGATCCGACCAGGCGGTGATGTCGGTGCGTGATGGATCGATCGCGTCGAGGTATTTCTTGAACTTCTTGGCGCTTTCCGGGGAACTCGGCCCGCGTGCCAAGAGCCGTTGATTCCATTCTTCCAATTCAGCAGGCGCGTGTCGCTTGGCAGCCCGTGCAAACCACGCCGCGACTCCTTCGTCGGTGGGATTGGCCCTGACGGCGGCCGTGAACTGATCACTGGTGATGCCGCTGAATTCCAACAACCGTTCATCCATCGGGCAGGGGTAGATATATTCGCCTTCTGTGCCGGCGAGCACCGCCCGGCATTTGTCGATCATGCGGGCCACATGCACATGGCCTGCAATCTTGACCTTCATGCTCCGAGGAAAACCGGTGCGCAAGTCCATGTTACACAAGTGTGTGGTTCTTGAAGGTCAGACTTTTGACGATCACGGTGCCGTTCTCGAACGAAATGATGCGCCGTGTCGCCGGGAGGTCCGATGAACCGACACGCACGTGGCTGTCGGTAAAGCTCTCGACGTTGTTCAGCTTGCCATCGGTCGGGGAGTAATAATAAACGGTATACTTGGTCGTCAGGTGTTTCTGGTCCTGCGTGAGGGCACTCTCTTCCACATTGATCGTGAAGGCAAACGGCGTCATGCCCGGATGCGCCATGCTGCGATTGATTTGCGTGATGCGGTTGTCCTTGAGTCGATAGAACGAGTTTGAGCCATGGATGACGAGTTTGGTACCCATCGGGTGGCCGTCCTCTTCCATGGTCAGGGTATACTTGCCGTCCGATTCTTCGAAACTGCGCGGCCCCCGGTGGACGGCGATCATGCCGAGTTGCTCCTGTGCCCACTTCTGCACATCGGCGTCGCCGAGTTGGACTGAGACTTCCCGCGGGCCTTTGACCATCACCGGACCGCTCGTTTCCTTTCCATTGATGTTCACCGTGAGATCGGCGGTAAAGCCGGTGAAATCCTTCGGCCAGCGCGCGGTGTTATCGAACGCCCGACGCAGTAACTCGCGGGCTTGAGGGTCGTCTGCTACGGTCGGTTGAGCGGTCGTATGGTGGCTCATCATGAATCTCCAAAGTTAAGGACTCGTTCATTCGGCAGCTGATTATACCTGCCGGTTCAGAGCACCCTCAATGGCAGACATTGTTCTCGGCCCGTTCCTTCCCTGATGAGACGCTTTATCTGGTCGTGCAGGGCAAACCCTCTGGGAATTCTCCTGAAGCCGGCATATTCCAAATCTCTGCTTGACTCTGCTATACTCCGCACATTTTTCTGACCGCCTTTGTGTCATTAATCAGTGTTAGGACGAGTGGCAAGAGGCGGGAACTGAGAAAGGATGGGCATGGAACGGCGCGCTGCGTCTCATACTGAAGAAGAAGAAATGAATCAACGCCGCAAGTTATTGAATGCGGCTCGGCGAGGGGACACGAAAGCCATCAGCAAGTTGTTTGAGCTATACCAAGTGCGTGTGCTGAGCGGAGAGCAGCTGGCAAAGGTCAACCGGACCATGGTGTATATGGCCCCCGTCGCTCCGGAAAAAGGCGGGAAATCCTCGGCCAAGGGGTCGACAAAGACGGCCAAGCAGAGTCCTGCAAAACCGGTCAAGGCTCAACCGGAGAAACGGGTGGCGCCTCCGAAAGTGGTCAGTAAGAACCCTGTCCCAGTCAGGTCAGCCAAGAAAGACACGGTCAAACACAAACCCAAACACAAGCCTAAACACAAGTAGGTTCCGCTACTGGACTACGACTTTGAGCCCACCTCCGGCCAATTTAGCGGCGATCTCCTCCGCCTGCGCGGTGGCTCCGCTATACACGACCGCTTCTCCTTCATGGTCGATGCGATAGGCCAGTTCGAAGGCCTTGGTCGCCGTCATACCCGGAATGAACCGGCAGAAGAGGTCGATGACCTGCTGATAGGTATGGCAATCGCAATTAAAGACGACGACGCGGGACTCGAGTCCGCTGCCGATGCCGGTCTCAATGTCCTCTGTAACATCCGGAATTGTCTGGGGCGTCGATGGGGCAGGCATGGGCCGGAATTCTAGCAGACCTGAGTGTAATGGTTAAGACGTGCCTTGTTCGACCAACCTATGCTCAATTGTGATGCCCATTCGTTCTATACACCTGGTGAGTAATGTGAAATGGGCTTTTGAGTCAGTGGCAACGGCAAGTTGTCCCGCTGTAGCCAGTTGTATCGTATACACCAATGAGGCTGAGGTTTTCAGCAGGGCAAGGCCATAGTCGAAGAGGTCGGCTTCTCTGCCGATGAGCCGTCGCCGGCTGAGTTCACGGACGCCGGCCACCGTAAAGGGAGTCGTCTCGAACAAGACATCCGTCAAGCGAACCATCAAGGCCTGCCCGGTAGTGCCATCTTTGTTATTCCCTGAGATGTCTGTGCCATCGAAGAGACCCCGTTGGAATCGGCGATTCTCCACCAGCGCACTATGAAAGAGCGCGCGCCAGGTTGAATCGGTCAGATCACGATCCACGGCGATACAGGTGTCCGGATTGAGCGGTCCGCTGGTATCGTAACCCTGCACCAGTCGCTCGCTTGCCAGGAGGTCGGGGAAGGAATCTCCCATACGGTCGGGAAAGGCTGTTGTCCCGCAGAATGGACTGACTTGTAGGGCCATATAGTCCCGGAAATGCACCTGTTGATACCGCTCCAGCAGCCTCTGCAAGGTGCGCTCGTGGCACAGATGAAAAGGATAAAACAAGACGCCGGATCGTGTCATGACAATGATCGATAAACGACAGGACTCATGCTGGGTTTCCGTTGTACGGCTTATTGTTTCTCCTGACTCGACGTGTTTCTGGTGTTTATCCCTGTGACGGTGGGCTCCGATCTCCTCATGGACGGGGAGTCTCACTGGATGGAGGGCGCGGCGCGGTTGGCCTTCTTCTGTCTACCGGCATGACAGCCGATCGGCCCGTCGTTATATCTTGTCCATATCGATCACTTCCGTGGCGTCCCAGAGGTTCTTCGACTCCGCATCAGCCAGGTCTTTTTCCCGGTCCGTTTCGTTTTCTTCTCCGAACGCCGCTTGATGTTGATTCGCGTGAGCCCGCTCTGCTGACTGGTTCAGCTTGCGGCGCTTTTTCGACGGGTCCATATTCACCGGCATTGCGGTATCTCCTATTCAGCCCATAGTGTCCAATCGGATAGGTGGGCTTGTCAATCCTGCCGGATGCCCCGTTGTCCGGTGCTAATACAGCTCTTGGGCCACCGAGTCTGCGTACCGTCTGCCTAACGTGGTCAGGCGAATGTGATCCTCGGAGCATTCAACCAGGCCGCGGCTACTGAGCCGGACCAGGGCTTGATATTCCGGCATGTCGGGACGAACGAGATGCCGGGGCACTCCTTCCACCAGGCGAAGTCCGAATACCAACGCGTCGCGCTGCTGCTCGGTATCCGAGAGGTCGACGCGTTCAACGATCGGCCGGCGGCCGGCGTTCAGCATATCCACATACGTCGTCAGATCGGCGACGGTGCCGAACCGGATTCCGTTCACATACGATTGGGCACTGGGGCCGAGGCCGAGATAATCGCCGTCGGTCCAGTAGAGCAGATTGTGACGGCAGGAGAAACCGGGTTTGGCATAGTTCGAAATCTCGTACCGATTGAATCCCGCCTCGTTTAGAATGGCTTCCGACGCGGATTCCATGTCAATCTGAAGCGACTCGTCCGGTCGCGGCGCAAGGTTCCTGGCGATATTCTGGGCAAGTGTGGTGCCCTCTTCAATGGTCAACGCGTAACAGGACACGTGAGTCGGTTCCAGCGTGAGCAGCGATTGCACGGTCTCGGTCCACGAGGCGAGCGATTGGCCCGGCAATCCGTACATCAGGTCCAGATTGATATTCGAGAAGCCGGCGGTACGTGCGGCTTCGACGGCGGCCTCCGTGTCCTTGACTTGTCCGGGTCTACCGATCCGGGCAAAGTCCTGCTCGTTCATGGATTCCGCGCCGAAGCTGATCCGGTTGAATCCGGCATCGGTCAACATCCTCAAATCCGTGTGTGTCACGGTCGAAGGATGGGCTTCCACCGTGATTTCCACCGATGATTCCGTCGGCCAGGCTGTCTGGATCAACTGGAGCAGCGAAGCCAGTTGTGCGGCACGAAGGGCCGTCGGTGTCCCGCCCCCGAAGTAGATGCTCCGCAATGGCCGACGCCCCCCCGATCCTTCCTGACGGGAGAGATCGATTTCTTGTGCGAGTGCCGTGCAGAACGACTGTATCCGCTCAGCCCTGGCGACCTCGAGGTAGAACGCGCAAAAGTGGCAGCGCTGCCTGCAGAATGGAATGTGGACGTAGAGGCCGATGTCGCGCTGCGGCTGAATAGTCATAGGGAGAACGGCTGGGACTGTGAAAAGTCCCGCTCCAGGACGATCTCGATTTCATCCTCCGGCGACTTCCCGCGATTGCGAGTGTGGACGCTCCAGTGCGGCGTTCGACGCAGGGAATCGAAGACGGTCTTGATCAGTTCCGGCTTCATGCGGGATTCCCAGGCACGCACCCAGGCGTGGTGGTCGTCGTCGCCCTCGTAATCGTCCGGGAATCGCACTTCCAGGGAGAATCGCAGGGTGAACGTCTTGTCTTCTTGATACATAGCGGTCCTCTCGTTGCGATCCGGCCTGCGCAACATTATAATGGGCCATCATCAAGGAGTCTTGCCATGCCTATCTTCGAATATGTCTGTCGGGAATGCAATCATCGCTTCGAGCTGCTGATTCAGGGAGCCACGGAAGCAGCCTGTCCCAAGTGCAGGACGACGAAACTCGACAAACAATTCTCCGCGTTCGGCGTCGGAGCGACGGCCGGGTGGGCCTCATCCAGCGGCCCGGGACCCTGCGGAAGTTGCGGTGATCCTCGTGGACCCGGCTCGTGCGCAATGAACTAACTGCGCATGGGTACGCCAGACGAGCAAGCGATGGCCCGCGCCATCGCGGCCATCTCCCACTCTGATCCTCTGATCAAGCTGTTGCACCAAGTGAGGCTCGGCCGCATGAAACCCGCGGATGCGGGGTTGCGCGCGATCACGGAATCCTGGCTCAGCGCCTATGAAAAGGCGCTGGCCACGGAGGGTCTCACTCGATCCTGTCTCCGGCGGCTCGATCCCACACCCCGGCTTGCCGTTCTAATCGATGCCGGCGTGCTGACAAACGAGCACCCCGGAGTCACATCACTCAACGCAGCCTATGATCGGGCGGTCGCTCTCGCAGCATCCGAATAGGCATGTTATGCCTCGAATCTTCCTCCTGTGGCTTCTTTGCCTATGGGGCATTCCTGCAGGGGTACCTGCGCAGGATGCATCCGGCACCGCCTCCTTGTGGACGATTCCTCTGGCAGAGATCGGCACGAAACTCCCTCGGGATACGCAGGTATTAATTGAACGCAGCGCCATCGAGGCTTTTCTGGCCGAGTTGGATGGAACCCCTCCCGACTGGGCCAACGTCTATGGCCATGGCCATCATGATGCGGATCTTGACGAACGGCTGTTCAACCTCAACCGAGAGCGGGATGCGGCGCGAGAGGGCAAGGCCGCATTGACTCGCCGTGTAGCCTTTGTGTGGCCGGGAGAAATATCACGATTCGATCCGGAAAGTCGGAGTTATGCGGTGTCCCTCGGGCCGGAATTCAACCGGACCAGTTGGGGCATCGTGAGGTTCAAGACGGAAGATCTACCCGGTAATCTCAGAGCCAGACCACGCAAGAAAATCGCCGCTCAGATTCGTAGCCGCTTGGCCAAAGGGGAAACAGTAGACGTGACGGTTGTTTTGGTCGGGACGTTGATCCCTACAGAATCCATCGTCTACGACTTTTCGCACGATGAGGAAGGGCGTGGCATGGTCATGCCGGTCATCCATATCGAGCAGGTGGGCTATCTGCTCAAATGAGTCCGACTCTCTCCAATGACGTGCTGGAATAATCGGGTCCGCGCATTGCAATTCGCATCCAGGAGTCGGTCGGACAGATCCGCAGAGGATGCGACTTTTGTCGCACCCTGTTAGAATGCGCCCCATTGCCGCTATGAACGCTCCAACGCTGATCCTTCCCGAACGATCCCGCGCCGTTGCCGTCGATCTTCGAGCCAAACTTGGTTCGGAAAGGGTGAAGGACGATCACCCGACGCTGACGGCCTATGCGGTTGATGCCAGCATCTATCGTATGGAGCCGAAAGCTGTTGTGCTTGCCGAATCAGAAGAGGACATTGCGACAACAGTTCGGTATGCGGCCGCAAACGGCATTCCACTGACGCCGCGAGCCGCCGGTACGAATCTGACTGGTTCCGCAATAGGATCAGGAATTATCCTAGATATCTCTAGGTTAAATAGAATACTTGAAGTTAATCATGAAGAAATGTGGGCCCGGGTTCAGCCGGGAATAGTGCTGGCTGAACTGAATCGACAATTGGCCCGCGACGGTCTGCTGTTCGGCCCGGATCCGTCCAGCGGCGATATGTGCAAGCTCGGCGGCATGCTGGCGAATAACTCGTCCGGGCCGCATACGTTGCGCTATGGCGCGGTCAAGGACAACGTCCTGCGCCTCCGGACCTGCTTGGTGTCCGGAACATGGGTGGATGCCCAGGCGTACGGGTTGAACGATCCGGCGCTCGAGCGGTTGCTGACCGCCATCCCGGCGCTGCGGGAAATCTTTGTACTTGTGCAGACGCATGCGGACTTGATCCGCACGAAGAAGCCGACGGTCAGCAAGAACAGTTGCGGATACAATCTCTTCGGCTTGGCCGACGGCTTGGCAGAAGGTCTGTTTGATTTACCCAAATTGTTGGTGGGCAGCGAGGGGACGCTGGGTGTCGTGAGCGAGGCGACCGTGAAGCTTGTCGACACCCCCAAGGCGACCGTGACCGCGCTGATTCACTTTCGCCATCTTCAAGAAGTAGGGGAGGCGGTGCCGCGGTTACTCGAATTACGCCCAAGCGCCTTGGAGGTCATGGATGCCAACACGCTCGACCTCATCGGGCGCGCCAAACACGGGATCCCGCCCGACGCGGCTGCGACATTACTGATCGAAGTGGACGCAGATTCCCTTGATGTCGATCTCCATGACCGCGCCGAACAGATGGCGGCTGTCTGCCGCCCATTCAAGCTGGCCTCGGAGCTGACCCTGGCCTTTGATCTGGAACAGCGAGAGCAGCTCTGGAAAGCGCGAAAAGCCCTGTACCCCACCCTCTATCGGTACGATCCTCTGAAAAAGCCTATCAATTTCGTGGATGACGTCGTGGTTCGTGCGGAGCGTATTAGCGAATTGATCGATTATCTGGAAAACTTCTTTGAGGGGCAGCAGGTGCCCGTGGCGATCTTCGGCCATATCGGAAACGGAAATGCCCACATTGTTCCACTGTTGAATGTGAATGACCGCAGTGACTTTAGCAAAATGGTTCAAGGGTACCATGAGATTCATTCGGCAGTACTGGATCGATTCGGCGGATCGATTTGCGGCGAACATGGCGACGGCCGGGTCAGAGCCGAGTATGTAAGAAAAATGTTCGGGGAAGATCTTTACAGCCTCTTTGTGCAAGTGAAACAGGCATTCGATCCGGCCTACATTCTCAATCCAGGCATCAAGATCAGCGACCGGCCGTTTACCGACCACATCGATTACACGAGATTGTCCAAACCATGCGCCACCTGCGCCAAATGCAACGCCGTCTGTCCCGTCTACGATGTCTTCCAATCCGAGGACATGAGTTCGCGAGGATGGTTTGAGATTGTGACGGCAACCGCTTACCGCTATCTGAACTCGAAACGGGTGGTGGAGGCCTGCCTCAATTGCAAATCCTGCCGGACAGCCTGTCCAGCCGGAGTGGACGTATCCGATCTGATTTTGAAAAAGCGTGCGGAACATCCGAATCGGCTGGCGGGCTGGATCTTTCGATTCCAAGCCGACGGAGCGAGATTTGAGGCAGTGCTGCGATGGCTGGGAAAAACCCAGCCGCTTTGGGACAGTCCGCTGTGGAGGCGGCTCTTGGAATGGGTCACGA
>JAYWIP010000178.1:0-11085 GCA_039794465.1 Nitrospira sp.
CGCCGGCGCCAAACCGGACCGACATGTACGAGAAGATTGGGCGAGCATTGCAATTGCCGCACGGGCAACTTGCCAAACTCGCCGATCAGCAGCGCCGCGAGCACCTCAGGCAACGGCTCGGAGACCAACCGACGCCCTTGCTGCACAATGTCCGGGAATTGATTCTCCGCAAGTGTCACCCTGAAAAGGCCAAGCAGATCCGTACGATTTTCGAGAAACAACACTTCGGCGAACTCGAGCGATTCGTCACACAGAAGCTGCTCGGCGTCGTCAAAAGCGTCGCCCGGCAGGAACTCGACAATCATACTTGGATGCGCAATGTGGCTCGACTGAGCAAGAAGAGCTATCCGCAGATGCGCGTCACCGTGCTGGAGTTCTTGGATACGACGATTTTCGATCTCTCGAACGAGAACTGCATCGCATTCCTCGATCCCTTGATCGAATCCTGGGATATTGACCTCGCCACCTTTTGCATTGAGATTGTTCTGAACCGCCGGGTAGTGCCGGGGCACCACAAGACATTCGAGTTCATGGAACGAAGGCCGGACCAGGCTTCAGGGGAAGAACCCGGCCTGAAGGAATTTCTCCAAGATCCCTTACTGAGTGGGGATGCAACAGAGGAGGAGCTCACCTTTCTGCGCACATTGACGTTTAAGAGCAAACGTCCGACTCCGCTCTACTATTACCGTGAGCTTCAAAACCTCAGAGACCCGCTGCATTTTCAAACCTCTACCAGGAGAATCTGAGCCGGCAACTGCACCGTGAGACCTTGCTATTTGGCCAGCAGATAGATCAGAACAAGCGCGACCGTCCACGCAAACATGTACACGAGCATGACGTGTTCGAATTTCCTGTCATACCATCTATTCATGACAGCCTCCCGATGTTCAGGGCAGCGCGTACAGGCTGCACGAACTGCCGCGTCCACACGTGACTTTTATCGAGGACGCCTCACCGTAGGGCTTTCCTCAACCTCGCCGGAAGCGACCCCGGAAGACGTGCACGGCTCCGAATCGGCTGGCTGTGATTCACTCGATTGGCCTCAGCCCCCGGGTCCGTCCTCGCACCACAGAGCAGGCAACGCCATCCGCATACCGCGGGCTGCCCCATATCTCTCATTTGGACGGCAATCAAGAGACCTTGGCAACGCAGGCACTGCATGGCGCCTCCTATGGGCTCGCGCTACAACACCCGTCTCAATGTCCGGTTCCAGACAAGACACGCGTACACGGAATCGAAGGAACTTCGATAGGACCAATGCCACCATGCTTCTGCAATGATAGCCAACGGCATGATCACGCCACGCGCCTCCCTTCCGGGACACTAGCCATCCTTAGGCGGATGATTTGATGCAGCGATGTTGAAGACCGCCAGGTTCGGATGCTGGAACTCCAGCCGTTTCTCGCGTGTCAGAAACGTGCGATCCCCGATCGCCAGTAACTGCTGCTTATTGAGGAGCAAGTCCCGCTTGTCATATACCGCCCACTCGTACTCCCGGGTCATGGCAAGCGCATCGACCGGGCAAGCCTGCACGCACAACCCACAAAACAAACATCGTGTCATGTCCATCGAATACTCGCGTGCGTACCGCTTCGTCGGTTCCCCCGGTACCTCGGCGCTCACGACTGCAATGACACGGGAAGGACAGGCGGCCTCACAGAGATCGCACCCGACACACTTCTCCGTCCCATCGTGATAACGCAGCAACGCCAACATCCCGCGATAGTTGTCCGGGAGAATCCGCTTCTCATGGGGATACTGAAGAGTGACAGGCTTGTAGTGGATGAGATGACTCAGGGTCAGCTTCATTCCCACAGCAATCTCATAGAAGGTGATCAGTTTGACCCACGCTTGGAACCCGCTATAGCGCTGTGCAAATCTTTCGCTCCACTTCATGAGCATACTTTCTTGGACCTGTGAGGCGTCGGCCGGTCTGCCCTACCGATCCCTAGGAAACTCACTCCGGTCGCGATGTCGCCAACCCCGTCGAGGGCTTCCATCGTGCCTCATACAACAACCGCTACCCTATCTGCTTGCGGCGGACCTTGTCCGCCAGCCTGATCACACGATCAATAGCGTCTATCTTCCTCCTCTTCTGGAAGCGAAGCCCAAATCGTGATGCCAAACAAGAGCGCGGCAATGCCAAGCAAACTGTAGATTTGATACATCTCTCTCACCATCCTTTCGATGGGCTAGTCACCTCTGGTCGTCCTCCCGATCCTCTCCACACGAACAATCCCGCAATACAACAGCCGCTGGTTGCGGGGCTCCGGACAAGAAGTGTTCAGACCTCTGGACCTACGGAACCGCCTGTCCGGTCCTCCCGTGCACGCATGTCCCTCATGTGTCAGGCCTGACAATGCATCAATGCTGTAGAATCCGGCAGCGCGGGTTCATTGACTACAACGAGGACCGCCTGGGGACTGAAACAGCGAGACTGAAGAATCAGACGCGCGGGAGAGAAAGTGGATGCGCGAGAGATGGGACAGTCGGCGTTGCTGTGAACACCGCTGTATCACCCTACAAGCCGCTCTTCTGAGAGTCAACCACGGGACGCGCGATCGGCAACCTAAGGGGATGATTCTGCTGGAGTATATTTATTTTTCGAACCTGCGTGATCGCGTCCCCGCTGCATCATGACCGTATCGCGATTCGTGCAGCAGCTGGCGTCGCGCATCGCCTGTGTGGTGCGGATTCAGCCTCCCGTTCTGATTAAGTCATTCGACCTACGAGTGAAGGCCTTCTTCTCCTATACGCCCGCCATGGATTTTATGCGATAATCCGTTCATGCTGAAACGCTGGCTGGTTGGCGACCCGCTGAAGACAACTCAGGCTGCAGGCCAACGGCTGTCAAAAACGCTCGCCCTCGCCATTTTCTCCTCAAATAATATTTCGTCCGTCGCGTACGCCACAGAAGAAATCTTGCTCGTACTGATCCTGGCTGGAACGGCTGCCCTTGCTCTGTCGATTCCCGTCAGCCTGGCGATCCTCTTCCTCGTTCTGGTCCTCACAATCTCCTACCGCCAGATCATCTATGAATACCCGGAAGGCGGCGGGGCCTATGCGGTGGCTAAAGCGAATCTGGGGGAGCTCCCGGCCCTCACGGCCGCCGGCGCTTTGATGATCAGCTATATCGTCACCGTCGCCGTGAGTGTTGCGGCTGGTGTGGCCGCCGTCACATCGGCCATTCCCAGCCTATTCGTCCATCGGGAAACGCTGGGACTTGTCGCCATCATCTTTATGGTCATCATGAATCTCCGCGGCGTCCGGGAGTCGGGGCAGTTCTTTGCCATCCCAACCTACTTCGCTATCGTAGCACTGAGCCTGTTGGTGGCGGTGGGCGTCATCCGGTCGCTGTACGACTTGAAACCGGTTCCGCCGGTCATGTCCCCGGGAGCACCCATCGGAGGGCTGGAACCCTTGACGCTCTTTCTGGTTCTTCGCGCGTTTGCCGTAGGCTGTTCGGCCGTCACCGGCATGGAGGTCATTTCTAACGGCGTCAAAGCCTTTCGCCATCCCGAATCGAAAAATGCCGCGACTACCATGATCTGGATGTCCGTCATCCTGGGATCACTCTTCATCGGCATCAGTTGGATGGCCTACCACCACGGCATTGTGCCCAAGGCCGATGAGACGGTCGTCTCACAGCTGGCTCGCCTGACGTTCGGCAGTGGGACCATCTATTATGCCGTCCAGATCGGGACCATGCTCCTCTTGATCCTTGCGGCCAACAGTGCGTTCGCGGGCTTCCCGCAACTCGCCTCGATTCTTGCGCGAGACGGATTCATGCCGCATCAGATGGCCACGTTCGGCGACCGGCTGGTGTTCTCCAATGGCATCATCATCCTCGGATTTCTTGCCGGTCTCCTGCTGGTGATCTTCAGAGGCGATACCCACTCCTTGATTCCCTTATACGCCATCGGCGTCTTCATCTCGTTCACACTCTCTCAAGCCGGCATGGTGAAGCGATGGCTCGTGAAACAAGGGCCTCATTGGCGCAAGAAATTGATTATGAACGGAATCGGCGCCGTCACGACCGGCGTGGCCACGATTATCATTGCCAGCACCAAGTTCACAGAAGGCGCCTGGATCGTGTTCCTGTTGGTCACCATCCTCATCCTCATGTTCCGGGGTATTCGTTCGCATTATAAAGCGGTGACCGAACAGATCGCGCTGGACCGCCGGGGGACCAGACCTCCGCTCCCACGAAAAAATATCGTGATTATCCCGATCAGCGGATTAAACCGCGCCGTCGTCCGCGCCGTGGACTACGCGAGAAGCCGTCCTGGTGAGATTCGCGCCGTGTATGTCGATCTTGACCCGGAAGAAAGCGCCAAGGTCAAAATCCAATGGGCGCAATGGGGCGGCGGCATCAACTTGATCGCGCTTCCCTCTCCCTATCGATCCGTCTTGGGATCCCTTCTTGAATACATCGAAGAAGTGCTCGAAAAGGAGCCGGATATTTGGGTCACCGTCGTGATTCCCGAGATTCTTCCGGCTCGCTGGTGGCAAAACATCCTGCACAACCAACGTGCCCTGATGCTTAAGGGCGCACTCCTCTTCAAGGAACGGGTGATCCTCATGGATGTACCGTTCCATCTGACGCGGTGAGTGTGAAACGTCACCCGTCATGCGTCATGCGTCACGCGCGGGGGTTGGCGTCCGCCCTCGGCCTCGCTGCCATACTGCTCACCATCGAGCCGGCCTTCGCCTTCAAGATTATTGAACCGGCGGAGGGAGCCTCGCTGGCAGCGGGGGCTACCGTGACTGCCCGCGTGGATCTTGGAAAGGACAGCGGTATCGTCACCGTTCGCTACTATTGGTACGGCGAACAGGACGAAGCACTGGTCGAGCAGGATGACACCACCGCCACCGGCTCCATCGTCGCACCGGTCGTGTTGACCGGACAGGCCCAACACACTCCGCCGTTCGGCGGCCCCTTACTGGTGCCAAAGGACGGTATCGGCCCGATGCGATTGCTGGCCGTTGCGGAAATCTCGCGTGGACGTCTGGGAACCCGCTCCGTCTTCGATGAGGTGGTGGTTCAGGTGGCACCCACTGCTGCCCTCACTGCGATCGACTTTGAAACGGAGAAGCCATTGCAACTCGGCCGCACCGGACAATCGTCCGCCTTCGGCCATGTGGATTCGTTGGGCAAGATCTTCGATTTGCCCGTCGTCGGCGACTTTGCCGACGGGGTCACCCGGCGCATCAGCACACCGGAAACAGGAACGAGCTATGCCTCTTCGAATCCAAAAGTCATCACAGCCTTGTCCGGGGGCCTCCTCCAAATCGTCGGTAATGGCAAAACCGTCCTGACCGTCACCAACCGCGGCACGCAGGCTCAGCTCGAGGTGGACGTGAGCGTGAACGATGACCCGAACGAGCCGCCTATTGCGGATGCCGGAGCAGACAAAACCGTGAAAGCCGGGTCGAAAGTGAAGCTCAGCGGACTCAAGAGCCGAGATCCCGAAGGCGAGGCGCTCTATTATAGTTGGAGCCAGATCCGCGGCAGCAAAGTCTCCCTCCTCGACGCCAATAACACCGAGGCGTCGTTCTTGTCTCCTCACGTTTCCGAACCGAGAACCTACCGATTCAAATTGCGCGTGACGGACAAGAAAGGCGCGGATTCACTGCCGGCGTTTGTGAATGTGACGGTGGAACCGTAGAATCCGTTCGGATGATTCCTCTCGTGCCGTTGCTAACCCTGGGGTGGAGAAAAGCACCCCGCTTTACCAACGCCTCTCGTGACTCCGCTGCTCCTATACTCTTTTTATTAGCCCTTACACCTCGCTCAGCCGCATCGGGCCGTAGGTCAGGCGGGCTTGTTTCAATCCGTCGCAATGCCGCCGGAGGTCTGGACCGAACTTCGAGCGGAGCACATCTGGCCTGTGCCGATCAATCTCATGTTCAACCTGGTCGATCGCTTCCTTCAACTCGCACACCAATCGGCGCCCTGAAGCAGTCAGCCAACCGAGGTGACGATCGGCATAGTGCAGATCTTGAAGTGAGTACCGGACTGATTCGACTTCTTCCAAACAACGATATTTCGCGCGCTGTAGATCCCGCTGCGTGAGCCCCGCTCGCTTCCAGCGCGCTGCGCCGCCCCGCCCGGACGCCCACGCCGACAACCGCTCGAACAGCATAGCGCCCATCGTAAACGTGAAGGTCGCGTGGAGAATGCCCCGCAGCGGCCGGAGGCTTCGCCGCCACGGCGAGTAAAAGATCTGCTGGTTATGGTCGCCGTGGTACAGGACGTATTTGCGCAGCAATAAATTCAAATGGTGGTGGCTATTTTCATGGATCAGATCATCGATCAGATCGAGACTGTCCCGGTCGAAGCAATTGATGAAGGACAATCCTGGACGATGCCGGTAGCTGAAACTCACGACGCCCTTCGCCTTGAGCGGAACGATCCGGGATGTCAGCAATGCCAGGATTGCATGACCATCAGGCCAGGCAGCTTGAATAGTCCGCCACGCTCGAGCAATTCGCTCGATATGTCTCTGCTCTGTCTTGACGACCGTTCTTGGTTCTCGATCGTTACCATACACGAGCGTCGGACCGACCGTGACTGGACCTCGCTCCGTCGCCAGCGCCACCGTTTCCTTCCGAACCTTCCAGTGCCATTTCCCCTGTTCCCTACCGGTCCAGAGAGGAACTGTGTCCCGGCCGATCTTCACCCAGAGCCCATCCGTCTCAACAACAAACGTCACGCGACCGGACAATGGCTTGATGGCGCGACGAACGTCGTGAGGCACTTCGAGCCATTGATCCGCAGTGCCGATCGAGATGGCACCCGCGACATGGGCCCGCTCGAAATCTGCATTGAGCGTTCCCGGGACCTCCGATCGGGTCCACCCGCTCCGCCTATGCCATTTCACCGCAAGGGCTGGATCAAAACACAGTCCTTCCTGGGTAACTTCGCGCGCCAGCCGTTCGCAGAGATGTGTCAGTCGTTTCTCGAATCCCGGTACCGACGGCCGTCCGGAGGGAAACAGATCGCTCGCATAACCGTGCTCAAAGAACTTCTCCCGGCATTCGGCGAACAGTTGTTCCGTAAACTCGCGCCGGTGCGGTTCCCGTTCCCACTGTTGGAGAATGTCTAGGAAATAGACCAGATCATTGAGTGTCTCGATCCATCCGACCCCCTTCCAGTTCGAATAGGCCTCAAGCTTGAGTGATCGGCTGAGCATCTCGAACAACCCTGTAGGTAATCCGAGTCGAGAAGACAGCGCTGCATACTTATCCTGCAACTCCTCGCAAAGATCCTGCAACAACCGCCGCATGGAGAGACGGAACTCGCAGGTCAGACGGGTCAGAAGGTGTGAATCGAGCAGCGGCATCGGAGTGGCTCAAACTGAGGACGACAAGGGGGGGACTGTACCCCAGCACAGAGAAGGGTGCAAGGAGAGAACCGCGACAGATACGGGAGGAGAACAAGAACCGACTCAGCCGAAAGCCCGACTCGTGCCCGAGGCTGAAAGGCGAAATCAGCTACGCGGCCTTGGCGTGCCGCTGCATGACCGGCACTCGAACCTCAGGCTCCAAGCTGCGCCGCACGGATGATCTTTGCCCCATCCGGTTACGATCGATGACAGGATCGACAATGTTGCCGCAGGAGACACAGCGCAAGCCATGCATCCACATCGGCAGATAACTTTCCCGGATGTCCATCAAATCGTCACCGACCATGAGACCGTGGCATCTGGGGCAGTTCATGGAGCCCTCCCTATGACAGCTGTCAATCAGCGACCCACTCTTGGTCATCTGCTTAACTAGGGAAGCAATGGGGATGCCAGAATTTCCCCTTGTTCCCTTGCGTGTTTTCGCGGCGAATCGTAAAGTTGCCTACCGAGATTCCGGCACAGCGACAAAAAATGTGACCGGAATGGCCTCATGGGACAAAAATGGGTCTACAAGACTTTCTAGGGATACGATCTTAGCCAATGTCGCTGAACAAAGCGGAACTTGAACGGGTCCTGGCCGAAATCACTCCGTTGCTGCACGGCGGTTGGACTCAGAAGATTCAGCAACCCGCTGCGGACACTCTCATCTTCGATGTCCGCACACCGGGACGGACACATCGGCTGCTGATATCAGCACGGCCGGAAACGTCCCGACTACACCTGACCAGCCAACACCCTCCCAATCCACCGACGCCCCCGGCTTTTTGCCAGTTTCTGAGGGCTCACTTTCAAGGAGCCAAGATTGACGCAATGCACCAAGTGCCGAACGACCGGATCGTTGAAATTGCTTTCACCGGCAAGGACGGCAGGCAGACCCTCGTGTGCGAGTTGACTGGGAAAAAAGCGAACGTTCTGGTCCTTAACGCCGAACGGCGCGTACTCCGAGACCTAGCCCACCAGCGTGACCGTATCGGACAGCCCTATGCTGCTCCTCCACACCAGGAACACATCTCGCGAGAAACCCGACCAGTCCGCTTTACCGGGTCCAGTGGCACTGAAGCTCCGATCTCAGCTGAAATCGAGGCGTATTACCGGGACAAAGAATCGAGTTTGACGTTCGACCATGTCAAGGAGGCTCGGCGTCAGGCCCTGAAACGCACCATCAAGAAAGAACAGCGCAGGGTAGCAGCCTGGCAGGAAGATTTGTCGAAAGCCGCCAAGTACCGCGGCTATGACCGCTATGGAGAACTGATCAAAGCCAACCTAAGTACGATCGCGAAAGGAGCCGAACGGATCACCGTCGTCGATTACTTCGACGAGACACTGCCCGACGTCACGATCCCGCTTGATAGTGCGAAATCCCCTCAAGGGAACATGGATGATTATTTTCGAAAACATCGCAAGTACCTGACGGCCGACAAAGAGCTGACCCCGCGCATCGCACAGGCGGAACGCGAGCTGCGCCGGCTCCGGGAAGAACTCTTGGCCATTGAGCACGGAACCTGGACTCCGCCGGCGGCAACCCCCACCGCCCCCCACGCGACGGTACAGACCGCAGCACTCAAACGGAGGTCATCCGGAGACACCCGACGGCACGGCCCGTTCCGGCGGTTCGTATCGACCGACGGATTGCCGATCTTTGTCGGGCGCAACGCCCAAGAAAACGATGAGCTGACATTCGGCTTAGCCAAAAGCGACGACCTCTGGCTCCATGCCCGAGGCACACCCGGTTCGCATGTCGTCGTGCGGCTGGGAAAAGGGGCCGAGCCGCCGGTCGAAACTCTGCGCGACGCCGCGACGCTGGCGTTGCTGTACAGCGACTTAAAGAAAAGCGGCAAAGGCGAAGTCATCTATACGCGCCGCAAGTGGGTCAAGAAAGCCAAGGGTCAGGCACCCGGTGCTGTGCTCGTCACTCAAGAGAAGTCTCTGCATATCTCACTGGATAAGACCAGACTGGAATCGCTCAAGGCTCGATCTACCCAAGACTAGCTCGCTGAATCTCCAGCTCCCTTTTCTCATCATTGCTGCTCATTTGGATATGCTAGATACGTAGCGGACAGTCTTCTCTGCTGAGACCCAGCCGGTCCTCACCGAGGGGACTCGCCTCACCGAGATGGTCAGCCTGTTTAAGGCGCCGGGTGGAGGATGGACCCCCTCCAGGCCTGTACCCGCTTCTTGAGCGGATGCAGAAATGAAGCTTTTGCTCGCCTTGAAACCCTGTACGGCACTATGATGTCGCGAGAGGGTACTCTATGTCAGGAGCCCAGAGCATCCCACATACAACTGCTTCGGCGACGATTCTCGTTGTCGACGACGAGCCATCGATTCTCAAACTGTGCAAAACCTTACTTGAGGGATCCGGATTCACAGTGCTCCAGGCCGAGGGCAGTTCGGATGCACTGAGGATCTGCGCGGAACACAAGGGGCCGATCGATCTTCTGCTCACTGACCTCATCCTGCCTCCGCCCGGTTTTCAAATCGCCTCCAGCTCAAATCCATTCCCTCATGTACACGGCCTGGAACTAGCCGTCCGGGCAGCTACGATCCGTAAGGGTCTCCATGTCATCCTCATGTCGGGAAATCCGGACAAGGATCTTGCGAGTCATGGGATTAAGCGAGGAATGCTGCCTTTTCTGGGAAAACCGTTCGAGCAGGAACGTTTGCTCCACCTGGTTCAGAACGTACTTGCACAACCTGCTTCCTTGATGGACGCCTCAGGACAAGCCAAAGCCGCCAACGATGAGGAATGGTTCGGCTGATCTGCCTGCCTTCCTCAGCCGTGCCTTTTTCCTAAGCATGCTCGGTCATGAACCAGCCGGCAATGGATAAGCGCCGGTGCTGGCCGGCTGCCGGATCCACCCGGCAAACCCGATGGAAGCGAGGGACGGTAAACATCACGAGCGACCCGGGACGCGGTTCGATACAGTGCGTCGGCACCAGATCAGCTGAACCAGCGCCTTCCTCATTCCGGTGCGCGTAAATAATCAGTTCCCCACCCCAGTCGGGCCGCCATTCCTCATGGAGATATGTAACCAAGGCAATCCGCCGCAACGGTGCCCGCCGTCCCCCTGTTGGGCGGCCTTGATCCGTATCATCATGAGTCGGCAGACAATCGCCCGCCGCGTAGGAGTAGTAACTGAATCCCAGATGGCGCCCGATTATATTGGGGAACGATTCGATGTAGTCGTGAATGCAGGGCAATTGCAGCCGGGCGAGAAACTGCTGGCCTTCGAGAGGGGCGATATCGGCTTTCGCCCAATTTCCAGATTGGGGGAAATCCTCCCGTACGTTGGAGAGCTCGCGCAGGCTCTTCCACGCAGCATTGGTCATCGCCTCGCGGAAATACCGCCGTTCGTCCGGGGCCCAGAAATCTTCGACGATCACGACCGGGTTCTTATGCAAGGAGACAGCAGACAGATCCGCCAACGTCATGACCGACTGGAGCAGACCCGATTGGTTGTTCACACGCTCCTCCTCGCAAGACTAGATCGATAGTCGGAGAATCGTCTTACCACCGGCTTGCTCGATTCACAAGACGGCTCCTAAAAGCAGAAGGGCGGCCCATCTAGAATGGCCGCCCCACAGGACAGACAGAAACCGGATCAACAACCAGCGGGCGCGCTTGCCCCCCGAACCCGCCCGGGCGCCGCCTCCACCGAAACCACCGCCTCCACCG
>JAYWIP010000179.1:0-3503 GCA_039794465.1 Nitrospira sp.
ACGGATCGCAGATCGAAGGGATTCAAGGCCTCATTAACGGCCTCGCCGGAAAATTCGTCACCTCCGTCGTCGGACTAGCCTGCGCCAATAGCTTTATGTTTTTGGAAAAGTCGTTATGGTACCGGCTCGCCAAACAGCATCGCCATTTGGTGTCACTCCTCGATGAGATGTTTCCCCAGAAGGTGAAAGACCGGAACCACCCTATGCCGCAGAACCCGCCTGCTTCTGTCGGTGGTTCATTCCGGAACGACTCAGCGAATCAGTTGGTGGAAGCGATGCACCAGCGTCTCGGCTCGACTGTTTCAGCCCTCACATCGATATCCCAATCCCTCGCGACCCTGGGCAGCACACAGAGCCGCTTGAAACCGGAGCAACTAGCCTCCGATGTCGGCACTGAAGTGAGATGGGCGCTGAAACCCTTGATGGACTCCTTACAGGAATCCATTCGAGAACTCACCCATTCCATTGACACACACCGGCATCCTGCCCCGCTCTCTCCTGTGGAGACTGACAAGATGCTTGACCGGCTGATGCGTCGCCTTGATGGCGGTCATCACGTTGCTGAAAGTCAATCGGACTCTGGGCCGGGAAAGACCGGCGGCAGATGGAGAATCCCCGGTTTCACCCGAGGGGCACACCACAAGGCAGGAGTCGAATGAAGTCCGACGTTGAGCACGAGACGTCGGACGGATCGTCCACCGTAGCCGGAGGAATTGCCGACCTCATGACCTCGTTGGCGGTAATCTTTATTCTCTTGCTGGCAGCCTATATCACCAGAGTCGAAGATGGGAATGCGAAGCCGGCGGGTTCCGAGAGTCGTACAACGACCGAGTCCGAGATGCCGTCGAACTCGCATCACTTGACGGTTGAACGGAGCAGTGTCGATCCCGACGTCATGCGCGTTGTTATTCCAACGGCCATCCTGAACTTTGAATTGGGCAAGAGCACGCTGTTGCCGCGGGCTGAGGCATTCCTGGCCGACACGATCCCCTACTACGCCGCCATGATCTGCGGTCCGCAGGGCCATGACGTAGAGTCCTTTGTGATCGAGGGCTATACCGACGACCAAGGGGAGGATATTCGCAATCTGAAATTGAGCCAGGATCGGTCGTTCGCGGTGTTGACGAAAGGATTGGAAATCATTCGCGCGCGGCTGCCCTGGGCCTACGAATGTTTCCAGCAGAAGGCGTCAGCAAACGGACGCGGGCGCCAGGACCTCGTGCGCAATGCAACAGGACAGCCGGATCGGGAGAAAAGCCGCCGTGTCATCTTCAAGATTCACTTGCGCCATACCTGACGAAGCGGGCTAGCCCGTATGAGACAGCAGCACGGGCAATGAACATAGTTCGGCTGGAGATGCCCGCCTCATCACATGAGCTTCTTCTTGATCAAGGCAAGGTTCTCAGGGGTCGATCGCACACGTATCGTGAGCCCCTCGGCGGTATATTCTTCCGACAAGATACGCATCCGGGCTCGGATCTCCGCGAGAACTCCTTGAGCCGTAAAGGGAATACACAATTCCTCATCGAGCATATCGTTCTCAAAGTACGTCATGATGCGTTCACGCAACGCGTTCACATCTTCCTTGCTTCTCGTGGAAAGAAACACGGCGTCGGGATATTCCGCCTTCAATGACGCGATCGCTTCCGGTCCGAGACGATCTTGCTTATTCATCACCAAGAGACCGGGAACACCCGAGGCTCCAACTTCGGCTAACACCTTCCGCGTGACCTCGAGCTGGGATCGAAAGGACGGATCTGCGGCATCCACGACAAACAGCAACAGGGAAGCACCGGCCGCTTCATCAAGCGTCGACTTAAACGACGCCACCAGGTCGTGCGGGAGCTTTTTGATAAAGCCGACCGTATCGGTCATGAGCACCTTCGGGCGTGTTTCAGGATACAAAGGCCGGATGGTGGTATCGAGTGTGGCAAACAGCTTGTCGGCCACGAGCACCTCGCTGCCCGTCATCGCCCGCATGAGCGAGGATTTACCGGCATTCGTGTACCCGACGAGCGCGACGGTCAGTTCGTTTTCCCGCCTTGCCCGGCGCGTGTGATGTTCGTCCCCGATTAATGCCAATTCGGCTCGTACTTCTTTCATGCGATCGCGAATTCTGCGCTTATCGAGCTCAAGACTCGTCTCTCCCGCCCCTTTACCTCCGATTCCTCCGCTTTGCCGTTCTTTGCCGCCGCCGGTTTCGCGCACACGCGGCGCAAGATAATTGAGCCTCGCAAGCTCCACCTGGAGCCGGGCCGCCCGTGTCCGCGCATGCCGGCTGAAAATCTCAATGATGACACCGGTACGATCGAGCACGGGAACTCCGGCGGCACTTTCCAGGTTCTTCAATTGTGACGGCGACAGATCACAGTCCACGATGACGATCTGCGCCTGCTGGCGAGCAACGGGTAAGGCTTCAATCGTGTCATCCGATTCACCCTCCTCTGATTCCTCCGCTGCGTCCAGTACCGCAGCCTCGCGCTTCAAAGCGGCTTTGTGCGCCGGTCTTTCAAACGAAGCCGCGACTGTTCCCGAACCACCGGTCCACAGCGCCAATTCGGTGAGTTTTCCCCGACCCAGGACTGTCGCGAATTTATCGGAACTGCGTTTTTGTCTGACTTGGCCGACGACATGATACCCGAGGGTTTTCACAAGACGCGTGAGCTCTTGAAGAGAACTTTCCAATTCCTCCCCCGTGACATGAGGGGTCTGAATCGCCACAAGCACGGCACTGGATTGTGAAGCTGTCGACATCGCGTACTTCTCCTTAGCCCGCAGTATTCATGACAGTTCGTCGCGAAATCGCCAAGCCGCATCGTGAGACCGGCGCGCGGAGGCCTGAGGACCTGAGGCGTACTCGTGCAGTACGTCGAAGGTCCGAAGGTCGAGCCCACCGGCCGCAGGCTTGTCGGAACGGCGGATCGGCGATTGCAGCAGAAGTGCTCATGAATAATGCGGGTTAGCCCATCTTAGTATAGCCGCCGCTCACCCGACCATGTGCAACATCGATCAATCCGGGGAGTTTCCGGGTAACCGTCACTAACGGAGCGAGTGAGGCAGGACACCGCGTGCAGCCCGTTGAACATATGGCGCGCCCGGCTGGAATCGAACCAGCGACCCTCAGCTTAGAAGGCTGATGCTCTATCCGACTGAGCTACGGGCGCAGATTACTACAGGTGTCTATCCGGCGGCACAAAGAAGAGCGGCTTCGCCGGGTGAGCCGGCGAAATGAGCCATGATAAAGAACTACCGCACTGGTGGCGTTTATCCGGGCGCAACAACACCGATAAGCCGTGAATAGCGCGCGGCCCACACGCTTATAAGACAGACAACACTTGCGGTGTTTATCCGTTGCCGTCCATAGAAGATGGCTGACGCCGATTAGGCAACGGAACGCGCAAGCGAGGTTTGGTCGGGGCGAGAGGATTTGAACCTCCGACATCCTGCTCCCAAAGCAGGCGCGCTACCGGGCTGCGCTACGCCCCGACATTCCCGAAGTGCTG
>JAYWIP010000180.1:0-5085 GCA_039794465.1 Nitrospira sp.
ATCTGCAAGATAAAACCAACCGGTTGCACCGCCTTCCTTGCAGGGTTGGTCGAAACCCAAACATTTCTCTCCTTCCATCCACAAATACCAACAAGCACCTGAACTGGCTAGAGAATTCACATTGCCGACGTGCAGTTACGATAGGGCCTATCGGCCACCTTAATCCGACCCTATACCTTCAGCCATTCATCCAATCCATTTGATTCGATTGACAGCGCAATCCATCAGAGGCGATACCTGGGGAACGACGAACCGCGTCCTGGGCCGGGCGAAGGTGAAGATCGTATAAGCCCCTGTGAGGAAAGAACATGGACACCGGAGTGGAAAGTCGCCTGGGAGTGAGCCTCCCCGTGATCGTGGATTTTCGAGGCATGCTCGTGCGAGGTGTCACGCAGGACATCGGGCTCGATTCCCTCTCCTTCGCAGCCGATTGCGCTCCACCGATCGGTACACAGGTTTCCGTGTTTTTCTACCTCAGCCGCAATGTGGCCTACATTCGATTGACGGGCCGGGTCAGCGGGGTGACGGAGGAACTCGGGGCCCCATCGACGAGATTCCGTCTTGATATCCGGCTGTCGACGCCGGGCGAGACGGAGCGCCGGGTGTTGGAATCCGCGATTTACGAACTGGACCGGTAT
Source organism: Nitrospira sp. (assembly GCA_039794465.1). GTDB lineage: Bacteria > Nitrospirota > Nitrospiria > Nitrospirales > Nitrospiraceae > Nitrospira_D. The sequence continues at coordinate 639 of JAYWIP010000180.1, forward strand.
CTACGGAGTCTCGACATGCCGCAGGGTGCCGCGCGCGCGGCGGCCCGTGACGAACTGGTCACCGCAAACCCTCGTTCCATCCTGTCTCTGTTCGTCACGGATAACCCCTACAACCTCCCGTACCGATCGTCGGTCAGCAGGGATCGTGCTCCCGGCCTCACTCTCCCGGAGACTGGTCATCCCTCCAGTCCGGCGGAGCAGCACCAGCCAGATCCCCTCCCGACATCGTCGGTTTCGACACCCTCCTCGGCGGGCTTTTCCATGGAACTGGCGTGGCAAGCCTGCGGGCTCTTCGCCCAAGTTCTCCGCGACCTGGTCATCCGTTTCCTGCCCGGCCCGCTTGCGCGGCTCTTCGTGACGCCGATTTCGTTTGCCTTCATCGGCCACCCACGGACATTGGACGACGTTCCGAGAAAATTCCCGTTCGCCCGGTTTCTACCCCGCCACGTGGTGGAGCGGTGGTTTCGGTACCAATGGCCGTTCGTGGCCTCCTATATTACCGGTCTGACGACCGCGGACGGCACTCCCGCAACCGGCGCGATGCTGATTTCTCCCTTGACCACCGAGCAAATGCTTCGCAACCCCGGGCTCGCCCGACAACGTGTGCTGGAGACCGTTCAATTGGCCGAAAAGATGGGGGCGACGATTGCGGGACTCGGGGCATTCACGTCGATCGTGACGAAGGACGGCCGAGATCTCGATGGGAAGGTTCGACTCGGGCTGACAACGGGGAATCCCCACTCCGCCGCGATCGCTGTCCAGAATGTCCTCCACGCCGCTGCCCTGACGAATCTCAGCCTCCCGCATGCCACCGCCGCGGTCGTGGGAGGCGCGGGGTCGGTCGGATCGGCCTGCGCAAAAATGCTTGCGCAGCTTGTCGCAAATCTCCTTATCGTTGACATCAAAAAGGATGTCCTCCAGAATCTGGTCACACAATTGGCAGAGCAACCCGCATTCGTGCAAGGCACGGCGGAACTGGATCGAGTGCGGGACGCAGATATCGTCATTGTCGCAACCAACAATCCCCACATTCTTCTCACCGCCCGTCACTTGAAACCGGGGGCGATCGTGATCGATGCCGCCCAACCGAAGAATGTGTCGGAGGACATTCCGCGCCAGCGTCCCGACGTCGTGGTCATCGAATCCGCCGTGGTCCAGACGCCCGACATTAATGTGAACTTCGACCTCGATCTCGCTCCGGGTGAAGCATTGGGATGCCTGTCCGAGACCATGATTCTGACCGCCATCGGATGGACCGGGCACTACTCGCTCGGCAAAGCCGACCCGTCGCAGGCCGCACACATCATCTCCGCGGGTCGCGCGCTGGGATTCCGTCTCGCCCGCTTTCGAAATTCCTGCGGCTACGTCACAGACGAGCACCTGCTCCGTGTCTCCCAAGTTCGCGCAACCTAGGACCCTATGACCGCTGATGCAAGTTACGAACTGAATGTCCACGCCGTGCCCATGTTGCTCATGGGGATCGTCGCGCTCGGACTGGGAGCCCTGGTATTCCGGTCGAATAGGGATTCTTCCGCGCACCGGCATTTCTTCATGCTCTGCACCGCCATCGCGTTGTGGCTGGGGGCGACCAGCGTCGGCCTTTGCGCCACGACACCCGACAGAGCGCTGGCCTGGTTTAGATTCGACAATGTCGGCGTCATGTATATCTCCGTTGCGTTCTATTCGTTCTCCGCCGAATTTCTCCGCCTCCGTCGTTCCCGCTCGATCCGGCTCGGGTATGGGCTGGCCACGCTCCTGGCGGCAACCGTTCTGCTGAGTTCCGACTTCGTCACGAGCGTACACCGGTACTGGTGGGGCTATTATCCGCAGTGGGGGCCGGCCAGCTGGCCTTTCTTCGTCCTGTTCTTCTCCTATATGGCGGTCGCCTTCGCCGACTACCTTCGCGCCTACCGCGCGGCGGCGACACCGATCAAGCGCCAGCAAATCAAGTTCGTCCTGACGGCATTCGTCATCGCGTACCTCGGCTCCGTCGATTTTCTCCCGGTGTTCGGGTATGAGTTCTATCCCTTCGGCTATGTCCCGATTTTTCTCCTGGTCGTCGTCGTCACGACCGCCATTCTCCGGTATCAACTCCTCGATTCGTCCCAGCTCGTCTCCATGAGCGCACCCTACCTGCCGCTCGTTCCGTTCACGCTCCTGGTGTTCCTCCTTGCCGACCGACTCCGGAATGTTTCACCGACGGTGTTGGCCGGAATCCTGGTCGGCGTGACAGTTCTCTTCGCGATCCTCTATGTCATCGTTCAGCCGCGGCTGCAATCCTCACTCAACAAGCTCCTGTTCCCCGGACGGCATGACGCGTACAACACCTTGACGCACTTCACCCACACCATGGTCATGAATCTGGACCTGGCCAGTTTGCAGGCCGAAATCATCCGCACCCTGCAAACCGTCATGGGCATCGACAAGATTTCGGTCTTTCTCTTTGAAAAGGAGCAAGGGCACTACCTGTCGAGGGCTTCGCACGGGATCGAAGAAGGCCGGGCCGCTACCGTCCAGCTTTCAGCCGACGACCCCTTCACCGACCTCCTGTTGAAGCGGGACCGTCCGCTCGTCAAAGAAGAATTCCAGCAGGGATTCGCGGAACAGGAACCGCGGGATACCGGCACTCTCGTGGAAACGCTGACAAAAATGGACGCCGAGGTATGCCTCCCTCTCGTCAACAAGGCGAGACTGATCGGATTTGTGAACCTCGGGCACAAGCCCTATCTAGGATTCTATTCGGCGGAGGAGCTGGACCTTCTCGGCTCTCTGGCCAATAACGCGGCCATCGCACTCGACAATGCCATGTTGTACGAGGAATGGAAGCGCTCGCAACTCCTGATTCGCCGCGCGGACCGCCTCCGCTCCTTGGAAACCATCGCGGGCGGGTTTGCCCATGAAGTGCGAAACCCTCTGACATCGATCAAGACGTTTGTTCAATTGGCACCGTCGCGACGGGATGACTCTGAGTTCATGGACCATTTCGGCTCGGTGGTCGCCGATGATCTTGCGCGCATCGAGCGTCTCATCGAAGAGATTCTGGACTACGCCCGCTATATGAAACCCAAGTTCTCCCTGGACTCGATCAACGAGATTGTGGAATCCTCCCTGCACTTCCTGGAAATCAAAGCGAGTAACTCGGGGGTCTCCCTCGAGAAGCACCTGGCCGACGAGATTCCCCCCATCATGGTCGACCGCCAGCAGATCAAACAGGTGCTCATGAATCTCGCTCTCAACGCCATCGACGCGATGAGAGGAATCGGCGGGCGACTGACCGTGACGACGCGTCATCTGACCCGGCTGGATGGGACTCTCTGGGTACAGATTCAGGTCTCGGATTCAGGCTGCGGGATCGCGCCTGAAGACTTGCCCCACATCTTTGACCCCTTCTTTACGACGAAGCACGAGAGTACGGAACATGTCGGAACCGGCCTGGGCCTTTCGATCGTCCACCAAATCATTCAAGAGCATGGAGGCACCGTCGAGGTTCACAGCACTGTCGGCCAAGGAACGACCTTTATGCTGACGTTTCCTGAAAAAACGGTGTTGGACTCCGCCCCGACACCGGATTCCTCCCCGTTGAAAGGCACGCTGGTTCCCTTACCCACCATTCAATCTCTCCTCCAGGGACGTACCGGAACATACGGCCCCTAGTCCGCAGCGACCGGTTAGTACGCATCGCCCGGGCCGACCAGGTCCCACCACCTGCTCACGGTTGCACGCCTCTTGATCAGCGCCGGCCACTGATAGGCTGAGCCGTCACGGCTGCCCGGCGTCACTTGTATTGACGAGGCTGGATGTCCCTACAGCCCTACAACCTTCTTCATGCCTTCGCGCAAATCAGCCACCAAAGCCGATCTGCCTAAACTCTTTGTCGGCAAGAGGTTTGTTCCAACTCCCGAAATCCATTCGCAATGGCACAGCCTTTGCTCAACGGAGAACAGCGCCACTTCTTCGCATCGTCGATCCCTCGATTGGTAAGAGGAGGGAGTGGTTCCTAGCCGCAACGGAGAAGGAGGGCCTCATGAAAGCTCCCGGTGGCCGGACAAAGACGGAACGAATTGTATCCTCAGCACCACTGTCGTTTGGAATCTGGAGAGCCATCAGCGTCGCCGTCTGCCTGCTGACTCTGGCCGTTCCGTTGCCCGCATTGGCCCTCTCGGTCGCACCCACGTCGGTCAGTTTTTCTGCGACACCAGGAGGGATACCCCCGGCACCACAATCGATCACCTTCTGGAAAGGAGGCGATCGGTCTAAGAATTGGACCGTCAGTGCCAATTCATCCTGGGTCACGGTGACGCCTACTTCCGGAACCCTCTCATCTGAGCAGGACCGGATCACCGTGAGCGTAAACCAGGCCGGCCTCTCCGGAGGGAGCTATGCGACCAGCATCGTCATTGCGATGCAAGGGCTCAAAGGCCGTATCAACCGAACCACGATCCCCGTA
>JAYWIP010000181.1:0-59866 GCA_039794465.1 Nitrospira sp.
AATGCCAGGGCACTGTTTACACAAGTCCGGAGTGAGTTAGCGGGGGGCCGGATCATGCAAATCGACTTGCCTGAAGGCCGGCGCTACCGGGTTCAGGTCGGACAGTTCATGATGGAGGCCGACGCCCAGGCGGCTTCAGCCCGCCTTGACCGTAAGTTTAATCTCCAGTCTTTTGTGGTGCGAGATGACGGCTAGCGTCAGTTGGAGACAGTTGTGCGTGCGGGGGAGATTGCGGTGTCATCACATCACTCACGGAAAGCATTGATTTATCTGAAGCTTTGTTGGATTTGCTTGCCTCACACTGGCCCCTATGGTAGATCTATTGCCTATGAACGTTATGATCAGTAGCAGAATCATTCTCGTATTCAAACCCTCTGAAGGGTGGGCAGAGAGGCATCCTCTCAGTAACACCTGCCTTCCGGCTAGGCCGGCCATTCTGGTTCAACGTCCGTAATACACGACTGTTATGGATATCCTGATCCTTTTGGGATTAATAGGGTTATCTGCCGTTATTTCTACCGCCGAGATCGGGTTCTTCTCGGTCAACGAAACGCGGTTGAAGGCCCTGGCTCAGAATGGCGACAAGCGGGCCGCCAAGGCGCTTAAGCTGAGGAGCGATCCTCAAAAGCTCCTTTCGACCATCCTTGTTGGCGATCGTCTGGTGGGGACAGCCATCCCCATGTTCGCCACCTTCATGACACTGCGCATCTATGGCGGCCAGAGTGTGTTTGAGGAAGCCATTGCGGTGATGGTCGGCATCTTGACCTTTGTGCTCCTGGTATCCGTGGACGTCATTCCAAAGACCCTGGCTGCCAAATTCGCCGTGCCGGTGACGCTGAATATGGCCTATCCGATCTATTGGGTGGAATTGCTGCTTACGCCGCTCCTCTTTTTCATGGTGCCCCTGATCCATAAACTGACCGGCGGAAAGGGGCTGACGCTTCCCCTGGTGACGGAGGAAGAGCTGAAGATCATGCTTGACCAAGGAGGAAAAGCCGGCGAGATCGAGTCGGAAGAAGTCAAGATGATCAAGAACGTCTTTCAGTTGAAGGATATTACGGCGGAAGACGCCATGACACCGCGGATCTACGTGTTTGCCCTGGACGGCAATCTACAGCTTAAAGAAGCGCAGGAACTTCTGTACCAATCGAAATACTCCAGGATTCCCGTGTACGACGGCACGCTCGATAACGTCACCGGCATCCTGTATAAGACCAATGCACTCACGGAATTGGCAAAGGACCGGTCCCATGTGCGATTACGGGATATCGCCCATCCGCCGCTCTTTGTCCCGGCCGGGAAGACCGCGGATGATCTCATGAAGCAGTTCCAGCAGGAAAAACGGCATATGGGTATCGTGGTCAATGAATTCGGCGGCGTCATGGGGCTGGTGACGCTGGAAGATCTGTTGGAAGAGGTCGTCGGCGAAATCGTCGATGAGACTGATATCACCGAGGAGTTGATCAAGCGTATCGGGAAGAACCAGATCTTGGTACACGGCCGGACGGAAGTCCGAAAAGTGAACGATTTTCTCAAGGTTGAACTGGGCGATGAAGCGTTGACGATCGGGGGATTGATTCAGGAAAGCCTTGGCCGGATTCCCAAGGCCGGGGAAGAACTCCGCATCGAGAATTGCCGCCTGGTTGTCCATGAGGCAGACCCACGCTCGATCCGAAGCGTACAAATCTTTAAAGATGAAAAAGTCGCAGTGCCCGTCGAAGAGACCCACCTGAATCCGGTGAGTTAACCCGCAGTATTCATGAGCGCTTCTACTGCAACCGCCGATACGCCGCTACGATAAACCTGGCCGCGCGCTTCGCGCAGCCAGGCGGGCAGGCTCGCCCCTCGTGACCTCGACATACTATTGCAAGTATGCCTCGATCCCTCAGGGCTCCGCGTGCCCGTCTCATCTGGCGCCTCGTCGGTTTCGTCACGAATCGTCATGAATACTGCGGGTTGATCAGTCGGTTTGTCCGCCTACCAGTGCCAGAAATTCATCCTTGTTGAGGACCGGAACCCCCAGTTTCCTGGCTTGATCGAGTTTCGAGCCCGGGTCGGCGCCCGCCACCACATACGACGTTCGTTTGCTGACGTTGGACGAGACGGTGGCGCCGAGCCGTTCTACCAGGGACTTGGCTGCATCGCGGCTCATTCCTTCCAGTCCACCCGTAAAGACGAAGGTTTTTCCCGAAAAGGGCTGCGAGCCTCCATCTGAGACCGGGGAAGTGGCAGCGATGGACACCCCGAATTCCCGCAGACGGTCGATCACGCGCCGGTTCGACGGCTCCTGGAAGTACGACACCAAGCTGGCCGAGATCTCCGGCCCGATCTCTTTGACGGCCTGCAAGCGCTCGTGATCCGCCGACATGATGGCGTCCAAGGAACCGAACTCTTTGGCCAATACCGTGGCGATATGCTGTCCCACTTGGCGAATGCCGAGGCCTAGGAGAAATCGTTCCAGCGATACGTGTTTACTCTGGCCGATGGCGTCAAGCAGGAGCGTGGCGGATCGTTCGGCGAACCCCTCCAGGCCGAGTATCTGCTCCCGGTTGAGCTGATAGAGATCCGCCAGGTCTCGGACCAGTCCATGATCGACCAACTGCGCGACTGTCTTTTTCCCGAGTCCGTCGATATCGAGGGCGGATTTTGACGCAAAATGCTCGATGGCTCCTTTCAACTGGGCCGGACAGACGGTCTGGCCTGTGCAATACACGTATGCGCCTTCCTTGGCGACAGCCGAACCGCATACGGGGCAGCGGTCCGGCATGGCGAACGGCGCGGATCTGACTTCCCCCGGCACAGGCACCCGCTCAACGATCGCCGGAATAACATCTCCGGCACGCTCAACCTTGACCGTGTCTCCGTCGCGAATATCTTTCCGAGCGACCTCATCCGCATTGTGTAAGGTGGCTCGGCTGATGGTCACGCCGCCGACTTCAACCGGATTCAGCAGGGCTAAGGGCGTCAAGGTGCCGGTCCTTCCGACCGAGACCATGATCTTGTGGACTTTCGTGATTTCCTTTCGAGGAGCGAATTTGTACGCGATCGCCCAGCGCGGGCTTCTGGATTTCATTCCCAGCTGGTCCTGCCAACTGCGCCGGTCGAGTTTGACGACGATCCCGTCGATTTCGTAGGGGAGAGTGTCGCGCAGTTGCTCGGTGTCTCGATGAAACGCCATGACGTTTTCGATTGTGTCGCAACGCGAGCGAAGGAGGGGAATCGGAAGTCCCCACGAAGCCAGCGAATCCAGTTCATCCCAATGCGACGGTGGAGGTGTTCCATCCATGGCCATGATTTCGTAACAGGTCACGACCAGCGGACGATCCGCTGTCACGCGGGAGTCCAGTTGCCGGAGTGAGCCTGCGGCGGCGTTGCGGGGATTGGCAAACGCCTCGTTCCCCCGTTCCATCATGCGGCGATTGAGGGCATGGAAGTCGTCGAGGCGCATGTAGACTTCACCTCGCACCGCCACATGACCAGGCGGGCGGCTGCCGAGCTGCAATTGTAGCGGCAAGGATTTGATGGTGCGGAGATTGACCGTCACGTCTTCACCTGTCATCCCGTCGCCTCTGGTTGACCCCCTGACGAAGATCCCTTGCTCATAGACCAGCTCCACCGAAAGACCGTCGAATTTCGGTTCGACTGTGTACCCGATTTGATCGCGTTCTAGCTCGCGTTTCATACGTTGATCGAAGACCAGCACATCCTGAGGATCAACCAGGGAGTCCAGGCTCAGCATCGGCCGTTCGTGCGGCACTTTGCCGAGTTCGTCCAACGGAGGGGCGCCGACCCGCTGAGTCGGGGAGTCGACCGTCACAAGATGAGGGTAGGCCTGTTCGAGCTCCGCCAATTCGCGAAACAGGCGGTCATATTCGCCGTCAGAAATCTCCGGACGGTCTTTCACGTAATACAAGTAGTCGTGGTGTCTGATTCGGTCCCTGAGGTGGGCCAGCCGCTCTTGGACAGATGAAGCGGGAGCCGGTGTAGAAGCAGTGTTGTTATCGAAGAGATCGCGCTGCATCGGGATGGCCGCAGCCAACTCAACGGACAGGACCGTAGCACAGGACTGCGGAAACGGTCAAACCAGAATGCTGGCCCATTTCGCTTTGACTTTCATCACCGTTGGCCTCTATTCTACTTTATTTTCTGGGTGGATGGATATCGGCAGAGAGGCCTGCGGCTCGTAACATCGACGGGCAGCCGGCGTGTCAAAGGAGGGGTGTATGGGAGTCGCGAAGCCGAGAGGGCATGGGCGAGTGCCAAGCGTATGGTTGATGGGAGCCATCATCATTGGCATGAGTCCGATAGTCGGCGGGTGCGTCGTGTTGGAGGAAAAATACAACGCCGAAAAGGCAAGAAGTCTGAACTTCCAGCGCCTGTTGGCCCAGGAGGAAAAACGGTCGCTCGAACTGGAAAGTGAAGTCAAGCGGACGAAGATCGAATTGGCCGATTTCGAGGCAAAAAATCGGGAGTTGGCCGCGCAAGTACAGACCGTACGCGAACAGATGACACGGATTCAGGAAGAAACCGAAGCAATCAGGGAATCGGCGGTGCTCGAGCGAAAGGCGATGGAGGACATGCGCAAGAGTGGAGCCGCGGTTGCCAAGCCGAAAAAGCCGGCGGAATCATTCGAGGCGCTGGACGAAGTTATCGCAAAGTCGGCCTCCCAGCCGAAGGTGCGTGATGCCGAGGGTGGTGCGGAACCGGCGTCGGCCGCCAAGCCTGGCCCAACGCTGCACGTCGTCAAGCCGGGCGAGACACTCTTTCGTATCAGCCGGCGCTACGGCATCGAAGTGGAGAAGTTGATGAAGATGAATAAGTTGCCCGACGACATCATCGAAGTAGGCCAAAAGCTCATCGTTGGGACGGAATAGCGAACGGAGCGAGATGGCGGCGCCGGTCTATTCACTCAGCCTGGACGATTTCCGGTCGTACACGAAGCAGGGCAACCTTATTCCGCTGTACCGGGAAATCTTGGCGGACCAGGACACGCCCGTGTCGGCGTTCGCAAAGATCGATCATGGCCCGTCGGCCTATTTGTTGGAAAGCATTCAGGGCGGAGAAAAATGGGCGCGTTACTCGTTTCTCGGGAGCGGGTCTCCTCTCGTCATGGTCGAGGACGGTGGAGACCTCTGTGTCCGAAAAGGCGCGCGGGCCAGCCGAATCCCCAGCCGAGGCGCTCCGCTGGACCGCGTGCAGGAGTTCATGGAGGCCTACCGTCCGGTAACGGTTCCCGGCCTGCCACGCTTCGTGGGCGGGGCGGTGGGCTATCTCGGCTACGACATGGTGAAAACGTTCGAGGAGCTTCCATCCGGGAGGAAGGACCACCTCGGCCTACCGGACTTCGCCTTTCTGTTGACCGACACGTTGCTCATTTTCGACAACGTCTCGCAGAAGATCAAAGTTGTGGCGAACGCGCATGTGAAATCCGTATCGGACCGCGACATTCGCTCGGCCTATCGTGAGGCGACCGGCAAGATCGAACGGATGATCGCCCGGCTTCGCCGGCCTCTTCGGAAGACCGCGCCGAAGCGGCGGCGGGCCTCTATTCGCTTTACGCCGAACATGAGCAAGGCGGATTTTGAAAAGATGGTCGCCCGAGCGCAGGAATACATCAAGGCCGGTGACATCTTTCAGTGTGTTTTGTCCCAGCGATGGGAGACCAACTTGCAGGCGCCGCCGTTTCAGCTGTATCGGGCGTTGCGTGTTGTGAATCCGTCGCCCTACATGTATTACCTGCGGATTGCTGGGGTCGAACTCGTGGGTTCCTCTCCGGAAATCCTCGTGCGATGCGAGGACGGGGTCGTGTCGGTGCGTCCGATCGCCGGGACGAGGCGACGAGGAGCGACGGCCGAGGAAGACGCGCAGCTCGAGCGCCGGCTCTTGGCGGATACCAAGGAACGGGCTGAACATATTATGTTGGTCGATTTGGGCCGCAACGACATTGGACGGGTCGCCGAGCGAGGCTCTGTCCAGGTGGAATCGTTGATGAACGTGGAGCGGTACTCGCACGTGATGCATATCGTGTCGAACGTGACCGGGAAACTGGACAAGTCTAAGACCGTTTACGATGTCTTGAAGGCGTGTTTCCCGGCCGGCACTGTATCCGGCGCGCCCAAGATCAGAGCGATGGAGATTATCGACGAGTTGGAGCCCACCAAGCGCGGTCCGTATGCCGGGGCGGTGGGATACATCAGTTTTTCCGGTAACATGGATATGTGCATCAACATTCGGACGGTGGTAGTGTCCCGCCATCGGGCCTTCATTCAAGCCGGAGCCGGCATTGTCGCCGATTCGAATCCGGAACATGAGTACGAAGAGACATGCAACAAGGCGCGCGCGATGATGCGGGCCATCGAATTGGCTGAGCAGGGACTGGAATAAACACGTGGTTCGTGAAACGTGAAGCGCGCCGGATTCGCTGACGAGATACGCTTCACGAGCGACGAGTAACGCTTATGCTGTTGGTCATCGATAACTACGATTCGTTCACCTACAACCTGGTGCAATACTTCGGCGAACTGGGCGAGGAGGTCCAGGTCCATCGCAACGACACCATTACTCCTCAAGAGATCGAGGCGCTTCGTCCGGACCGGATCGTGATTTCTCCAGGGCCCTGCACGCCCAATGAGGCGGGTGTTTCGGTCGAGACGATCCGCCGTTTCGGAGGCAAGGTTCCCATCCTCGGCGTCTGCTTGGGGCATCAGTCGCTGGCCGTGGCCTACGGCGGAGAAGTTGTCCGCGCGCCGCGCTTGATGCACGGGAAGACGTCTCAGATCAAGCATGACGGCAGGACAATTTTCCGGTCGCTTCCCAATCCATTCGAGGCGACACGCTACCATTCGCTGATCGTGAATCGGACGAATCTTCCCGATTGCTTCGAGATCTCGGCGGAGACTGCCGAGGGGGAAATCATGGGACTCCGCCATAAGACATTGGGCGCCGAAGGGGTCCAGTTTCATCCGGAATCGATCTTGACGGCCGCCGGAAAAGACCTGCTTAGAAACTTTCTAAAACTTTAGCACGCGAACCCGTTCCTCTGCTGCACGATCATGATCAAAGACGCGCTTGCCAAACTGGCCGACCGATCCGATCTTTCTGAACCGGAAGCGGAGGCCGTCATGGCCGAAATGATGGACGGTGCGGCGACGCCTGCGCAGATTGCAGCTTATCTCATGGGCCTCCGACAAAAAGGCGAAACGGTCGAGGAAATCGTCGGGTCGGTCAAAGCGATGCGGTCGCGTGCCGTTCGGATCCGAGTCGGCGCCAAGGTCGTCGTGGATACCTGTGGGACCGGCGGCGACGGCGCCCACACGTTCAACATCTCCACCACGGCGGCCTTTGTGGCAGCCGGAGCCGGCCTCACCGTGGCCAAGCACGGCAATCGGTCGATTTCGTCCAAGTCCGGCAGCGCCGATGTGCTGACGGCTCTTGGCGTCAAGATCGATCTGTCGCCCGACCGGGTGGCGGACTGCATTGATGAAGTGGGCATTGGGTTCTTGTTCGCTCCGCTCTATCACGGGGCAATGAAACATTGCGCCGGGCCGAGGCAGGAGATGGGCATCAGAACGCTGCTTAATATCTTGGGGCCGCTGGCGAACCCGGCCGGGGCTACACACCAAGTGTTGGGTGTCTACGATGCGAGCTTGACCGAGATTCTCGGGCGGGTGCTGCTGGAGCTGGGGGCGCAACATTGCCTTGTGACCCACGGCATGGATGGGCTGGACGAGATCACGGTCTCAGATCGGACGAAAATTTCCGAAGGCAAGGGCGGCGTCGTCTCGAGTTATTTCATTGCTCCGGAAGAGTTCGATCTGCCGCGCACGCCGCGAAAAGAGGTCGCCGGCGGACTGCCTGAGGACAATGCGCGCATTGCGCACGACATCTTGCGGGGAAAAAAAGGTCCGAAGCGAGACATCGTCTGTCTCAACGCGGCCGCCGCGATGGTCGTTGGGGGCAAGGCAAAGACGTTAAAAGACGGGTTCCGCCTCGCGCAACAGACTATCGATTCGGGTGCCGCAGCCGAGAAACTGGAGCGGCTCATTGCCTACACGAACAAGGCCTAACTGCCGATGATTCTCGATCGCATTCTCGAACATAAGAAAGCCGAGCTGCGGCACAAGCAGAGCCGCGCCTATCTCGCCGAGTTGAAGTCGGCTATTCGGGATCTGGCGCCGCCGTTGGGGTTTGCCGTGACGCTCGACGCCACCAGGACCGCGACGAGCCCGGCCCTGATTGCGGAAGTCAAGAAGGCCTCACCTAGCTTGGGGCTCTTGCGGCCGGAATTCGCCGAGCAGTTCGATCATCTGGCTATTGCCCGCGCATATCACGAACATGGTGCGTCAGCCGTGTCCGTCCTGACGGACAAGGATTTTTTTCAGGGCGACCTGCGCTATTTGGCGGAGATCAAAAAGGCTGTGCCGCTGCCTGCACTTAACAAGGAATTCATGGTCGAGGATCTCCAATTTTATGAAGCGCGGGCTCACGGCGCCGACGCGGTACTGCTGATTGTCGCGGCGTTGGAGCGGCGGCAGCTGGTAGATTTCCATGCGCTGGCCGGTGAACTTGGGATGGACGTCCTCTTTGAAACGCATCATGAACGGGAACTGGACCTGGTGTTGGAATGGGTGCCCACCGCGAGGCTGATCGGGATCAACAATCGCGACCTGAAGACGTTCACGACCGACTTGGGCGTGACGTTTCGATTGGCCAAGCGGATTCCAGCTGAGAAGCTCATTGTCAGTGAGAGCGGGATTCATACGCGTGACCATGTGAAGCAGTTAGTCCAAGCCGGTGTCCATGCGATGCTGATCGGGGAGTCGCTCATTCGCGCCAACCACACCGGTAACAAGGTGCGCGAGCTGCTCGGAGTCGAAGCCGGCAACCGGCAGTCGGCATAGATGTGTGGGAAGACGATATGATCAAGGTCAAAATTTGCGGGATTACCACCGGTGACGATGCCCAGGTTGCTGTGGCAGCTGGCGCGGACGCACTGGGATTTGTGATGTACCGGAAGAGTCCTCGCTGGGTGGAACCGTCCGTAGCGCGCGCCATCATTGCAGAACTGCCTCCCTTTGTGTTGCCGGTCGGGGTTTTCGTCAACGAAGAGGCCGCCGCTGTGCGGACATTGATGGACGAATGCGGATTCGCGTTGGCCCAACTGCATGGAGACGAATCCGCAGCGTATTGCCAACAGCTCGGACGTCCGGTGCTGAAGGCCCTGCGTGTGAAAGATCGCGGGTCGTTCCTCGCTCTCGCCGAATTCCAAGGACGGGCACGTGTTCGAGGGGTTCTCGTCGACGCGTTTTCGGAGCATGCCTACGGTGGCACGGGACACACGGTTGATTGGACGTTGGCGGCGGAGGCGGCCCGATCTGTGCCGATTCTATTGGCCGGCGGGCTGACGCCGTCGAATGTGGCCGAAGCGGTTCGGCTGGTGCAGCCCTACGGAGTCGACGTCAGCAGCGGGGTGGAAAAGAGTCCGGGCAAGAAGGATCCGGAGAAAGTCAGAGCCTTTATCGAAGCGGCCAGGCTTGTTCCGGTCAAATAAGGACGACTATACTGCGGTCGATTTATTGGGGAGGAGTTGTTTACATGCCAATGCTTCCAGATAGCCATGGTCGATTCGGACCCTATGGGGGACGGTATGTGCCGGAAACCCTCATGCCAGCATTGCTGGAACTGGAAGAGGAATACGCCAAAGCCAAGAAAGACCGCCGGTTCCAGGCCGATCTCGCCTACTATCTGAAACAGTACGTCGGGCGTCCGACGAGTCTCTACCGTGCCGATCGACTGACCAAGAAATTTGGCGGGGCCAAGATCTATCTGAAGCGGGAGGACCTGTGTCATACCGGCGCGCATAAGATCAACAACGCGATCGGTCAGGTGCTGCTGGCGATGCGCATGAAAAAGCGACGAATTATCGCCGAGACCGGGGCCGGCCAGCATGGGGTGGCAACTGCCACGGCAGCTGCGATGTTCGGGCTCGACTGTGAAGTCTACATGGGCACGGAGGACATGCAGCGCCAGGCCTTGAATGTCTTCCGCATGCGGTTGCTCGGCGCGAAAGTGACAGGCGTCGATGCCGGAAGCCGGACGTTGAAAGATGCCATCAGTGAAGCGATGCGCGATTGGACCACAAATGTTCGCACGACCCATTACATCCTCGGTTCGGTTCTCGGGGCGCATCCCTATCCCATGATGATCCGAGATTTTCAGGCAATCATCGGCAAAGAGGCACGGAAACAGATTCTGGCTGCGGAGGGGAAGCTGCCGGATTATCTCGTGGCCTGTGTCGGGGGTGGGAGCAATTCCATCGGGCTCTTCCATGCATTCCTTGGTGATCGCAAGGTGAAGATGGTGGGTGTCGAAGCCGGAGGGAGCGGGATTGTGAGCGGGAAGCATGCTGCGCGGTTTTCCGGCGGAAAACCGGGTGTCTTACAAGGCACTATGACCTATCTGCTTCAGGATGACAATGGGCAGATCAACTTGACCCATTCCGTCTCGGCCGGATTAGACTATGCAGCGGTTGGCCCTGAACATAGCCTCTATCATGATCAGGGGCGCATCGACTACACCTATGCAACAGATACTGAAGCATTGGCCGCCTTTGATCTCCTCGCTCGTGAGGAAGGCATTGTTCCCGCGTTAGAAAGCGCCCATGCCATCGCACAGGTCATCAAGCTAGCCCCACAACTCAAGAAGTCACAAGTGATCATCGTCAACCTGTCCGGTCGTGGGGATAAAGACGTCCAGCAAGTGGCCAGGATGCGAGGAGTGGAGTTATGAGCGGGCGGCTGGAAACCACGTTTCAACGATTGCGTGATAAGAGAGAGAAAGCCCTCATTGCCTATCTCATGGCCGGGGACCCTGGATTGGCTGAGACAGAACAGCTGGTCGTGGCCTTAGAACAGGCAGGCGCCGATATCATTGAGCTCGGTGTGCCGTTCTCCGATCCAATTGCGGATGGGCCGGTGATTCAGCAGGCCGCCGAGCGGGCGCTGAAGAGCGGCACATCGCTACGCAAGATCTTGGATTCTGTGAAGTCCCTCAGGCAGCGCACAGAGATCCCGATCGTCCTCATGCTGTACTACAACTCGATCCATGCCATGGGGTATGAGAAATTCTGCAGAGCTGCGAAGGCTGCCGGAGTGGATGGATTGATTGTCCCCGATATGCCGCCGGATGAAGCCGGTCCGCTCAAGGGTCCAGCCGATGCTGCCGGCTTGCCGCTCATTTTTCTATTGGCACCGACCAGCACGCCAAGTCGGCGAAGGCTGGTAGCGGAAGAATCGCACGGATTTGTCTATTACGTCTCGTTGACCGGCATTACCGGGGCAAAGCTCAGCAATGTGACGGATATCCAGCAGAATGTTCAGAAACTGAAGAAAGTCTCCGCCTCTCCGGTCGCCGTCGGCTTCGGCGTGGCGACGCCGGAGGATGCCGCACAGGTCTCCAAAATGGCGGACGGCGTCATCGTCGGCAGCGCTATCGTGAAACGTATTGCGTCCCACCAACAGGATCCCGGGATGGTCGGACACGTCGCCGAGTTCGTGCGGTCGTTGAAAGCGGCAATGGCGCCAGCCTAACCAACTATACTGGGATAGAATCTTCGTTTCTTGTCCTCATGATAGTGCCGGTGTAAGATGGCGTCGATAAATTGTGCGTGTCGGATGTAGTCGAGAACACCATGAAGACCGCCCTCCATACCATTCGTCCTGAGCAACGGGAGGATGTGCTGATGAAGCTCCGTGTTGAATTGGAACGGGTGTCTGGACTGCGGTTTGCCTATATGTATGGGTCGGTACTTGAGTCCGACAGGATTCATGATGTGGATGTCGGAATTTGTCTTGATGAGACGGCAGTCGCACAGCAGAAGGACTTGGTGGATGCACTCTCGGTCAAGCTCTCAGCCGCTGTGAGAGTTCCGGTTGATATTCGGGTGCTCAATGAGGCGCCGCTGTCGTTTCTCTACCATGTGCTGAGAGGGCGGCTGGTACTGTGTCGAGATGAGACCTTCTTGACCGATATGCTGGAAGATGTCGCTCGCCGTTACCTTGACCTTGCCCCCTTCCTCCGTAACAGCACGAAGGATGCCTTCGCCGCATGAGCCTGAATCCGGACCTCATCCGGGCACGTTGCACTGAAATCGACACATCGTTGAGCCGGCTTGAAGAGATCGGTCGGCTGTCTCGCGAGACCTTCCTCTCCAACCAAGACACCCTTGATGTGGCCTGTTATCGACTTCTGATTGCGATTGAGGCTGCACTAGCCTTGTGCTTTCATGTGTCGGCGAAGCGACTGCATCAGGTACCAGAAGAATATGCGGGCTGTTTTAACGCGTTGGAACAGGCAGGACTCATCCCTTCAGATCTTTCCAGCCGTCTGCAGCAGATGGCGCGTTTCCGCAACCTGCTCGTTCACGTGTATTGGAAGATCGACTACGAGCAGGTCTATGACGTGATCACGACTCGACTCGGAGATTTACGGGCGTTCCGCACGGCCATGGCCGGGCTGATCTAACAGCCCGAGCTGTTCAGAGAGAAGCGCGTTTCACAGTGCCCCTGATGCACAGAGTAAGATCAGACCTCGAAAGTCAACCGGTCCTCCGCCACGATAGAGGAAGGGGCTGGTTTGCCATCATCGCCGTATGCGGCGTGCTGAGTTTCCTCGGCGTAACATCATCGCCAGCGGAGCGTGAGGGGGGCATCGGTAGAGGCCCCGATGCTCGCGATCGAAGAAGCGGCGGCGTTGGCGCGTAGCGCCGCGAGGATAAAGGTCGGTGAGAAGATGAAAGAATACGTGCTTCACGTGGTGGAGTTTCAACCGAAGTACGGGCGATGGCGCGCCTCCTTCGAAGAAAAAGAGCCGTCGCACACATTTGATAATTGCTTCAAGGTGTTTGTGGATGACCACACGAAAGAAACCGAGTTCTAAGCCTGCCCGTAGCGGTCCATCCGCTATGATCTCGCCCAAAACCAAGTTAGAGTCAGATTGGGCTGACCTCTGTTTGACGGACACCCCACAAGGGGCACGAGTCGTTCAAGGCAGAATAATAATTGGCGGCTGCAACTGACGTAACTGTGCAATAGGCTGACGAACTGTCTTGCCCCTGCACCTGACCGGGGCTACAGCGCGATCACTGCTTCGGCTGGGGGGGCATGTAGGAGATCATTTCCAGGGCGAGTTCCTTGGCGATGTCTTTGAGGTTCGGTTTGAAGAACATGTAACTGCTGGACCGTTCGTGGCGCGCTTTCCACACCGTGGTTCCGGTCGTCGCGTCCACGAGACGCAGACTCAGTCCCACCCGGCCCACGTTATCGCCTTCCTTGCGGACATATTCCCACGAGTTGACCCGCACCACCAGGAACGAATCAACGCTTAGGGCCTTGCCGAGCGCCATGGCCGAATCTTTGTCCGACTGGCCGGTCATTTCCAAGCGTGAGAAGTAGAAGACCAACGAATCAAACGCGGGTTTCGAACTCTGAAAAATATCCGTCACACTCTCGGGCAGCATGACACGTTCGATGTGCCCATGCCTCCGCAGCGCCACGGCGAGGACTTCTTGGATGTCTTCACGCGCGCTGTCGTATTGGCTGGCCATGGGAGGCAGCACGGCGATGGCCTGAGGGGCGAACCCCTTGGCGCCAGGACCTTCCCATGCCTCCTGCAAACCGCTGCATCCGGCGAGCAGCAAGATGGCGACGAATGTCCAACCGAGTCGTCTGTGTGCCGAGCGTAACATGGGACTCCAGTATACCATGTCAGAACGTTGCGGAGATCGAGCCGGACACGAGGGCACCTTGTTCGCGGAAGTCATAACCGCCCCCTACGTCGGCGCGCAAGAAGAATAATCGCAGGCCCAAGCCTGCCGTGGGGATGAACGGCGTGGTGGCATCTTGCATATTCTTGAACGTGCCGATTCGCAGCGAGATGAATTCGGAGAGGAATGTTTGTTCCGCCCCCAAACTCAAGAGCTGACTTTTGACGCCGGGTACCAGGGTCTTGTTCTTGGTGATGTCTACGTCGGCGGTAAGGGTCAAGGTCGACCAGGGATTCAGCGCGAGACCGCCACGAACTTGCGGTTCCAGCTTAATTTCTCCGCCGCCCGTGTCGTCGAACACCGGTTTGTTGATATCCTTTGCTACGATGCCGAACCGAATCCATGACATGGGCTTATAAATTGCGCCCAGGTCGATCCCATACGTGGTGGAAATCTCCGGCTTGCCGAAGTGGTTCGTGATCGTCACGCCGCTGCCGCCCTGAAGATTGACCGATCCGGAGTAGGCCGCCCCCTGGATGACCTTCGCGGTGACGCCGATCGCAAACGTTTTGTCTGAAAAGGCATAGGCGTACGAAAAAGCCAATTGTCTGGCTTCAAATCCGCGCAAGGCCATTGTGCCGGTGAGGGAGATTGGAGCCACGCCGGAAACTTGAATCGGCGAGCTGATATAGCCGCCCCCGGTTGCCACATCCGAGACATTGATCCCGAAGGCATGCTCGCCCAGATGACCTTTGAGGTAGAGACCAGCTGCTCCATTGACCGACAAGGTGGCACCGGGCTGGTTGAGGCGTGCAGCAATATTCTGCGCGCTTGCGATATTGGCCGCTGACGCGGCGTTGGGATTGAAGTCCTCCAGATCCCGGATGGCCTCACCCAGACCTCGGCGGTCAATCGCGAGGCCGCTGCCCTGGATACGGATATCCACCGTCTGCGTCATCGCCAGACCGGCCGGGTTCCAATAGGTGGCGAGGGAGTCCGTTGTCACTGCGACGCCGGCGCCTCCCATGCCACTCGCTCGTGGCCCGGCAATCACGAATTCCATTGCCACTGCTTGGGCTGGGACTGCGACGAGTGCGGCCGACAGGAGCACGTAAAAAAGCGTTCGGTTCATGTTCACCATATTTCGCGAGTCCGAGGTATTGTAACCGAGAATCCGCCTCGCCACGAGGCAATCTCCGTAATTAGACGACCAGCCCGTCCTGCATGTAAACAATACGGTCCGACTGGGCAGACAGTTTGTCGTTGTGGGTCACGATGACGAACGTCGTGCCGCGGGATTTATTGAGGTCGCGCATCAGCCCGAACAGGGCGTCGCCGCTATGGGTGTCGAGATTGCCGGTCGGTTCGTCGGCCAATACCAAATCCGGCTTCTGCATCAGTGCCCGCGCCATCGCGACCCGCTGCTGCTCTCCTCCGGACAGCTCTCCCGGTTTGTGGTGGAGCCGCTTGCCGAGGCCGACTTCCGTGAGCAGGGCTTTGGCGTCGGCTTCGACGGAGGCGGCGTCGCGCCGTTGGACCAGGGCCGGCATGCCGGCGTTCTCCAGGGCCGTGAACTCCGGGAGCAAATGGTGAAACTGGAATACGAAACCGATGCGTGTGTTGCGGAACTCCGCTTGCTGGCTCTCTGTCAACTGGAACAGGTCTTGGCCGTCGAACGTCACGGTGCCTCTGGTGGGCTTGTCGAGCGTCCCGATGATGTGGAGCAATGTGCTCTTGCCGGCTCCGGACGCGCCGACGATCGCAATGAGCTCGCCACGCTGAATCTCCAGATTGATGCCTTTGAGCACCGGCAGGTCGTAGGAACCCATCGAGAAAGACTTATGGAGCTCGGTGACTTTGATCATTCGTACCGCAGCGCCGCAACGGGCTCGAGTTTGGCGGCTTGGTTGGCCGGGTACACGGTGGCGGCGAAGCTGATCAGAATCGCTGATCCGGCCACAAGCAGTACGTCCTCGGCCAGGACGTGCACGGGAATTTTCGAGATGTAGTACACGGTTGCATCGAAGGTCCAAAACCTCTCGATCAGCCACAGAAAGGCATACCCCAGCGGAATGCCGATGGCCGTGCCGGACAGCCCGATGATCAAGCCGTTCAGCATGAAGATCCGTCGGATGCTGCGCCTGGTGGCTCCCATCGCCTTGAGAATGGCGATTTCCTTTTGCTTCTCCGTCACGATCATCGTGAGGGTACTCACAATGTTGAACGATGCGACGATGGTGATGAGAACGAGCAGCAGAAACATCATCGTTTTTTCAAGTTTTAAGGCCGAAAAGAGATTGCGGTTCATCTGCATCCAGTCCCTGGCACCGTGGCTGAATCCCAGTACCTGTTCGATGGTATGGGCGATCTCGTCGGCGCGGAACACGTCCGTCACTTTCACTTCGATGCCGGAGACGCCGTCACCCATGTTGAAGAATTTCTGGGCCTCCCCAAGTTCAATATAGGCAAGCGAGGAATCGTATTCGTACATGCCTGAATGGAAAAGTCCGACGACGGCGAAGGTCCGGATTTTCGGGACCATACCCATCGCGCTGATCGGGCCGACCGGCGATACCACGTTGAGCGTATCACCGGGAAATACACCCAGGCGCATGGCCAGTTCCTTGCCGAGAATGATGCCGGGCTTGTCGACCACCTGGGGCTCTCCCTGCGGGTCGTCGACCGGAGCCTGTCTGATCTTGACCGGTGTGAGCAGGTCGGTCAGCTGCCCTGCCGACATGTTCTTGGCCAGTTCGGTGACATTCGCCTCGCGCTGCGGGTCGATGCCGCGCAGGACGATACCCTGTACACCCGATTGGGTGGTCAGAAGGACTTGCCGGAGCACGAACGGCGTGGCCGCCACGACCTCGGGCACGGTGCGTATTTTCTCAATCAGCGGGTCATAGTCCGTGACATTCTCTTTCATCCGCTCCTGGACGATGACGTGCGCGGTGGTGCCCAGAATCTTGGCCTGAATATCTTCCTTGAATCCCGTCATGATGCCGACTGTTCCGATCAAGGCCGCCACGCCCAGCGTGATGCCGGCAATTGACACGAAGGTGTTCAGCGAGATCGTCCGGTTACGGCGTTTGGCGCGCAAGTACCGGAGGCCGACGAAAATCTCATAGGGGAGGGCCATCGCTATTTCTCCGGCCTTAACTGGGGGAAGAGCACGACGTCGCGGATGGATGCTTGATCGGTAAAGAGCATGATCAGGCGGTCGATGCCGATGCCTTCGCCTGCCGTCGGCGGCATGCCGAACTCCAGTGCACGGAGAAAGTCCTCATCGACCAGGTGGGCTTCTTCGTCGCCGGCTTCCCGCTGGACCGCCTGGCCCTCGAACCGCTCGCGTTGATCCAGCGGGTCGTTCAACTCGGAAAAGGCGTTGGCGATCTCCCGTCCGGCGATATACAGTTCGAACCGGTCGGTCAAAGTGGGGTCCGAATCCTTACGCCGGGCCAGCGGCGAGATTTCGATGGGGTAGTCCGTAATGAACGTGGGTTGTTGGAGGTTGGGCTCGACGGTCTCCTCGAACATCTCGTTGACGATGCTGAACAGCGACGCCTTGGGATCCACCGGCACGTTCAACTGTTTGGCAGCAGCCAGCGCCTTGTTTCGATCGCGCAGGACGGACGGGTCGAGCGCGTTCACTTCACAAATGGCCTGGTGATAGGACCAGCGTCTCCACGGGGGCGTCAGAATGATCTCCTTGCCCTGATACGTGATGACGGTGTTCCCGAGAATCTGTTGCGCGAGGGTCGAAATCATCTCCTCGGTCAGCCTGATCAGGTCGTGGTAATCGGCATAAGAGACGTAGAACTCCAGCATGGTGAATTCGGGATTGTGGATCGTCGAGATGCCCTCGTTCCGGAAGTTCCGGTTGATCTCGAACACCCGCGGGAATCCACCGACGATCAGGCGTTTCAAATAGAGTTCCGGCGCGATGCGCAGATACAGGTCGACGCCGAGCGCGTTGTGGTGCGTGACGAAGGGTTTGGCCGCCGCGCCGCCGGGAATCGGATGCATCATCGGCGTTTCGACTTCGAGGAATCCCCGTTCGATCAAAAACGCCCGGATGCCGGCGATGATCCGGCTTCTGGCTGCGAAGATGTGATGCACCTGCGGGTTCGCGATGAGATCGACGTAGCGCTGCCGATAGCGGGTTTCCACGTCGGTGAGCCCGTGCCACTTTTCCGGGAGCGGGCGGAGCGCTTTACTGAGAAACGTCAGTTGATGCACTTCGACCGTAAACTCATTCGTCTTGGTGCGGAACAGGATGCCCGTGACACCGATCCAGTCACCGAGGTCGAGTTGCTCGGTCACAGTGTAGGCCTGTTCCGAGAGCAGATCCTTCTTTAGATAGACTTGGAGCCGGTCGGACCCGTCTTGGAGCACGGCGAAACCGGCCTTGCCGAAACGGCGGAGGGCCACGACGCGGCCCGCGATGGTGCAGGAGATGCGTGCTTGTTCCAGGACCTCCTTGGTCTTTTCCCCGTGCAGCGTGATGAGCTGCCCGGCCCGGTCCTTCGCCTCGAAGCGAGACCCGTACGGGGCCACGCCGGCCTGGCGGAGTTGGTCGAGCTTCTTGATCCGCTGCTGTCGCTGTTCATTCAGTTCATCCATAATCGGTTTATTTAGTTTGTCTAGTTTGTTTGGTTCGTTTGGTTTGTCTGATCTGTTGTGTCTGTTGGCACCAGATAGACCAGACAGACCAAGCACCAGATGGACCGATCTTACACGTCATCTTCCGATCCGCCGACAGCGGACAGTTGGTCGCTGCCTTTCACCGGTTTTTTCTTCAAATAGGCTTCGATGAATCCGTCGATCTCACCGTTCATGACGGAGGAGACGTCGCCGGTTTCATGAGCGGTCCGGTGGTCCTTGACCATTTGATACGGCTGGAACACGTAGGATCGAATTTGGCTGCCCCACGCGATGTCTTTCTTCTCGCCCACGATCGCATTGAACTCTGCCTCTTTTTTCTGCTGCTCCAGTTCGAACAGCCGGGCTTTCAAGATCTTCATTGCGCCGTTACGGTTTTGCAGCTGCGACCGCTCGTTCTGGCATTGCACGACAATTCCGGTCGGCAAGTGCGTGATGCGGATCGCCGTTTCCACCTTGTTAACGTTTTGGCCGCCGGCGCCGCCCGCACGGAAGGTATCGATGCGGAGATCCTTTTCTTCGATCGCGACATCGAGATCTTCGCTCAGCTCCGGGTAGACGAAGACAGAGGCGAAGGAGGTGTGCCGCCGCTTGTTGGAGTCGAACGGGGAAATGCGCACCAGTCGGTGGACTCCCGCTTCCGCCTTCAAATATCCGTAGGCGTAGGGGCCGGTGATCGAGAGGGTCACGCTCTTGATGCCGGCTTCATCACCCGCCAGCAAGTCCAGAGTCTCCACTTTGAATTTCTTGGCCTCCGCCCAGCGCACGTACATGCGCAGCAGCATTTGCGCCCAGTCCTGCGATTCCGTACCGCCGGCGCCAGGATGGATTTCGAGAATGGCGTTGTTCGGGTCCAGTTCTCCGGCTAGGAGTATTTCCAGACGCAGGGCCGCCACGCGCGGCTCCAACCGGTGCAGTTCGGTGGCCAGTTCTTGTTCAAGCCCGGCGTCGCCGCTTTCGGCAGCCAGCTCCAGCAGGGCGTTCAGATCGCCGAGCTTGGCTTCAATGTCGCGCCAGGTCTCTACTTCACGCTCGATCGTCGCCTTCTTCCGGCTGACGGCCGCAGCGGTGCGGGCATCGCTCCAGAAATGCGGCTGTCCCATCTGGGCTTCCAACTCTTGCAGGTCGGCGGTCATGCGGGCGAGGTCAAAGATGCCCCCGTAACTCGGAGATTTGTTCGCCGATGGCACGGACCCGACCTTGCACTTCATCCAACATAGAACGATCCTTCTTCGGTTACGCGGGTTCAATGGCGGTTGTGTCGGGGGCGGGTTCCTTGGTGCGGAAGTAGCCGTACAGACACAAGAGCGCGCTGATTATAGCACAGCCGTAGGCAAACACATCTCCGTACCAGCTATAAAATGTTCGGGAATAGCCGACGGGAATGGAGGCCCGCAGAGCATGCTCCGTGAACAGCGGGGTGGCGTCCAGGATGCGACCGAAGGGGTCGATGAAACCGGAGATCCCGGTGTTGGCGGAACGTGCGAAGGCCCGATGATTTTCCACCGAGCGAAAGACCACCATGGAGAAGTGCTGCGCGGGCGCCGACGACGGTCCGAACCATCCGTCGTTCGTGATCGTGACAAAAAACTCGGCACCGTTGGCGGCGAACTGGCGGACCAGATCCGGGAAGATCACTTCGTAGCAGATGGCCACGCCGAACTTCACGGGCCGCGAGCTGGACGGATTGCCGCCGCTGAACGATTTGGGGGTGAACGACAGAAGTGTGGCGCCAGGTCCTGCCTCGAAGTCGCCGATCCCTTCCACCAGCTTGTCGAGGAAGAACAACAGCGATGTTTTCAGCGGAATGTATTCCCCGAACGGCACCAAGTGGTGTTTGTCGTACCGGCCCAGAAGGGTGCCGTCCGGTCCCAGCAGATAGGCGCTGTTCAATAGATAGGGTCTGCGATCCGGGTAATACCGCAAGGCCGGACTCCCCAAGAGGATCGGGGCCTTCGCGCGTGCCGCCCAATCAATTAACTGGAGCTGGTATTCCCGCTCCCGCTCTAGAATGAACGGTGTCGCGGATTCAGGCCACACGATCAAATCCGTTTCGGCGCCGAGCATGGCGGTCAGGCGGTCGAACCGGCGCATCGTCTCGTCACGGAATGAGGCATCCCACTTCACGGCTTGATCGATATTGGGTTGGACAACGCCCACGGTAATAGAGGAGGGGGGTCGCTTTGGGCTCTCCTCCGACAGCACGCTGGCGCTATAGACCCATGACAGCACCATGATGGCCGCCGTTGCCGTGAGCAGCTCCCACGGCAGCTTGGCCGGGTGAAACCCTCGGAAGAACGGCATCAGCCAGAGGACCAACTCGGCCAGTGCCACATTCACCGAGACGATCAAGAACGAAACGCCGTAGACCCCGGTGTGGTCCGCGATCTGGATGAGGTCCAGCTCCCGGTATTGTGAATACCCGAGGAGGCACCATGGAAGTCCGGAAAGGGCATACGTGCGGAGCAACTCGAAGGCAACCCAGAAACAGGGCGCGAAGAAAATGCCGTATCGTGGAATGAGCTTGTGCAGCCAGACGATGGAGAGACTGTACAGCCCGACATAGACTCCAAGGTATGTCGTCAGCAGTAAAAGGATGGCATAGCTGGCGGGCAGCGGCACCTTGCCGTAGGTCGTCATGGCGGTGACGACCCAGGCCATAATGCCGGTGAAAGCGATGATGCCGGTCAGCCATCCGAGCCAGAACGCGCGGCGTTGTGAGCATTGATCCAGCGCAAGATGGAGGGGAATGAGCGCGATCCAAGCCAGCCACTCGAATTCGAAGTTAGGGAAGCACAGGGGTAGCAGAATACCGCTCGCACAGGCAAGGAGCGGTTGGCGCAAGCGGGGTGGGTCCATCGCGGGCTACGATAACGAAAGCGTTGGGGACTTGCAAGGGAACGAGAGCATAGAGGCGGATGAAGTTTGCCGTGCGTTTCACGCCTGAAAGAGGTATCGTACAGAGCTATGGAACGGCGTCGGCATCGGCGGGTTCACGCCCAACTCAAGAGTTGGCTGTGTGCGAATTCCCACGAAATCGAAGGCGAGACCATTGATCTGTCGATCGGCGGGGCCAAGTTTGAAAGTTCGCTCACCGTGGAACCCGGCAAGGAGGTGACCGTGAAGCTGGTCATTCCGGGCACCGACGCACCGATCTATATTGAACACGCACAGGTTCAATGGATTCACGATCAAACGTTCGGGGTCAGGTTTCTGGAAGTTCGGCAACAGGAGCTGGACGAGTTGGAACAGCTGATCGATGAATATATCGCGTTAGACGAAGGTGGACAGGCGTGAAGCCTGTGACCTGGTGCGAAATATGTGACAGGCCCTGCCGTCAGGCCTGTTAAGAAGGCGGTCGGTCCACTTTCTGATGCACCCACCGGGATGGAGCGGCGGCAGTCGAGACAAAGGCCTGGCCGAAGCCGAGTACGAAATGGGCGTCCTCAAGTCGTAACTCCCATAGGGCGAAGTCACTAAACCCGAACATCATCTCGGCCTGTGGAAATCGAGCTAGATATTGCTCCTTGATAGCCTTGTACGATGGCGCATGGGGCGAAAGGATCGCTGCTTCACCCTGGAGATTCATCCGCCTCAACGCCAAAGGGTTCTTGCCCGGCCCATCCGGTTCAGCGATGAACAGAGAAACATGGGGATCGGTAAGCAGGTGCTGCGTGTGCAATGCCAGCCTGCTGAGGTGAAGATAGGCTCTGGTCCAGTCCGATCCAAACACATAGGGTACGTGCGACCCGAACGGACGTCCATGTCGCATGGTCAGCAGCACGGCTGTGCGGACATCCTTGGTCAGTGCTGACCATGCATCTTGTACGTCCTGACTTGTCAACGCTGCCACGGGCAATCGTTCTCCATAGAGATGAGTCGGATGGAGGCTCTGTCAACATCTCCACCAC
Source organism: Nitrospira sp. (assembly GCA_039794465.1). Lineage (GTDB taxonomy): Bacteria > Nitrospirota > Nitrospiria > Nitrospirales > Nitrospiraceae > Nitrospira_D. The sequence continues at coordinate 22,336 of JAYWIP010000181.1, forward strand.
ACAATATCATCCGTCAGACGTAATCGCTACTCAACCGGGGGCAACGCACCAAATTCAGCACACGACTCCCCGCATTTCTTGACCGACCCCTGGCTGCATGTTAGCATCGGGCCCACACACATGCGGATATTCTACCAGTCAGCCGGTTTCTTCACGCGCCGCCATCCATGAAACGCACCTCCGTTGCACAGCCGGACGTCGCCACCCTGTTCATCGCCGCCAGCGAGCAGGATTCGAATTTGTATTATGCGACCAAATTCATGGCGCCGGATCCCTTCATCTATCTCGAGATCAAAGGCGAGCGGGTGTTGGTGATGAGCGATCTCGAAATGGATCGCGCCAAGGCTCAGGCGACGGTCGATCGGGTCCTCTCCTATTCCGAGGTTGAAGGCAAAGCGAAAAGCCGGGGGATCAAGGCTCCGACGACGGTTGATATCGTGCACGTGGTCCTGAAAGAGTCCAAAATCCGCCAGCTCCTGGTACCGGCGAATTTTCCGTTCATCCATGCCACACGCTTGCAGGAGCTGGGATATAGCCTGAAGCCGAAGCGTGATCCGTTCTACGAACAGCGCGTCGTGAAAACGGCGGAGGAAGTGCGACATATCGAAGAGGCACAGCGGGCGACGGAAGAAGCCGTGGCTGCGGCCCATGCGATGTTGCGCCGGACGGAGACCAAGGGGGGGCAGTTGTGGCTCGACGGCGCGCCGGTCACTTCGGAGCGGGTCAAGCAGCTCATCAACGTTGCCTTGATGGAGCGGGGCTGCATCGCCCAGCATACGATCGTGGCGGGCGGCGAGCAGGCCTGCGATCCGCACAACGAAGGCAGTGGCCCCTTGCCGGCCCACCGCAGCATCATCTTCGATGTCTTTCCACGCTCCGCGACGACGCGATACTTCGCCGACATGTCGCGTACGGTGGTGCGCGGCACGTCCGGTCCCGAGTTGGTGAAGCTGTATCAGGCGGTGAAGGACGCGCAGGAAGAAGCCATCACAAAGATCAAGGACGGTGCCGACGGCATGAAAATCCATCAAGGCATCTGTGCGCGGTTCGAGAAGGCCGGCTACAAGACAGGCATGGTGAATGGCAGGATGCAGGGCTATTTTCATGGAACAGGCCACGGAGTCGGGCTCGACATTCACGAAGCGCCACGGATCAGCCGCACCGGCTCGTTGTTACAGGAGGGGCACGTCGTCACGGTGGAGCCGGGCCTGTATTATCCCGGCCTCGGCGCTGTCCGCATCGAAGACATGGTGCTGGTGACCCGCGACGGGTGTCGGAATCTCACGAACTTTCCGAAGCAATTCCAGCTCGACTGACAGGCGGGGATACGTTCCATCCAGCCGGGTCGGTGCTCTGGCCGGATCCTAGCCGCAGGTCGTGGCGCAGGCATGGTCCATTCCTTTCAATTTCTCGACGACATTGCACTGGCCGATCTGGCTTTCGAGGCGGAGGGCGATTCCGTCGAGGAGCTGTTTTGCGCGGCAACCCGTGCGCTTCTCGAATCCCTGGCCGATCCTGCGACGGTGGCTGCGACCTGGGAGCGGCGGATGGAGAAAGTCAGCGAGGATCCGGCCGATCTTCTCTTTGATTGGCTGTCGGACGTCGTGTATTGGAAGGACGCGGCCGGAGTAGTGTTCCATGACGCCGAGCTTTCCGTGAGGCAGGAGGGATCAGCCTGGAGACTGGAGGCGGTCCTGCGCGGGGCTTCTGTCGATCAGACCATGCAGACCCTTCGCAGCGATGTGAAGGGGATCACGAAACATCTGTATGACGTGAGGCAGAAAGGATCGCGCTGGTATGCGCGGGTGGTGGTCGACGTATGACGCTGAACACTGAGATGCGGGTCAACCGGATCACCGACGAGGTATGGGAAATCCCCGCCATGGAGAAGTCCGGCATGGTGGTGCCGGCGAGAATTTACGCGACGCAGGGTATTCTGCAATCGATGGACCGCGGCGTCTTCGATCAAGTGACGAACGTGGCCTGCATGCCCGGCATTACGCGCTATGCGCTCTGCATGCCGGATGGGCATTGGGGCTACGGGTTTCCGATCGGCGGAGTCGCGGCGTTCGACCTCGAGACCGGCGTCATCTCGCCGGGCGGCGTGGGGTATGACGTCAACTGCGGCATGCGTCTGATTCGCACGGACTTGACCTTGGAAGACGTGCAGCCGAAACTGGAACGCCTGATGACTGAATTGTTCCGCCGCGTGCCGGCCGGGGTGGGGGCGGCGGGATTCATCCGGTTGAATCGGGATGCGTTCGACGCGGTCATGACGCGTGGCGCCCGCTGGTGTATCGAACAAGGGTATGGGTGGCACCGGGATTTGGCGCACATCGAAGAGGGCGGGTGCATTGCGGGAGCCGATCCCTCCACGGTCAGCGAACATGCGGTGGGGCGGGGTATCAACCAGCTGGGGACGCTGGGGTCCGGCAACCATTATTTGGAAGTCCAGGTGGTGTCGAACGACCGGGTATTCGATCCTGAGACGGCGGCGGTATTGGGCCTTACCGGCCAGGATCAGATTGTGGTCATGGTCCATTGTGGATCGCGCGGGTTCGGCCATCAGGTGGCGAGCGACTATCTTAAGACCTTCGAAAAAGCCATGCGCCGCTACGGCATCACGGTGAAGGATCAACAGCTGGCGTGTGCCCCATTCCGTTCGCCTGAGGGGCAGGACTATTTCGCGGCGATGAATTGCGCGGCCAACACAGCGTTCGCCAATCGCCAAGTGATCACTCATCAGATCCGCGGCGCGTTCGCTCAAGTCTTCGATCGGTCGGCCGAAGAGTTGGGTATGGAGTTGGTGTATGACGTGGCGCATAACATTGCCAAAGTCGAACGCTATCCCGAAGGAATGTTGCTGGTGCATCGCAAAGGAGCGACCAGAGCATTCGGCCCCGGCAGTCCGGACGTGCCGCGTGATTTTCAGAAGATTGGGCAGCCGGTGATCTGTGGCGGATCGATGGAAACCGGCTCCTATGTGCTGGTCGGCACGGACCGCGCGGTGCACGAGACGTTCGGATCCACGATGCATGGGGCGGGACGGACGATGTCACGGGCGCAGGCCAAGAAATCGATCCGCGGGGAACAGCTTCAGCAGGACATGAAACGGCGCGGGATTCTTGTGAAGGCCGTCTCGATGTCTGGCCTGGCGGAAGAAGCGGGCTTTGCATACAAGAACATTTCCGAGGTGGTTGAGACCGTCGATCGAACCGGGATCACAAAAAAGGTGGCGGAACTCAGGCCGATCGGTAACATTAAAGGATAGGGCTCAGCTCTCGAGTGAGGCAACGCCATATGGACAATCGAAAAGATCCGCGGTTCTCCGTGCACTTCCGCAGCTCATTCAGTTCCACCAATATCATCTCTGGTGTCGGCTTACTGAACAACCTGTCCAGCGGAGGGTGCCGCATCTTCACCTCAACGCCAGTCAAGCCCGGCACGGCGCTGGAGTTGCGCATAGAAATCTCGGACTCAGAGCCGCCACTGCAAGTGGAGCAAGCGATCGTCCGCTGGGCTCGTGACGGCAACTTTGGCGTGGAGTTCCTCAACCTTGCGCCGGAAAATTGGGCGAGACTCCGGCTCACCGTCAAAGAGCTGGAGCGACAGCCGTATGAACGAGAACGTCAGGGTGAGACCGCTTCGTAGCCTTTCCAAGTTGTCCGCTCGAACAAACACCGTCCATATTTTCCTTCAGGTCAGGGGGCTGTCTCACGCCGCTTGGTCCGTCCGGCGCTTGGCAGCTTGGCCGACGATGTCGAGTGCGGCGACGCGGTAGGCTTCGGCGTAGGTGGGGAAATTGAAGACGTTGTCGATGAAGGACTCGACGGTGGCGCTCTGTTGAAGCGCCAGTTGCCCAATATGAACCAATTCGGTGGCCGAATCTCCTACGATCTGCACCCCAAGCAGTTGCTCGCCACACGGGTCCGCGACCATCTTGAGTAACCCTTGCCCGGATCCGGATATCTGTGCCCTGGCAACTTCCTCATACCTGGCCCGTCCGATCAACGGCTCCCGGTACCGTTCACGGGCGCTCTGCTCGTCCAAGCCGATGCTGGCCATCTCTGGGATGGTGTAAATACCAAGCGGGATCGTCGAAGCCGCGTCGCCGATCGGCAGGTCAAGGGCGTGCCGGACCGCCCTGCGGCCTTGTTCCATGGCTTTCGATGCGAGAGCAGGCCCGCTGACCATGTCTCCAACGGCATAGATGTGCGGTATATCCGTTTGGCAAAACTGGTTTGCCGAGAGGATACCCTTCGGGGTGACCGCCAGGCCGGCTGCGGGTAGATTGAGATCCTCGACATTGGCCTGGCGGCCAAGGGCAACCAACAGTTTCTCGCTTTTGACCTGAGGCCCGTCTTTCAGGGTGGTGACGACGTGGGATACGCCGTCCCATCGAACGTCCGTGACTGTTTGTCCCCCGAGGTAACGGCCGCCTCGTTGTTCGAATATGCAGACGAAGTGTGAGACGAGTTCGTGGTCCATGAACTGAAGCGGTGCGGGTGCCCGATCAATCAGTGTAACCTGGACGCCTAGCAGCGAGAATATCGAAGCGTACTCGCACCCGATCACGCCGCCGCCGATGATCGCCAGCGAGTGCGGCAGGTAGATCATGGAGAGGAGCGAGTCGCTGTCAAGAATGTGTTCGTGATCGACCGGAATGCCGTCCGGAGTCCTGGGGCGTGAGCCGGTGGCCAGGATGATGGCCCCGGCGGTGAATCGCTGGCTGGCACCGTCGACTGTTTGCATCTCGACGGTGCGTGCGTCGATGAAGCGCGCGCGGCCGTGAAAGAGGGAGATCCCGTTGCGTCTGAGCTGCCGGCTCATAAACATATCGTGGGCGGAGACGACGTCTTCGAGCCGGCTGAGCAGGGTTGCGATTTGGGTATCCGGCTTCAGGCTGAAGTCGAAGGCCTCGCCGGCACGTTTGAGCCGGTCCAGGTGGAGCGCGCTTTCTCTTAACGTTTTGCTGGGGATGGTTCCGCGATAGACGCAACTGCCTCCAATGCCGCGCTCCCGTTCGATGAGGGCCACGCGCTTGCCGGCTTTCGCGCCCTGGATGGCCGCTTTCTGCCCGGCAGGGCCGGCTCCGATGACGATGATGTCAAACGTGGCTGGTGTGCTCATAGGTTCATCGCATTCACGACCGCCAGGACCTTGTCCCTGCAGGCGACGAGCTGGTCAATGTCATTGGGGTAGAGGTTCAACTCTGCGAACACGGGATGATCACGCAAGGAGTCTTCCGGCATCTCATCGGGAGTCAACAGATGGGTCGCCAGCCGATCGGCGACGTGGGTGAGCAGACACTCCTGCCGAAACGAGACGGCGTGGTCGTAGTCGCTGTAATATTGGATCGCTTCGGCGACCTGTTTAGGAAGGCTCCACTTTTCGGCAATGAGACATCCAACGCGCGAGTGATACCCGTGCATCAACATGCGCAGCATGGGCTTGTCCGCAAGGATGTTCTGCTTCTGCGCGATGACCGCTGCCGTTCGCAGGACGACAGGTTTTCCGATCGCGTGCAACAGGCCGCAGAGAAAGGCACTTTCAACGTTCACGCGACGTGCGCGGGCGACTTCTTTGGCGAAGGCGCCGCTGGCCAGCGAGTGCCGCCAGAGTTGTTTGACCTCATCTTCGTGGCCAGGTACCTGGAAGGCACCGGCTTTCAATGAAGCGGTAAACGCGATTTCCGACAATAAATTGATGCCCAGCATGGCGACGGCGTGCTGAAGGGAGACAACGGGGCTGCGTGGCATGTAGGCGGGTGAGTTGGCGATGCGCAGCACATGCGCCGCAAGTGCCTGATCCTGATGGATGAGTGACGACAGCTTGGCCGCGTCGGCAGCGGGATCCGAGGTGAGGGCCATTACTTGGTTTGCCACTTGGGGCAGCAACGGCAGCTCGAGTTCGCCTTGTTCAAGCTTTTGAAGAAGACTGCGCTCAAGTTGTTCAATCGGAGTCGTTGCGGCTTGGATGTCAGGGGGCATGGTGGCGGTCCCTCGCCGGTTGTGTTCGGATGGTTGTCATTGCCATCCTTTCTCGGTTTGTGGCGCTCGAAAGTTTAGGGGCATCCTGTGAGGGCTTGGTGACTTTGCAACGTCAGGCAACTATACTTCCCTCATAAGCCGGCACAGGGGACATGGGAGGGGAGCATGAGGACTCGACGCTATTGCTCGAGATATGGTGTCTGGATTGTCATCACGGGAATGACCATGGTGATGGGGGTGGCGCGTGTATCATCTGCCGGTACGGGAACGATCACCAAGGAAGCGACGGAAACGCTGGAGGCCACGAAACAATACACGATTGAGCAAAAAGAAGCATTCCAACGGAAGGCCCAGGAGGAACTGGCGGTTGTTCAGAAACAGATCAATCTCTTACGGGGCAAGGGACATGAGGTCTCAGCGGCAGCCAGAGCGGAACTTCAGAAGTCCATCGATGAGTTGGAAAAGAAAAAGGACGCGGCCAAGCATGAGTTGGAGCAACTGAGGGCGGTGACTGACTCGAAATGGGCTGCTATGAAAACGAACGTGAATTCCGCACTAGAGGATCTCAAGAGTTCCTATCAGAAGGCCCTGTCCCGCCTGCCCTGACCGGACGTTGTTGCAGAAGCGCGAATAGGTGAGGGCCAAGAGAAAAGAGGGGTGGTGTGATGAAGGTGATCAGTCTGGCGGACTATCAACAATACAGCCTCGAAAAGATGCGGAAAAATAATCTCTTTGAGACGGATCGGTTGTTCTGCGACGTCTATTGCTTCGAGCCCGGCCAGGAGCAGAAGGGTCACATTCACGGAGCCCAGGATAAGGTGTATCTCGTCCTGGAGGGCGCAGGGACGTTTCAAGTTGGTGCCGAGAAGCAGGTGCTCGGAGTCGGGCAAGGTACGATGGCGCCTGCAGGCGAGGAGCATGGAGTGAAGAACCATACCGATCGGCGTCTTAGGGTACTCGTCTTCATGGCGCCGAATCCCTCTTGATGCATATTCGGAGATCAGAATTTCATTCAGAACATGAAGGGGGGAACGCGGAATTCCGCGTTCCCCCCTTCATGTATCCAACCCAGGACCCTTTAAATGGCTACGGCTTGTAGTCGTTATGGTCGGTCGGTTTACCGTCGTGCGAGAACTGTTGCTGATAGGCAATGACCTGCCAGATCTGCTGTTCAGACAACTGTCCCTTCCAGCCATTCATCTTCGTCTAAGGCTTGTAACATGAGTGGTCGTGCGGTTTGCCCCCGTTCGAGAACATGTTCTCAAACGCCATCACATGCCAGATCTGCTCCTCCGTCAGGCTGTTCTTAAAACCTTTCATTTTCGTCTTCGGGATACCTTCCGATATCCGCCAGAACCAGAAAGCGTCGGACCAACGGCAGATATTTTTAGGATCACGCATATCCCGCGCACCTTTTTTTACCGGTTGCCCGTCCTTGCCATGGCAGCTGCCACAGTTGACGTTCGGATTCACGTCGCCCTTGTAAATCTGCTCTCCTTCTTCGATCGCCTTAGGATCCGTCCACCCTCCAGCCGGCATTTTCTTGTCCGCATACTCGGCTGGAACCGGGGGCAAAGGGGGATCATCGTCAGCGAACGCCATGCCTCCCGACAAGATCAGAGCGCATCCTGCTACGACAACCGACAATCCTACCGTTCTCAGTACCATTCGTGCCTCCTTCTATTCCCGATCGAATAATAATGTGGTGTTTTCCCTTCCCATCTCATTCTAAGTCCGGCATGCGTGCTCCACATCGCGCAACGTGCGCGGACTATCACACAACCACCCCATAACGAAAACATCCTACCGAATAATTGGTCCTGCCGCCAGGGCTTCCATCTGTTCTGTATCAGGAAGCACTCATCTCCCACGGGGTTCCCTTCCGTGCAGGTCCGTCAGAAAGCTATCTCGGCATGCGCGGGGATTACTTGACGATCTGTTTGACCGTTTCCACAATTGATCGGGCTCCGATGCCGAAGTGATCCACGAGTTCTTCCGGTTTACCACTGTGCGGAATCACGCGTACTGCGAGTTTGTGGACCCTGATCCCCTCCGTTCCAACTGCGCTGAGCACGGCATCGCCCAGGCCTCCGTGCGCGTAATGATCTTCGACCGTCAGGATGCGGCCGTGTGTTGCCCGGGCGCTGTCCAACAGGGTCGTGCGGTCAATCGGAACGATACTGTACAGATCGATCACACGGACAGCGATGCCCGCGGCTTTCAATTGATCATGGGCCTTCAATGCTTCGAACAGTGTGACGCCCGCTGCGGCGATGGTCAGGATGTCGGACGCGCTGTGGCGAAGGACTTTGCTGCCTCCGATTTGGAATTGTTCCCCGGAGTCATAGAGCACCGGACTTTTCGGTCTCCCGGCACGGATATAGACTATCCCCTTGTGCTTCGCAGCGGCTTCGACGAGCCGGTAGGTACAGGTACCATCTGATGGATAGAGGACGGTGACGCCTGGTTGCGCCGCCATCATGGCGATGTCTTCCAATCCCATTTGCGACGGCCCGTCTTCGCCGATGCTCACGCCGACGTGGGTGCCGACCAGCTTGATATTCGATCCGCTGATGGCGGCCATGCGAATAAAGTCGTAGGCGCGTGTGAAAAATGCGGCAAAGGTGGCGACGAACGGAATCTTGCCGCAGGCGGAGAGTCCGGCCGCGGCGCCCAGCATGTTCTGTTCGGCGATAAAATTCTCAAAAAAACGGTCGGGAAACTGCTTGCCAAATTTGTCCGTGTAGGTCGAATTCTTGACGTCGGCATCCAGGGCAACGACCGAGGGATCGGCTGCACCTAAGGCCGCCAGCGCTGCGCCGAACGCTTCACGCGTGGCGACGGTGTCGCCGATCTTGTACGCGGGGGGCGCCATGGGTTTGGCCGATGGTGTACGAGAGGATGTCGCCAGAGGCAATTTGAATTTTGGAACAGCCTTCGTCGGCTTGAGGCGTTTCGTCAGCTCGTCGATGGCCTTCTGGGTTTCCTCGCCCTTCGGGATCGGTTTCCCATGCCAGCTGGGATGGTTCTCCATGAAGGAGATCCCCTTGCCTTTGAACGTTTTGGCCAACAGAACCGTGGGTTTGCCTTTAGTCTTCGCGGCGAGCGTGAATGCCGCAAGCAGGGCTTTGAGATTGTGCCCATCCACCACCAACGCGTTCCACCCGAACCCGGTCCAGCGAGACTTGTAGGCTTTCATGTCGTGCTGGAGCATCGTCGGGTCGCTTTGCCCCAAACGATTGATGTCAACGATGGCGCAGAGATTGTCGAGCTTGAATTGCCGTGCCAGCTCAACCGATTCCCAGACGGAGCCTTCGACCGATTCCCCGTCACCCATCAATACGTAGGTGCGGGCTGTGTTTCTCTCAAGCCGTTTGGCGTTGAGCGCCAACCCAATACCGGCGGCCAGTCCCTGGCCCAGGGAGCCGGTCGCCATGTCGACGAAAGGCAGCCGGGGGGTAGGGTGGCCTTCGAGATCGGACGTCAATGTGCGCAACTTCAAGAGATCGCTCTTGGGGAACAAGCCTGCCTCAGCCCAGGCGGCGTACAGTAGCGGCGCGGCGTGGCCTTTGGACAGGACAAAGCGATCGGTGTTGGGGGCCTTCGGGTTTCGAGGGTCATACCGCATGACGGAGAAAAAGAGCGCTGCCACGATGTCGGCGGCGGAACAACAGCTGGATGGATGACCGCTTCCTGCTTCACTGGTCGACCGGACGCTTTCGATGCGAAGCTGAGCCGCTTTATTGTGGAGCAGGGTAAGCAGTGTGGACGACGTCGTAGAGCCGGCCATGGGAACTCCTTTCGGGAGAATAGTCGATGCGTATAGAGTCTTCCAGTTCGAGTTGGTTTTTACTATTGCCATTCACACGCGGGGGCTGAAGCTAGCAAATCAGCTGGGGGGAGTCAATGAAGCTGATGGGAGATGTAAAAAAAAGAGTCGCGAGGAACACAGAATCCGGGCAGGAGGCATGGCCTAGGTGTTGGTCGAGACCTCATTTGAACAGGCGCTTTCGGCTCCATTATAGGCACTCACGGCAAAGTAGTAACGACTGCCTGTATCGAGACCTGTGACGGTACCAGACGGGGTGGTCACAAACTTGGCGTCTTCGTAGGCGCAGGAGCCATTTTGACCAAGGGATTGTTTCCCGTAGTGGATGTAATAGCCCAAAATGTTGGGATCACTGACAGGGTCCCAGGTCAAACTCGCGGCTGCTCCAGTGGGAGTGGCAGTCGTCGAAATCGTCGGCCCCTCTTCTCCGCCGGCTCCGCATCCGGCCAGAGAAAGAAAACAGGCGCTGAAGACGATCGCGCAGGCTTGGCCGGCGATGGACTTCGGAAATGCTACTTGGGACGAGCGGCGCATTGCCACCGAGACTTAGCAAGAGTGGTGCCTTGGAGAAGCCATTAAAATACCCAATAAAATCAACAGTGATTTGTTGGATTGTTTCTGATGTGAAGGGTAGAGCAGTCATCATTTGCAGAGATGAGCGGAGTCTACCTTGTAAACTGCGGAAAAATGAGGTTGCGCTCCTGTGTAGGATTTTTCCGGCAGCTTATACATAGGTCGACTGATGGTCTATGGTCTATTGGGGAAAAGAGAAGAGCGGAAAAATTTGCCGGGATGGATCATCGACTGTGTGATGGGAAGGGGAAATGGCCCCATGTAGGTTAGGGGACCGTACGGTTTCTGAAGAATCGGAACAGCAAGTAGCCGTTGATCGCGATAACGATGGAGAGGATGGTATATGTGGTAAAGGCTGAGGCCAGGTGAAGCTCCCCCAGGACGCGAGAAAGACCAAACCCGACGATCACCCCGTCAAACGCCATGCAAATTCGTCTGAACGTCTCAGGGTCCATCAAGCGGATGAGGAAGGTTCCCAGAGGAATTCCCAACAAGACGCTGGGAGCAATGAGGGGAATCAGCTCCATCGCTTCGTGGTTATAAAAGCCGATAAAAACATAGGCGACGGCAGTGAAGGAAGATTCTGCCAGTCGAATGATGCCCAGTGCGGCACGGAAGTCTTGCTTCGGATAGCCTTGATTGTTGAAAAGGAGGGCCAAGGGGGGGCCGGAAATCGTTGTGATGGAATAGAGCATACCGAGTCCTGCTCCGAACGGTACGGCAATAGCCTTTTCAGCTCGAATAGGTTTTCGGATGCCGGCGGCTTGGAGAAGAATGAGAGGCAGCAGAAAGAAGTAGGTGACGAACTTGACCCAAGCAGGATGGACCAGTGACAGGAGGTAGCTGCCAACCGCGACACCGATAACCAGACCGCCTATGATTGGTGCAACGCGCCAGATCACACTGCGGATGCTGCTCCGGTTGATGAAGAGCACGTAGGCGTTGATGACAATTTCAACGAGGACCAAGGCCGGATTCAGGACTCGGTTGGTATAGAACAGCAGAGCGATGGGAACCGTAATGGAGGAGAATCCGTATCCCAGCGCGCCATTGACCGCTGCGGCGACAAAGGTAATCGAGATGAGAACGAGTTCGTCCATGGCTCAGGTGTGTTTCGATCCTGCGGCAAAATCAGCCAACGTGTAGTTGTCTAGGATATCGGCGATCGCGTCCCGGACCGACCCCATGACCTGTTGCACCGGGCAGTGGGCGCGGTTGGCATAGGGACAGTCGCTGCATTTTTGGTAGGCTGTCTTGCTGACACAGCCGATCGGGGCAAGGGGGCCGTCGAGGATACGGATGACGTGGCCGAGCGAAATGTCTTTTGGTTGTTTGATTAGGCAGTAGCCACCCTTGGCGCCTCGTTTACTTGAAAGCAACCCGGCTCGCTTGAGCGCGAGCAGGATTTGTTCTAGGAACTCGACGGGAATATGTTGGCGAACAGCGATGTCGTGGCGCTGTAAAGTGGTGGAACCGTACGCGCGTGTGAGTTCAAGGAGGGCGCGAAGACCGTACTCGCTCTTCTTGGAGAACTTCATCGTTCAGGCCGCAAACATGAGTGAGTTAATCAACAATTTGAGCAATAGACTATCGCACGCTCCACTGTCAAGCTTCACTTATGCCCATGATTGTCCGTATCTGATACCCTGAGTGGTAACGACGCGTGACGAGCGTCGGCAAAGTCATGCGCAACCTATTGATCGCAGAGGGAACGTTGCTTGACAGAAGAAAAGCATTCTTGTTAGCTTGCCCCTTCATTTTGTTGGACGGATTCACCGTCCGGCTATTTGCCCCGTTCAGGTTGGACCTTCCGTGAATTTTCAAGACCTCATCCTCACACTGCATCACTTCTGGGCTGATCACGGCTGTGTCGTTCATCAACCGTATGATATGGAAATGGGGGCCGGCACGTTTCATCCTGCGACCTTTCTCCGATCATTGGGTCCGGAGCCGTGGCGTTCAGCCTATGCACAGCCCTGCCGCCGTCCGACGGACGGACGGTATGGGGAAAATCCAAATCGCATGCAGCACTATTATCAGTATCAAGTGGTACTCAAGCCTTCCCCCGACAATATCCAGGAGCTCTATCTGGAGAGTCTGGCCCGATTGGGGATCGATCCCAAGCAACACGACATTCGCTTCATCCAAGACGATTGGGAATCGCCGACCCTCGGCGCCTGGGGGCTCGGATGGGAAGTGCGCTTGGACGGGATGGAAATTACCCAGTTCACGTATTTCCAGGAAATCGGCGGGATCGAGCTGAGTCCTATTACGGGCGAAATCACCTATGGCACAGAGCGCATCGCCATGTATTTGCAGCAAGTGAACAACGTGTTCGATCTGGCTTGGACGGACAAGATCAAGTACGGCGATATTCATCATGAAACCGAGGTGCAGGGGTCCCGGTACAATTTCGAAGAAGGCGATGTAGCAATGTTGATGCAGCTGTTTCAATCATATGAAGCGGAGTGCAAGCGGCTCTTGGCGCAGACCGACAAGCGGCTGACTCTGCCGGCGTATGACTACTGTATCAAGTCGTCGCACGCATTCAATCTCTTGGATGCGCGGGGCGCCATCAGCGTCGCGGAGCGGACCGGCTACATTGCCAGAGTGCGGGCACTGGCCCGGCAATGCGCCGAGCGCTATATCGAGGAGCGGGCCGCCATGGGCCATCCGCTGCTGAATCGCGCGCATGCCGCGGTGAAGCCGGGCAGGTCTCGCTCAAAGGCCGGGACAGGCCGAACGTAACAGGATATGGCGACTCAAAAGAAGACAGGACGTCCGCGTACTGCGCCGAAGAAAGGTAGAAGGACGTCCGCACCTTCCGTGGCCGAGCTGCTACTGGAAATCGGTGTGGAGGAGCTGCCCTATCAGTTCATTGTTCCCGCGCTGACCTCCCTCAAGGAGTCAGCTGCACGGTTGTTGAACGATCAGCGGATTGCGTTCCAATCTGTCCGTACAATGGGGACGCCGCGTCGGCTGACGATCGTGGTCGATGGTCTGGCGGTGAAACAGACGTCCATGACCAAAGAAGCGATGGGACCGTCAAAGGCGGTCGCGTTCGACCAAGCTGGCCAACCGACCAAAGCCGCCATAGGATTTGCTGCTGGCCAGGGCGTAGCGGTTCAGAATTTACAAATACGCCAGACTCCGAAAGGCGAGTATCTGTTTGCGGTGAAACGTGAAGAAGGCCGTCCGACTCCCGCGGTGTTGATCGACACGCTGCCGCAACTGGTGTCGGGCCTCGCGTTTCCCAAAGCGATGAAATGGAATGAAACAGGCGTGCGCTTCGCTCGTCCGGTCCGGTGGGTGGTGGCGCTCTACGGAGGCTCGGTGCTGCCTATTGAAGCGGCCGGGATAAAGGCAACGAATCAGACGAAAGGCCATCGAGTCGTGGGGGGAGGGAAGTGGGTCTTTGTTCGCGATGCCGCCTCCTATCTGAGTACGTTGGAGCGCCAGGGTGTGATCACAGACCCGCAGCGCCGCCGCAAGCTGATCGAAGAGCAGATCGCCGCCATTTGCCACAAGACCGGATTTCAGCTGAACGAGGACGAAGCCCTGCTTGACCAGGCAGTGTATTCGACGGAACTCCCCCATGCGATTATTGGGTCGTTCAAGGAGGCCTACCTGGAGGTGCCGGAGGAGATTTTGATCACGTCGATGAAGGAACATCAGGGATTCTTTTCCTTGCGCCAGAAGAGGACGGGAAGACTGGCAGCACACTTTCTCACCGTGACAAACAATCGTGCCAAGGATATGTCCCTCATTCGAGAAGGCAATGAGCGGGTGCTGGCGGCACGGTTGGCCGATGCCAAGTTCTTTTTTGACGAAGATCGGAAGGTGCGCCTTGACGAGCGGGCGAAGAAGTTGGGCGGGATTACGTTTCATCAGAAGCTCGGCACGATGGCCCACAAGCAGGAACGGGTGAGAAAACTGGCCGGTTTCATCGCAGAGCATCTCGCTGCCGGACAAGATGAACTACGGGAGATGTGTGAACGGGCGGCAACGTTGGCCAAGGCCGATCTCCTGACCGGAATTGTCGGCGAGTTTCCCGAGTTGCAAGGCGTCATGGGTGGCGAATACGCGCGGCACGATGGAGAATCGGACGCAGTGGCCCAGGCCATTCGAGAGCAGTATCTTCCCAAGGCCATCGAAGGGGAATTGCCCAAGACGGTCGCGGGACGCGTCTTGTCGCTCGCCGACCGGTTGGATTCCATCGCGGCGTTTTTTCATGTCGGCATAGTCCCGACTGGATCGGAAGATCCCTTCGCGCTCAGACGGCATGCGACCGCGATTGTACGTATCCTGCTTGAAGGAAACATTCGATTGAATCTCGGGAAGTACATTGATAATGCGATAAATCTGGTTTCTAAAGATGGCTTCAAAGGTGTTCCGGATTCGGAAACGCTAGGCCGGCAACGGATTACGGATTTCATCTTCGAACGGGTTCGGCATTACGTCCGAATCGTGCACGCCTTAAGAGACGACGTGATTGAGGCGGTGTTGAAGTCGGCTCACGGCAAGACGGTCGATCTTGTCGATCTCGTTCTCAAAATGAAGGCGCTTGAAACCGTCACCACACGGGCGGAGTTCGATCCCTTGATCGTCGGGTTCAAGCGGGCGCATCGGTTGGTCGAGAAGGAGCAATGGACCCGGGAGCCGGTCGAGGAGGTGCGGTTCCAACATGCTGCCGAGTCTGCCCTGCACAAGGCCGTGACAGACGAACGGAGTCGGATCGAAGCCTCCGTCAAAGCCGGTGAGTATGGGCGGGCGCTGGAGGCGTTGGTGCGTCTCAAACCGGCCATCGACGATTTCTTCTCGGCCGTGATGGTCAATGCCGATGATAAAGCCGTCCGCAGCAATCGGTTGTCGCTGCTGAAGGACGTGGATGAATTGTTCATGTCGTTCGCGGACTTTTCCCAGGTTGTGGTTCAAGGGGCATAACCCGTCGAGAACGAATTCCACAAAGGAGACGCAGGCGTGGCAAAGAAATACGTCTACTACTTCGGTGACGGAAAGGCCGAGGGCACCTCCAACATGAAGGAGCTGCTTGGCGGCAAGGGGGCGGGCTTGGCGGAGATGACAAATTTGGGCATCTCAGTGCCGCCGGGCTTCACGATTTCGACCGAGGCCTGCGTCGAATATTACAAGATCGGCAAGAAAAATCCTCCCGGAATGTGGGAGGCTACATTGCAGGCGCTCAAGCGTGTAGAACGCTCGATGGGTATGAGGTTTGGCGATCCTGCACGCCCGCTGCTGGTGTCGGTCCGGTCAGGTGCCCGAGCATCGATGCCAGGCATGATGGACACAGTCTTGAATGTCGGACTTACCACCAAGACGGTAGAAGGGCTGGCGGAAAGGACCCGCAACGACCGGTTTGCGCAGGACAGTTATCGGCGGTTCGTGTCGATGTTCGGCAGTATTGTCATGGGGGTCCCACGCGAACACTTCGAAGCCATCCTCAAACATAAGAAAACGGAAGTGGGGGTGGCCCACGAGACGCATCTCGATGCCCGGCATCTTCGTGAGTTGGTCGCCAGTTTCAAAGCGCTCATCAAGGAAGAAACGAAGAAAGATTTTCCGGACGACCCTCTCGATCAATTGCGTATGGCGATCAACGCCGTGTTCTCCTCATGGTTCGGCGCGCGGGCCATCACCTATCGGCGGTTGTACGGGATTCCGGACTCCTGGGGCACCGCGGTCAACGTCGTGGCGATGGTCTTCGGCAACATGGGCGAGACGAGCGGCACAGGCGTCGCCTTCACCCGCAGCCCCAGCTCAGGCGACCATGCGTTCTTCGGCGAATGTTTGATGAATGCCCAAGGCGAGGACGTCGTGGCCGGCATCAGAACGCCGTTGCCGGTGACCGAGCTCGCGAAAAAGGTGCCGGAGGCGTACAAGGAACTGGGACACACCTACAAGAAGCTCGAGAAACACTATCGCGACATGCTCGACCTGGAGTTCACCATCCAGGAGGGCAAGCTCTACATGCTGCAGACCCGTGTCGGCAAACGGACCGGCATCGCCGCGGTCAAAATTGCCGTTGATATGGTGAAAGAGGGCTTGATCTCCAAGCAGGAAGCGGTGCAGCGCATCGGGCCGGACCAACTCGCGCAATATCTCTACCCGATTTTCGACTCGAAAGAAGAGGCGAAATCGAACCCGCTCGGCAAGGGATTGCCGGCCGGCCCCGGGGCAGCGGCGGGGAAGATTGCGTTGACGCCCGATCGGGCCGTGGAAATGAAAGCGGCGGGCAATCGCGTGGTGTTGGTCAGACAGGAAACGAGCCCCGACGATATTCACGGGATGGATGCGGCCGCAGGATTCCTGACGGCTCGTGGAGGGATGACGTCGCATGCGGCGGTCGTCGCCCGTCAGATGGGCAAGGTCTGTGTCGCCGGTTGCGAGGCCGTTGAAGTGCTGGAGGAACAGAGCGTCAGGATCGGCGCCAAAACCTTCCGCGAAGGGGACTATCTCTCGATCAACGGGTCCACAGGCAACGTGTACGAGGGCGATATCCCGGTTGTCGAATCCGAGATCATTCAGGTCATTCAGGGCAAGCTGGATACGAAAAAGTCAGAGAAGTATCAACGGTTCGCGACGATTCTGTCATGGGCCGACAAGTTCCGGCGGCTTCACGTGCGGGCGAACGCCGACATTCCGGAACAGGCGAAGATCGCCCGAGGGTTCGGCGCCGAGGGGATCGGCCTGTGCCGGACGGAGCACATGTTTTTTGCGGAAGATCGTATTCCGATCATGCAGAAAATGATCCTGGCTCGGACGAAAGAAGAACGCGAGAAATATCTCGATCAGCTGCTGCCGCTCCAACGGCAGGACTTCATCGGACTCTACCGCGAGATGCAGGGCTATCCGGTCACCATTCGCTTCCTCGATCCACCGCTCCACGAGTTTCTTCCCAAGCGGGAGGACTTGATGGTCGAGATCGCGCAGCTGGAGTTGACGGGGAAAGACGGCGCCGCGCTCGCCGAAAAGCGCCGATTGCTGGCCCGCGTCGAAGAGTTGCATGAATTCAATCCGATGTTGGGACTGCGCGGATGCCGGCTGGGGATTACGATGCCGGAGATCACGCGCATGCAGGCGCGCGCGGTTATGGAAGCGGCCTGCGAGTTGGCGAAAGAAGGCAAGAAAATCGTCCCGGAAATCATGATTCCCTTGGTCGGCATGGTCTCTGAAATGAAGTCTCAAAAGGATCTCGTGCGCGAAGTCGCTCAAGAGACGATGAAGCGCTACAACATCAAGCTCTCCTATCTGATCGGGACGATGATCGAGTTGCCGAGGGCGGCGGTGACCGCCGATCGGATCGCCGAAGAGGCGGAGTTTTTCTCGTTCGGCACGAACGATTTGACGCAGACGACGTTCGGATTTTCGCGCGACGACGCGGCCAAGTTCATCGACTACTATCGGATGGTGAACATCATGGAATTCGATCCCTTCGCCACCCTTGATCGGGAGGGGGTGGGGTCGTTGATGAAACAGGCCATCAGCGGAGGCCGTACGACCCGGCCCGGTATCAAGCTCGGGATTTGCGGTGAACACGGCGGCGATCCCAGTTCCGTGGAGTTCTGCCACCAAATCGGATTGGATTACGTCAGCTGTTCGCCCTATCGGGTGGCAATCGCCAGGCTCGCCGCCGCGCATGCCGCATTGGCCGAGGCCGATGCGAAGAAGGCCGTGCCGAAATCGCCGAGCGCTTCCCGCAAGTCGAAAACGGCCTCCCGCAAGAGACGGTGACCAACAGCCAACAAGATTACCACTACATGACTCTAGCCCTTCGCCTTGCGGCGAAGGGCCGGGGTACGGCCAGCCCAAATCCGATGGTCGGCGCCGTGGTTGTCAAGCAGGGCCGGATCGTCGGGCAGGGATTTCATCTTCGTCCAGGCCTCCCTCATGCGGAAATTCTGGCCTTCCGGCAAGCCGGAAGCCGCGCCCAAGGCGCCACCCTCTATGTGACGCTCGAACCCTGCTGTCATCTGCGTAAGCGCACGCTGCCCTGTGTGCCGGCAGTGATTCGCTCCGGCGTCCGCCGCGTGGTCATTGCCATGACCGATCCGAATCCATCGGTGAAGGGAAAGGGAGCGGCGGCGCTTCGGCGGGCCGGACTCTCGGTCAGGGTTGGTGTCGCCCGTTCAGAGGCGGAGGAACTGAACCGTGCCTATCTCCATTGGATAAAGACGAAGTGCCCTTACGTGATCCTGAAAGCGGGGATGACGCTCGACGGGCAGATTGCCACGGCTTCCGGTGATTCGAAGTGGATTACGAGCAAGAAGTCTCGGGCAGAGGTGCATCGGCTTCGTGGCCAGATGGATGCCGTTCTGGTCGGGGTCGGTACAGTATTGGCCGACGATCCTGCACTGACGGCTCGAACGGGTCCTCATCTCAGGAAATTGGCATCGAGACAGCCGCTTCGGGTGGTTGTGGACAGTTCGTTACGCAGTCCTCTGAAGGCGCAGATTCTCTCCCGGCAGACGCAGGTCAAGACGCTGGTAGCCACGACTGATTCGGCCAAGGCCTCTCGGAGACAGGAACTTGTGAAACGCGGTGTCGAAGTGCTCACCCTTCCCAGCCTGCGAGGAAAAGTTTCTCTCCCTGCCTTGATGCGGGAACTTGGCCAACGTGGGGTGACTGCCCTCCTCTTGGAAGGCGGCGGCGAACTTCACGCAGCCATGTTGAAGGCCAATCTTGTCCAGCACGTTCGCCTCTATGTGGCGCCGGCACTGCTCGGCGGTGTCGATGCGAAGGGGGTCATCGGCGGCAAGAGCCCGGCGAGCCTGGGCTCGGCCCTGCGGCTGCGTAACGTGAAGACTCGTTCGATCGGGGAGGATCTCGTCCTGGAAGGCGATCTGTGATCGGCGTCATCCTCGTTGCGCTCCTTCTTTCATGGGGCTGCGTGCATGCCACTTCTAGTTTTGTCGCCGGCCAAACGGATGAATCCGAAAATCTTGCGGCTACGGTCTTCCAATATGTTGATGTCACGGACAGTGAAGAAGCAGACCGCATCCTGCAAGACATTCAAGCCCATCCGGCAGCGTCCATTGAGCGGATCGTGGGAATCATCCGTACTGGTCGGGTCTATAAGCCTCAGCCTACCGGGATGTTTCCTGAACAAGAAATTGTCGTGCAAGGACGGGCCTATCCCTTGTCCCTCTCCATTCCAGCCACGTATGACCCCTCGAAGAGTATCGGGTTGGTGGTCTGTTTGCACGGGGCAGGCTTCACCGGGGCTGCCTATCTCGAACGATGGCAGGGGCGGTTGGGCGAGGACTATCTCCTGGCCTGTCCGACCTATCCTTCCGGCGCCTGGTTCACGCGGCGGGCTGAAGAGCTGGTCCTGGCTACGATCAGAGAGCTGCGCACACGATACCACGTCGATCCGGACCGGATTTTTCTGACGGGCATGTCGAATGGGGGGATCGGGACCTGGCTGATTGGGATGCACCATGCGTCATTGTTTGCCGGGATCGCGCCGATGGCCAGCGGCCTCGACGACATCCTCATGCCGTTCCTGGCGAATCTCCGCAATACCCCGATCTACATCATTCATGGCGCGAAGGACCAGGTGATGCCGGTAGAGTTGAGCCGGTCGATTTCGCGCGAACTGAAAATGCTGGGCTATTCCCATGTGTATCGTGAGCATCAGCGTGAACATCCGATGGCGGGCGGCCACTACTTCCCCAAAGAAGAGTTGCCGGACCTTGTGATGTGGCTCAATGAGCAGCGCCGCGGGCCATTGCCTGGCAGGCTCACGGTGGTGCGGGAGGCCTCTCACTTTCAGTCCTTCAACTGGCTGCGTCTGGAGTCGACCGATCCGATCGCCGCGTTTTCAGAGGATCTCGTCGATAAACGTGACGAAAGGATCAAGCGTCGGGAATACGCGAAGCTCGATGCCTCGATCGTGGAAACGAACCGCATTGAGGTGATCGCGGAACGAGTCCGGCGCTATAGCATTTTTTTGAATGACCGGCTCGTCGATTTTTCAAAGCCGGTGACGGTGTTGACCAATGGGCAGGTCTCGTTCACGGGAATGGTCACGCCGTCGCTGGAGACCCTGCTTCGGCAGGCGAGGCTGCGGCAAGATCCTCGAGAACTCTTTTCCGTTCAACTCACGATTGCGATTCCAAATCGGCCATGAGTGCCGAGTTACGGCTCTGTGAGTTACCGCGAGCATGGAAGCCCATCGTAGGGGCGTTGGTCGTTGCTCTCGGGCTGGGGGTGGTCCTGTCTGCGAGACCGGGGTGGTCGGACAGCTGTCTGCTCTCGCCGCACCATGGCGGCCTGGTGTTCCCCGTCGAGAAAATCGACCGGGAGTGGGCGTGCCGGCTGCAATCGATCATTGACGACTCCACGACGGTCAGTACCATGGGGCCGGTCCGGGTGGCCTTGTCTCAGTCGGTGTACCGGTATCTACTGGATCGCCCGCCTCTTGCCGCCACATTGATCCATCGCCTCGGCTTCGGGGTGTACTCGTCAGAATTCCGAGGCCCTCGCCGCTTCTGGGGCGATGACGGCGAGGGGACCAAGGGCATTGTGGAACTGGTGTATGAAGACTCGACGTCCCGTATCTATTTTCTTGAGGGAACGCATAAGGGTCGATGGCTTCCCCATATTTCAGGGACAGCGGTGGTCTTCCTGAGAATGAACGTGGTGCGCGATCAGGTTAGTCGTGAAATGATAGACAGTACGTTGGTGGCCTACACCAAGTTGGACAACCGGTTTCTTTCGGGGCTGATCTCTCTTCTGCGTCCCTTGATCGGAGAAATTGCGGGAGGGAAATTGAAAAAAGGCGTGGAGACCGTCAATCGCTTGGGGATGGCGATGCGGCAGCACCCGGAGCGCGTTCTGTCAAAGGCGATTGACCCGCCCCCTCTTTCGGACGCTGATATCGCGTTCTTGAGGGAGGCGCTGGGGAGCCCACCTGCCCCATGACCACGTCGCGCAGCTTCCTGCTGATCTGCACGGTCGGCATCTTCTCGTTTATCAGCTATAACATGGTGCGGATGCCTGCACTCTCGTTGTTTGCCGAATCACTTGGTGCGAGCCCGGAACGAATCGGGTTGATTGTCTCCGTGTCGACTTTGACGGGCGTATTACTGAAGCTTCCGTCTGGGGCCCTCTCCGATATTTACGGAAGGCGGTTCTTATTGCGGATCGGTGTCGTGGCGTTCGGGTTGCCGCCGTTTCTCTATCCTTTCATTACGGACTTGGATGCGCTCACTGCGCTACGGTTCATCCACGGGCTTGCCACGGCGATCTTTGCGCCGAGCGCGCTGGCTACCGTCGCGGAGCTCTATCGGGAACGGCGCGGCGCGGCCCTCGGCACCTATACGGCTTGTACGCAGTCCGGCGCGCTGTTGGGACCGTTTCTCGGCGGATATCTCATTCACACGGCGGGATTCTCCACGGCGTTCATCACGGCCGGTGTGTTTGGCTGTATCGGGATGGCGCTGTTTTATAGTCTGCATCTCAATGTCGCGGTACCGCAGCGGAAGGACAAGGGACTGGCGGTCGTGCTGGACGAGATGTGGAAGGGATTTGCCGCCGTCGCCAAGAACAAGATCGTGCTGATCACCAGCATGACCGATGGCGCCAAGATGATCGCCAACGGCGCATTGATGGCCTTTTTGCCGCTATACGGAGTTTCGGCGGGGCTGAATCCGGGAGAGGTCGGCCTGTTGTTCACCGTTCAGGCCTTTACGTCGTTTTTTTCCAAGCCGATCATGGGGCGCGTGTCCGATCAGGTAGGGCGGCAACCGCTGATCATAATCGGTCTGTTGATTTGTGCAGGCACGTTCGTCTGTATCCCGCAGGTCTCGATGTTTGCGGTCCTGGTGGCGTTGTCCGCCGGATTCGGGTTTGGCGAAGCGGTCGTCTCCTCGTCTTCCTCGGCGCTTGTGGCAGACAGTTCCGAGTTCAAACGACTCGGAGCGGGCATGGGAATGCAGGGCACGATCATGGACATCGGCCACGCCAGCGGCCCGTTGTTGGCCGGCCTGCTGATTGCGAATCTGAATTACTCGCAAGCGTTTGCCATCATCGCCGGGATTCAACTGCTGGCGGGCTTCGTGTTCTGGATCGCGATGAGAGGCCGATAGGTTATCGCAGGGTGCTATAATAGCAGCGCAATAAGAGGATCGTAATTATGTTTACCGGCATTGTCGAAGAAATGGGCGCTATCACCGCACTGGAAAAAACCCTGGCAGGGACCAGATTCACCATCTTGGCTTCGGTGGTGCTGGGCGATCTGAAGATCGGTGACAGCGTGAGCGTGAATGGAACCTGTCTTACGGTGGTATCGAGAAGCGAGCGCGACTTCTCCGTGGAAGTCTCGCCAGAATCCTTGTCGGTCACGACGCTCAACAGCTTCACAGCGGGAACACCGGTCAACCTGGAGCGAGCCATGAGGCTCAATGAACGCATCGGCGGGCATCTGGTGGCCGGCCATGTGGATGGAGTCGGTGTGATCCGCAATCGGCATCAGGACGGCAATGCCATCCTGTTGACCATCGGGGCGCCTCCGGAGATTCTGCGCTATTGTGTTGCGAAGGGTTCGATTACCGTAGACGGCATCAGCCTTACGATCAACGACGTCACCGACCGATGCTTCAGCGTCGCCATCATTCCGCACACGGCCAAAGTGACGACACTGGGCATCAAACAGGTGAACGATCCCGTGAATCTGGAGTCCGATCTCATCGGCAAGTACGTCGAGCGGTTGCTTCAAGAACGCAGCCAGCTACCCAAATCTACCCCAGTCATCGATAAAGACTATCTGCAAAAGCGTGGGTTGATTTAGCAAGCTCTGACAGCGAAGGGCTCGGTTTGAAAAGTAGAATGAGCTAGCCCGATAGGCCCTCGTACTACTTTCCTGTTGGGGCATCTTGCAATCCAGCATTTGCTACGCATGAGTCCGCGCCCGTGCTAGGGTGATCATACGCAGTGCCTGACCCCATTGTCCCCCGTTGTCTGATTCCTTGTCTGACTTCGGCCCAAGCATGGTTGGGCTGTATAAATACGCAGGTTGCCGTGAAGCTCATCCGAACAATTGTGGGAAATCTTCAGGCATTCTCTCGGTCAGAGGCGAGTTTCAAACGGCTTCTGAAACAGAAACGGATATACCTGTATGCGGGCGACCTACCCGAAGGCGCTCACTACGACAACTACATCGGGTTGTCCCCTTCCCAGTCGAACCAACGGCACATCCTACACGATGTTACAACCAGCCTCCCGCTACCCGACGCCTGCGTTGACATCTATCAATCGGAAGACGTCTTTGAGCACATAGAGCCGACGCTTCTCCCCGCCCTGGTCGATGATATCTATCGGGTCCTCAAACCAGGCGGGATATTTCGCCTCTCTGTCCCTGACTATCGGTGCGATGTGTTTCAAGCAAGGACCGTGAAGGATGAGCGCGATGAACTGATCTTCGATCCGGGTGGGGGCGGCTCGTACGAGGACGGAAAAGTCGTAGGTGGCGGGCATATTTGGTTCCCCAAATACGAATCCGTGAAGGCAGTCATCGACGCGACGCGGTTTACCGACGTGACGTTCTATCATTACTACGATCCGGCCGGCCGGCCCATCACGAAACCGATCGACTATTCGTTCGGGTATGTGATGAGAACACCCGACCACGATATCAGGGTCCGCGATCCATATCGGCCTATGTCGATTGTGTTGGACTGCCGAAAATAGGAGCTGGGCGGTGGGGCTGGATATCCTCCGTGCAGCCCAACAAGGCGCTCAACTGGACGCTCGCTGTTGCTCGCGCCGGTTAGCTGGATGTTCGTAATGAAATAGGGGGGCGGAGAACTATTCGCAGCATCAAGATATTGCAGACGAGTTGGCAGGCGTCCGAGTGGTTACGGCTCGTTCTGCGCGGAGGAGCGGTAGGTGTAGTAGAGGATGAACCCGGCCAGGATTGAAATGAGAAGCCCAAACCCAATCTGCGCGTCGAAGCTCACTGGGCCTATGAAAATCTTATATAGTTGCAGGAGCACAACCGGGAGGCCCACGGCCAGGGCGAGCGCGATGATGTGCCGCCGCAGATAGATCGGCTCCCCTGGTTTGCGTCCACCCCTTCCCAATCTCGTCACTCCTCGATCGTCGAAATATCTCCCGGGTCTTGCCCGAGTTCCTTCGCTTTCAGTACCCGGCGCATGATCTTGCCGGACCGAGTTTTCGGGAGTGAAGACACGATGTCGATTTCGGACGGAACGCCGATTTTGCCCAACTCCTTCAGCACTTGATCCTTGATCGACTTGATCAACGCCGGGCTTTCGGTTTCTCCCTGTTTTAGAATGATGAAGGCCTTGATGGATTCGCCGACGGTCTTATGCGGCTTGCCGATGACGGCGGCCTCCGCCACCGCGTGATGGCTGACCAAGGCGCTTTCCACTTCGGCGGTCCCCAGCCGGTTTCCCGCGACTTTGATGACGTCGTCGGCCCGGCCCATGAACCACATGTAGCCGTCCGCGTCCTTATGGCACACGTCGCCTGCGGCATAGCAATTGGGGATCGTGTTCCAGTAGGTCTTGTACCGCTCCGGATCCTTATAGATGGTGCGCATCATGGACGGCCACGGTTTCTTGATGACGGCGAAGCCGCCGGCATTGACGGGCAGGCTGTTGCCTTCCCGGTCCACAACGTCTGCCTCGATACCTAAAAAGGGCCGGGTGGCGGAGCCAGGTTTGAGTGGGACGGTCGGCAGGGGAGTGATGAGAATGGCGCCGGTCTCTGTCTGCCACCAGGTGTCCATGATCGGTTTATCCCCGCCCGTCACCCGGTGATACCACTCCCAGGCCTCCGGATTGATCGGCTCACCGACACTGCCAAGGATGCGGAGGGACGACAGATCGAATTTGGCAGGCCACTCTTCCCCGTAGCGCATGAGCAGTCGAATCGCGGTCGGAGTCGTGTAAAAGATCGAGACGCCGTACCGCTCGATCAAGTCCCACCAGCGGCCGGGGGTCGGATAATCCGGTTTGCCTTCCGCGGTCAAGATCGTCGCGCCGTTGAGAAGCGGGCCGTAGACGATGTAGCTGTGGCCGGTGACCCAGCCGGGATCGGCCACGCAAAAGTACACATCGTTGTCTTTCATGTCGAACACATATTTCGTGGTCGTATAGGTGCCGACCATGTAGCCGCCGTGGACATGGACCACACCCTTCGGCTTGCCGGTTGTGCCTGACGTATACAGAATGTACAAAGGGGTTTCGGAGTCCAGTCGTTCTGCTTCGCAGACGGCCCGCTCGCCTTTGACCCAGTCGTGCCAATCGAGTTCCTTCGGTGCGGACAAGGGCTGCGCGGGAGTCTGGCGGCGTACGACGACCACATGATTGACGGTAGGGCAGGTCTTTAGGGCTTCGTCCACGACCGGCTTCAACGGGATCACCTTGCCTCGATCAAACCCCACGTCGGCGGTGATGACCACCTTGGAATCGGCATCGTGAATGCGGCTGGCAAGCGCAGGCGCGCTGAACCCCGAATAGACCACACTGTGGATGAGGCCGATTCTGGCGCATGCGAGCATGGCGACAACCTGTTCGGGAATTTTAGGGAGATAGATGGTGACCCGGTCGCCCTTGACCAAGCCGAGCTTTTTCAGGGCGTTGGCGCAGCGATTGACCTGCCGGTAGAGCTCTCCATACGTGAACACTCGTTCCTGATCGTTTTCACCCACCCAAATCAACGCGACCTTGTTCTTGCGCCAGGTCTTGACGTGGCGGTCCAGACAATTGTAGGCGATGTTACAGGTGGCGCCGACAAACCACTTGGCCCAGGGGTAGTTCCACTCGAGGACTTTGTTCCAGGGGGAGAACCACTCCAGCTCTTTTGCGGCATCGCTCCAAAAACCTTCGGGATCGGCAATGGACTTCTTGTACTCGGTCTCGTAGTCCTTGATGTAGGCCTCTGCGACGGTTTTCGGGGTTGGCCGGTAGGTTCGGCTTTCCTTCAACAGGGTTTCAATCTGATCACTCATAGACAGTGCCTCCTGCTTTGGGGAGTCTGATACTCTGATGGGGCATTATGGAGAAACCTCGAAGCGCCTGCAAGAATCCGGTGCAATTATTCAGGGTGTGGCCTGAAGAACCGGTCCCCGGCGGATTTCTTGACAGCCATCGAAGGCCGACGGTAGGCTCACCCGGAACGCATAGGTGCAACCACATGAAACAATTTGTGTACATTCTTGGGATTGCCATGCTCGTTGCGGGCTATGTGCTGGGCGTGGTTTCCTACGGCGCGCGTCCGACCGCGCATGCGCAACTGGGAAAGCCGGAAGGTCTCTATTACAAGTCCTGGGCGATTGTGATCGGGATCGAGAACTATATTGTGGCGCCGCCCATTCAAGGGGCCGTCAACGATGCGAAGCAAGTGGCGCAGGCCTTTCGGAAACTGGGGTTCGACGAGGTGATCGAGATCTATGAGAAGGATGCGGTCTCTCGCCGGTTGCATCAAGTCTTGAACGATATCTTACCCAGAAAAGTCGGCCGCATGGACCGGCTGGTGATTTTCTATGCAGGCCATGCCGGGGCGGCACCAGATGCCGAGGGGGAAGACCGGAGCTACCTCGTGCCGCTGGACGCACAGGTCAATAACCCGGCGAAAGCGCTGACGGTCGAGCATCTCAAGGAATTTACCAGGCGGTCCGCGTCGAAACACACCCTCCTGATATTGGATGCACCGGTCTTCGGATGGGAGATGACGGTGGTTCAACCGCTATCGCTTGAAGGCCGACTGGAGCCGGAAGATGAGATGGACCGGCGCGCAGTACAGGTGATCAGTGCTGCGGGAAAGGGCGAGTCCTCGTCCCGTTCCGAGGGGAAAAGCCTTTTCGTGCAGGCGTTGTTGGCAGGGCTCGCGGGTGCGGCCGATGTGGACAAGAATGGGTGGCTGATGGCCTCCGAACTGGGGACGTATGTGACGCAACAGGTGCAGGAAGCCTCGAAAGGGAAGCAGCATCCGGCCAGTGTGCGGATCGACGGTGACGGGGATACGGTGCTGGTCGAAGGACGCAGGGCCGTTACCGAAGCGGATCGCGCGACCAAGACCGCCCCTTAGCTTTTCTCTCCCCCTTTCAGATACCCGAGTCCAATCTTCACCGCCCGGCGGGTGATTTCCGCCCAACGTGCTGGCGGATAGGCGGCCAAGATGGCAGCAGTATTGGGGTCTTGGATATCAAGATTGGCGATGGTAATGATGCCGTCCTTAATCTGAATGTCGGCCATGCGTGTGTCATCCTCCGTTGTCCTAGTCTTGAGATATTACTGAGAGATCGAACCATGAGAACGTTCTCATGACTCTCAACGATGACGGTACGTTTCGTTGACGGAAGTAGGAACGCATGTTAGCATGAATCCGCAATTGCTCCGCAACGCTTTTCAGAGCAACAGCACAACTGTTTCTGACGAAGGAGGATCATATGATGAGGTCGCAGGCGATGGGAACGCGAGTAATCGGGAGCAGTCTCGCTGTGCTTCTTCTCGTAGGGCTCGCGGCCTGTGGCGGTCCTCCGAAGTGGGTGGAAAAGGGCTCCGGTGTGATGAATGACAAGGACAGCAAGGCGTTCTATGGGGTCGGCTCGGTCACGGGGGTTCGGAATGAGCCCCTCGCGTGGGACGCAGCGGAGAATCGTGCCCGGGCGGAAATCGCCAAGACCTTTGAAACCTATACCGGCTACCTGATGCGGGACTACGCGGCGTCAACGACGGCGGGGGATTTTACGAAGAACACTGAAGAGCAGAACGTCGAGCGGGCGATCAAGACGGTGACCACCGTGACACTCAGCGGGGTGCGTCCCATCGATCGGTATAAAGACGAGGAAACCAACACCTACTACGTGTTGACGAAGCTCAGCCTGGAAGAGATGAAGAACAATATGGAGAAGGCCAAAGAGCTCAACGCACAGGTTCGTGACTATGTTCGCAAGAATGCCGATCGCCTGTTCGAGCGGCTGGAAAAAGAAGAAGAAAAGCGGGCCACGAACTAGCGCCGCGTGTTTACCACCCTTGCACGGAGTGCTCATGTCATGCAGACCCATCGCCGACTCCTGTCGCTCATAGCGTGTTCGGCCCTTGCTCTCGCTGGGTGCGGACATGAGTTGAAAGTGACTCGTGTCGATGCCGGTGTCGTGACGGATCTGAGCGGCCGATGGAACGATACCGACTCGCGGATGGTAGCCGAGGCGATGGTGAAGGAAGCGCTGCAATACCCCTGGCTCAGCAATTTTTCTCAGGCAAAGGGGCGCCAGCCGGTCGTCGTCGTCGGCACGGTGCTCAACAGCAGCCATGAGCACATCAGCGTGCAGACCTTCATCACGGATTTGGAGCGTGAGCTGACGAACTCCCAGAAGGTCACGTTCGTCGCCGGCAAGGGCGAGCGGGACGAAATTCGGACCGAACGAAAGGAACAGGCAGTCTACGCCAGTGAAGAGACGCAGAAGGCTCCCGGAAAGGAAATAGGGGCCGACTACATGATGAAAGGTACCATCGCTACGATCTTGGACGAAGCCGACGGGACCAAGGCGGTGTTTTACCAAGTCGATCTCCACATGATCGATCTGGAGAATAATACAAAGGTCTGGTACGGGCAGAAGAAGATCAAGAAAGTCGTCGAGAAGAAACGGACGGTCTTTTAGCTTTCGCTAATCCCGTTGAGCCCATTCCTCCTACGCCTCGCCCATTCCATCTCCTGCTGCTCAGTTCTCACCGCGGTCCTGCTGAGCGGCTGCGGGCCTTCGGTGAATCGCTACGCACTCATCGAACAGAATTTGCTTGCCGGCAATCCGGCCCAAGCGGCGGCCATTGTCGAACAGGCCGAAAAAGAGTATGGGGCCAAGAGCCGCGTGCTGTATGGCATGGACCGAGGCTTGACGCTCCAGCTGGCCGGGGACTATCGGCAAAGCACGATGGCCTTAGAACAGGCGGAAGAAGCCGTCGAGCGGCTCTACACCAGAACAATCCGGTCCGAGACCGCGGCGTTTCTCACCAGTGATAACGCATTGCCCTACGAGGGCGATGCCTATGAGCACGTCATGCTCAATGTCCTGAAGGCATTGAACTATGCGGTGACGGGAGATGTGCAGGAAGCGCTCGTCGAGGCAAGGCGCATCGACCACCGCTTGAACCTGCTCAATGATCGGGTCAAGGAATCGGGTGGGTATCGCAATGACGGGTTTGCCCGGTACCTGAGCGGAGTCTTGTATGAAGCGGCCGGCGATCTCAATAACGCGTTCATCGCCTATCGCAATGCGCTCGAGGCCTACGAGGCGATGCGTGGCTTGTCGCGTATCGCGCCACCACCGTCGTTGCTCGCCGATGTGCTGTGTATGGCTGAGGCGCTTGGCTTGGCGACCGAATTGGACGCCTACCGGAGAAGATTTCCCGACGTAGCGTGGGAACCCGCCTCGGCGCGTCAGCAACTCGCTCAAGTCGTCATGATCAGCTATAATGGGCGCGCACCACGGAAAGAAGATCGCTTTATCGATCTCCCGATCAGTTTAGATGCGTTGCACTTGGTGTTGCTGAATCGCGGACTGTCGCAATCCTCCCGCTATCGGGATCGCGCGATGGACAGCGTACTCTATGGGCTCAGCGGGCGGGTGGTGCGGGTCGCATTGCCGCGTCTGGTTTCGCAGAAGACGCAGGTGCCGTTCGAGACCATGACATTGACGGATGCGCAAGGATCTTCTCTCACGGTGCGATCAGAGCCGGCACACAATCTGACGGCATTAGCCGAGAAAAGTTTGGATGATCGTATGCCGGCCATCACCGCCAAAGCGGTGGCGCGTGCTGCCTCAAAATTTGCCTTGGCCGAAGGTGCGATCATCGGAGCCCAGCAAGCGGCGGGACGCGATGCCGCGCCCTGGGTCGGCCTTCTCGTCGGTATACTGGCCAAGGGACTGGCCGTGGCGTCGGAAGAAGCGGACAAGCGGAGCTGGCAGACACTGCCGGACGAAATCCATGTAGCGCGGGCCTGGGTGCCCGCGGGCCGCTACCAGTTGGCGATTCAGCCGTCAGGCCAACGGGCGTCCATTGAGCGGGGAGAGCAGATGCTGGATCTCGCATCGGGTCAAACGGCGTTTATCCTCCAGCGTGTCATGCAATGATGAGCAGCATTCGATCTTTCGCGCCGTTCGGTGCCATGTCGGTAAGCGGACTCTGTCTCTTTGCCCTGTTATCGTCAGGCTGTGCCTGGTTCGGCGGAAACGCCAAACCAGGATGGATCGACGACGCCGATACCGAGTATCCTCCAGCGCAATATTTGGTCGGTGTCGGGCAAGCGGGCGACCGGAACGGCGCAGCGGACCAAGCCTATGCGGCGGTAGCGAGGATATTTAAAGCGGAAGTCACCGCGCAGGCCAAGGATTGGGAATCCTATCTCGTGATCGAAAGTCGCGGCGCGACGAATGCCGAACGGCGACTGACACTCGATACGGTCACTAAAGTCTCAACCGACAAGGCGCTTGAGAACGTCAGGGTCACGGAGACCTGGTACGACGCGAACAAGGGCGTGCATTATGCGCTGGCAGTGATGAGCCGGCCCCAAGCGGATGCGTCGGTGATGGAACGGGTGGCGGCGCTGGATCGAGCAGTCGAATCGGATGTCGCGGAGTCGAGGCAGACTTCCGACAAGCTGGCCAAAATTCGCAGTCTTCGGCGAGCCGTCAGAAACTTGGTTTTGCGAGAAGCCTACAATGCCGACTTGCGCGTGATCCGTCCGAGTGGGCGTGGAACGGCCGCTCCCTATCAGGTGAACGAATTGTCCAATGAGTTGGAACAGTTTCTTGCCCACAATCTTCTGCTGACCGTTCAGGTATCCGGAGATCAAGTTGAACCGATTGAGCGGGCGTTGACCGAGGGCCTGATCCGTGAAGGGCTGAACGTGGTGACCGATACGGCGGGTGGTGAGGGGCGGACACCGGAACTGCTGGTGCGCGGCACGGCACGACTCGTTCCCATTCAGGTCCGTGACCCGAATTTCAAATACGTCCGCTGGTGCAGTGATTTTGACGTGGTCGAAGTGGCTACCAGCCGGGTTATTGGTGCGATCGCGCGTGGCGGCAAGGAGGGCCATCTGACGGAGCGTGAAGCGACGGTCAAGGCGTTGCGCGTCATGCAGCATGAGCTGTCAGCGGATGTCGCCAAGGCGATTGCCGCACATATTTTCGGTGAAGCCGCACTGCCGAACTTGGCGGCAATACGGGGAGGGGGCTGCCCCAGGGAAGCACCGTCTGGGGGGGCGCAGCCATAACCAGCCAAACTGTTTTCTTTAACGAGGAGGGAGGACCCTGTGGGTACAACTGGATCGAAAGTGATAGGCCGCGCGCCGCGCAGCAGAGGACGCGGATTAACGAAATCCGGGCAGAAGGTCTCAAGCCGACTGGCGAAGCGGCGGTTGAACGAGCGGCTGAAGGAGGATACGGCGGCCTTCAACCAGGGCAATCTTGCCGATACGTTGCGGAAAGAAGGGTACGAAGAGGTCCCATTGGATGAGCTGCAAGACCGCCTATCCAAGCTTCCAGGGCCGTTGGCGGAACTCATTCTAAAGGGGAGGATGTAGGGAGATGCCGTACTATTATTTCGACTCGACCGCGCTCGTCAAACGGTACAGCATGGAGCGTGGGACGCGTATTGTGAACAAGTTGCTGGTAAAGCGCGGCAAGGTCGCCGTTGTGCCGACATGGTCCGTGACGGATTTCTACGCCATGATGTCGACGCGCGCGCAAGAAGGGCATATCACGCGGGACGACTGTTATTCGGTGTTCTATAAGTTCGAAGTCGAGTCGAAACAGGGACTCTTTCACTTCATCGTGCCGACGTTGGATACGTATTTGAAGACCAAGGAACTGGTGTTGGAGTATCCGTTTCTGCGGTCACAGCAAGTGATGCACCTGGCACTGGCCTTGGAGTTGAAACCGCTTCGGCTCACCGTCGTCAGCGCGGATACGCATCTGCTGGCTGCGTCCAAGACGGCGGGGCTCCATATCGTCAATCCGGAAGAGGATTAGCGCTGCCGGTCGGCGAGTCTGGGAGAGGGCGTCGTCCGCTTGAGAGGGTCGGCGCCGCAACCGCTTTAGGGTTTGTCCGTCGAGAGTTTCTTACCAAGGCGTCGGGCAAGCCGCACCATGCCTGGGGAACGGTCGTCCGGGCTGAGTAAGACGTTCAATAGATATGGCTGGCTCTGGTCTGCGAAGGCGGCTGCCAGGCTGGTCTCAAACTCGCGCTGGGTGCGCACGCGCGAACCCACGCCGCCGCCGATCACGTCGACGAGGCGTTCGTACTGCCACTCGTGCACGTCGTTAAACGGTCCCTCCAGAATTTCCCGCTCCGTCGAATAGCCGCGGTTATTCAACAGAACAACGATGGGCGCCAGCCCGTAGCGGACGCAGCTGGCCAGCTCGGTGCCGGTCATTTGGAAAGCCCCGTCTCCCACCAGGACCAGAGGCCGCAGACTCGGGTCGGCGAAGGATGCGCCGAGCGCCGCGGGCACGGCGAAGCCCATCGACGTATAGTAGGCCGGCGACAGAAATTCGAAACGGTGGCGCACATGCAGATCGGCCGCGGCGAACAGCGATTCGCCGACATCGGCGATCACCACCGTTTTGTCCGTTAAGACGGTATCAAGGTGGCGAAACAGGCCTTCAAGGGTCACCGGCGAATCGGGATCCTGACGTGCGGACACAGTCATGGTCCGTGCCGGAGGGGTCCGTAGCGGAAAGGAGGGGAGCGGCGCCTGCACGAGGGCCTGCACGAAGTCTTGGAACTTGATGGATTCATACCGATGGTGTTTGATGGCGACGCGGTCGGCCGTTGCATGGATCGTACGGCCTTCGAAGAGCAAGGGTGAACGGGCGTCCAGGTCTTCGACATCCGAGAGAATCGAACCGAGGATCAAGAGGCAATCGGAATCGTTGATGAACTGCTGCACGTCGTCGCGCCCGATGAGGCCGCCGTAGACACCGACATAGAGCGGATGGTCTTCCCGAATAATGGACTTCCCCAACAGGGTCGACGCAATCGGAATGTTCAACCGTTCCACCAGCTTGGCAAGGTCGTCCTGCAGGCCGAACCGGCCGACCTCCGCGCCGACCAGCATGGCCGGTCGTTTCGCCGACGCCAGCATGGTGCGGACTTCCCCCACCGCTTCTTCCAGGGCGGCCGGATCGCTCGGTTCATCCTCCAGACAGATCGGCTTCATCGCGCCGCCCAGCGGCGTAAAGACCATGTCGCGCGGAATCTCCAAATAAATGGGCCGCCGATAACGCAGCAGCGCGGCAAAGGCCCGGTCCATTTCCCGTTCGGCAGTCAACGGATCGTCGAGCGTCACGGCGGCGACCGTCATGTGTTCGAACACCTCGCGCTGCGTTGAAAAATCCCTGACCATATGATGCAGATACGGCGTGCGTATCCGCTCCGAGAGCCCCGGCGAACCGGTCAACAGCACCACCGGCGAGCGCTCGGCATAGGCACAGGCGATGGCATTGACCGTATTCAACCCTCCGACGCAATACGTGACGCAGACGGCCCCGATCCCGTTGATCCGCGCATAGGCATCCGCGGCGAATCCTGCGCAATCTTCACGGGTTGTGGCGATGTGCTTGATAGGAGACGCCTCGATCAGCTGGAAGAGCGACAGCACATAGTCGCCGGGAATGCCGAAAATATGGCGGACGCCCAGGCGATGCAGGCGATCTAACACCGCGGAACCAATGGTAGCTTTGTCGCCCATTCTTCTTTATCCTCACACGGCCGGTTGCCACGCTGCGTTATCAGAAGAACATACTGGCTGGAGTTCGTCAAGCACTGAGCGTGTGATGGTTGGCGAGTCGACAGCCGATATGCGAGCATTCACAGTCAGGGATATCCTGTTACAGGAGAACAAAGAATGACACCGATGGCCCAGGTCCGCCTGATGTCACGACGCCTCCCGGAGGGGCGACCACTTTGGCTTTTTGCCGGTCATGTCGGACCGCTCGTCGGTCAAGCTGCCGCCGGGGATCTGGTCGATGTCTTGACCGCTGACGGGCAATTCTATGGACGTGGTCTCTATAACCCGTCCTCGAAAATCCGAGTCCGCCTCCTGACATTCGAGGATCGGCCAATCGACGAGACGTTCTGGCGGGGAAGAATTCAGCAGGCGATCCGCCTACGGCAGCGAGTGGTCGCGCAGTCCAATGCCTATCGGCTGATCTATGCTGAAGGCGATCGACTGCCGGGATTGATCGTGGATCGGTACGATCAGCTGCTGGTCATGCAGTGTTTATCGTTTGGCATGGATAGCCGGAAGGAACTCTTGGCGGACGTGCTGATGCAGGAGTTGAATGTCGCAGCCGTCTATCTGCGGAACGAGGCCAAAAGCCGGCAGCTCGAAGGATTGCCGCTCGAACGAGGATTTCTCCGCGGCAGCGGCCCGACACAAGTCGAGATTCAGGAAGGGCCTGCGAAGTTTCTGGTCGATGTCGAACGGGGGCAGAAGACCGGCTGGTTTTGCGATCAACGAGAAAATCGGCTGGCCGCCGCCAAACTCGCAGTTGGAGCCGACGTGCTCGAAGTGTTTTGCCATACCGGCGCGTTTGGTATCCATGCTGCGTTGGCCGGCGCCAAGTCGGTGGAAGGCCTTGATGTCAGTCAAGACACACTGGCCATGGCCCGAACACACGCGACGATGAACAAGGTGGAGGATCGCTGCATCTATCGCCAAGCCGATGCGTTCGAGGAAATGCGGAAGCTGGTGAAGGCGGGGCGACGTTATGACCTGGTGGTCCTCGATCCTCCGGCCTTTGCCCGCAGCCAACAGGCCCTGGCCGGTGCATTGACCGGGTATAAGGATGTGAATCTACTGGGCTTAAAGCTGCTCAAGCCGGAAGGGTTTCTGGTGACGAGCTCCTGTTCGCATCCCGTCTCCGACGAAGATCTGTGGAAGAGCATACGCCTTGCAGCACGCGATGCCAAACGTGATATTCGGTTGATTGAACAACGGGGTCAGAGCGCCGATCATCCGATTCTGGCGAGCATGCCCGAAACGCGCTACCTGAAGTGTTTCATCGTGCAGGTGCTCTAGTCATCTGGTAGTGGCGTCCGTCAAGTTCGCCACTCATAACGGTGTAACCAATGGAAAGTTGATTTGCCTTCTTGCGTCGCGGGTGGGAGAAACCGGGATAAAGATGTGGATTGTGCGCATGGCTGAGGAAGCTCTCCAGCGGTGACTATTGGAAAAAGAAACCCAGGGAGCGATATAATCCCCACCTCTTCGCTTTGGGGGAGCATGGCCGTGCTGCTCGCCGACAGCCTACATGAACGGTACCGAGCCCTTCTGGAAGTGTCCGAATCCATTGCCACGTATCATGACCTGACAGAACTATTCCGCGCCCTTGCCGAACGACTCCCCCGAGTACTCACGTTCTCGTCATTGGTTCTGGGGTTGCACGAGCCGAACAAGAATGTCATGCGGCTGCATGTCTTAGAGGATCCTCGGCCCATGCCTGTTTCAGCGGGTCTCGAGTTTCCTGTCGAAGACGTTCCGGGCGGTTGGGTGTGGCAGCATCAGCAACCCTTGATCTGTGGGAATCTTTCGAAAGAGACTCGATTCCCCAAAGTGATGCCGATGATTCGCCAGGCTGGCATCAGGTCGCTCTGCATCGTTCCCCTCACATCGGCGCGCCGGCGTCTGGGCGCAATGGGTGTCGGAAGCCTGGAAGAGGATCATTATGGGCAGGCAGAAGTTGACTTCTTGCAACAGGTCGCCAAGCAAGTTGCCGTTGCGGTCGAGAACGCGCTGAACTTTGAGCGTGCACATCAGGCTGAGCAGGAGATGCGGCGCCAGTACGAGCGTGAACGATTGATGCTGGAGATCAACAATGCTGTGGTGTCACACCTTGGATTGCCGGATCTTCTCAACGCGGTGTCTGTGTGCCTCCGTCGCGTCGTCCCACATGATCTTGCCGGATTTTGCCTCTACGACCCCGCTACAAACCGGTTGCTGGCCCATTCACTGGACTTTCCGAGTAATCAAGGGTTCGGTGGGATCGGCGATCCAATCCCGCTGGAAGGAACCCCGGAAGGGTTGGCGTTCACGTCTCAAAAGACGGTTCTGATCACAAATATTAATCTCGAAGAGTTTCCGTCTGAAATTATTCAACGTGGGATTGCGGCGGGGTTAAAATCCGGCTGTGCGGTCCCTCTCATTTCACACGGGAGAGTATTGGGCACGCTCAGTGTGGTGAGTCTCCGTGAAAATGCGTTTAGCAAGGATGACGCCGACCTGCTCGGTAATGTCGGCTCTCAACTCGCGATTGCGGTCGAGAATGCTCAGGCCTACAAGGAAATCGCGACCCTGAAAGACAAGCTAAACAAAGAAAAGCTCTACCTGGAAGACGAAATCCGAAGCGAATTACACTTCGAGGAAATCATCGGGGAGAGTCCGGCGATCAAGCAGGTGCTGCAACAAGTGGGTATTGTTGCGCCTACGGACTCCACGGTCCTGATTCTAGGCGAGACCGGAACCGGCAAAGAACTGCTTGCCCGCGCCATCCACGATCGAAGCAAGAGACGGGAGCGGACCTTTGTGAAGTTGAACTGCGCAGCGATTCCTACGGGACTGCTTGAAAGTGAGCTGTTTGGTCACGAGCGGGGAGCCTTTACTGGGGCGATTGCCACGAAAGTGGGTCGATTCGAGCTAGCAGACGGAGGCACGCTCTTCCTTGACGAGGTCGGCGACATTCCCCTCGAACTCCAGTCCAAGTTGCTGCGTGTGCTGCAGGAGCAAGAGTTCGAACGGCTTGGCAGCACGAGAACGATCAAGGTCAGCGTGCGGTTGATTGCGGCCACGAACCGCGATCTTCCGGAGATGGTCGCGAACAAACTGTTCCGGAGCGATTTGTACTATCGCCTGAATGTGTTCCCGCTGGCCGTGCCGACCCTGCGCGACCGCCGCGAGGATATTCCTCTTCTTGTGCGATATTTTGTCCAACAGTTAGCGCGCCGGATGGACAAGAAGGTCGACACAATTTCAACGGACAGTATGGCGGCATTGTCGCGCTACGACTGGCCTGGGAACATCCGTGAGCTGGAGAACTTGATCGAGCGAGCCGTTATTCTCTCTCAGGGTGCGGTGCTCCATGTCC
>JAYWIP010000182.1:0-9335 GCA_039794465.1 Nitrospira sp.
AGAATTGCCATCCCTGCTGGAAAAGAAACTGGCGACCTTGGAGCCGATCGTTAAACAATCCGTATCCGATATGGTCGCATCGGTGGTCAAAACAACGGTCGATCAGTGGGTGCACGAACAGGCCGAAGCCAGCATTCGCAAATACCTCCCCACAATCATTCACGAGCAAGTTGGTTCGATCGATCAGTTGATCAAGGATGAGATCCAGGCGGCCGTGTTGAAACAGGCGCCCCTGCTGGCCGACGACCTCATACGAACCGTTGCCGAAAATACCGTCGGGCAGGCGGTCCAGCAGCTTGTCCCGGGACTGGCTGAACAACAGATCAAAGCGGAACTCAAACGGTTAATCGGCGACCCGTAGTCCTGCTGCGGGTTCGCCGAAGCCCCTACCCTTTCTTCCCTCGCCTTGCTGATGCCCGACGCGCCTTGACCAAGGCCTTCACCCGCTTCACATTCTTTCGATGCTTCCGTCTTGTCTTGCGATCCTTCTCACGTCCTCGTGCCATGCCAGCTCCCTACAGTAAAGTGAGTAAATTCCTTTTGACAGAGTTTGTATAGCATAGGCCGGACAGGGTCACAAGCCGCCTTTCCACGCCATTTGCTGGGCCGCACAGACATGTTAAGATGCGCCCCTTCCTTTCCTGGAATGTATCATGAGCACGCCGCAATTGGAGAAGACATACGAACCCAAATCCGTCGAAGACCGATGGTCGCGAGAATGGATCGCCCGTGGCTATTTCCGGGCCGCCGTCGACCATCCAGGCCAGCCCTACTGCATCGTCATCCCCCCGCCGAACGTGACCGGCTCACTCCACGTCGGCCACGCGCTCAACCATTCGTTGCAAGATATTCTGATCCGATGGCGCCGCATGCAGGGGCGCAACACCCTCTGGCTTCCCGGCACCGACCATGCCGGCATTGCGACGCAAAACGTGGTTGAGAAGCAACTCATGGCTGAAGGGATGTCCCGCGAGTCGCTGGGCCGTGAGCGATTCGTTGAACGGGTGTGGCAGTGGAAAGCCACATCCGGCAATACGATCATCGCCCAGCAGAAACAGCTCGGAGAATCCTGCGACTGGGACCGGTTGCGATTTACCATGGATGAGGGGTTGTCGAAAGCGGTCCTCGAAGTCTTCGTACGCCTGCATGAAGACGGACTGATCTATCGCGGTGAGCGGCTGATCAACTGGTGTCCCCGTTGCCTCACGGCCCTGTCAGACATTGAAGTAGAACATGAGGAAGTCAAGGGAAAGCTCTACCATTTAAAGTATCCGCTGGCCGACGATCCACATGCAGCACTGACCGTCGCCACCACACGTCCGGAAACGATGCTGGGAGATACAGCCGTAGCCGTTCACCCTGAAGACCCCCGGTACCGCCATCTAATCGGCAAGAGAGTTCGCCTTCCACTTACCACGCGGGAGATTCCAATCGTCGGCGATCCGATTCTCGTCGATCTGGAGTTCGGCACCGGTGCAGTCAAGATCACGCCGGCTCACGACTTCAATGACTATGAAGCGGGAGAGCGGCACAACCTGCCTCGAATTGCTGTGCTCGATCATGGCGCTTTGCTTGACCCGGCCGGAATGAAAAAGGGAGCGGTCGAGGCATCGGTGATCGACATGCTTCGAGGTCTCCCCGTCTCCAAAGCGCGGCCCAAGGTCGAAGCCCTCCTCCGTGAACGGGGAATCCTCGAAAAAACCGACGATCACAAGATGGCGGTCGGCAAGTGCTACCGATGTAAGACGGTCGTCGAGCCCTATCTGTCACCTCAGTGGTTCGTCAAGATTCAGCCTCTCGCCGATCCTGCCATTAAAGCAGTCGAGGACGGACGCATCCGCATCGTTCCCGAAGGGTGGACGAACAACTATCTTGGATGGATGCGGGAGATCAAAGACTGGTGCATCTCCCGGCAAATTTGGTGGGGACATCAAATTCCGGCCTGGTACTGCCGGGTTTGCAACGACCGCCAGATCGTCACCACCGCTGACCGGATGGCGATCCTGCAAGGTGCCAAGCCGATTGTCTCCAAGTCGGATCCGGCCCAATGTCCTGTCTGTGGCAGCGGGCAACTATTGCGCGATCCCGATGTGCTCGACACCTGGTTCTCTTCCGCCCTGTGGCCTTTCTCAACTTTGGGATGGCCGGATCAGACGCCCGAGCTGAAAACCTATTACCCGACATCCACCTTAGTCACGGGCCTGGACATTCTGTTTTTCTGGGTCGCCCGGATGATCATGATGGGCTTGAAGTTCATGACCGATGTGCCGTTTAAGGATGTGTACATCCATGCGCTGGTCCGCGATGCCGAGGGCCAGAAGATGAGCAAATCCAAGGGCAATGTGATCGATCCGTTGCACGTCATGGATCAATTCGGCACCGACGCCCTTCGGTTTACGCTGGCCTCGATGGCCTCGCCGGGACGCGATATCAAGCTGGCGGAAGAACGGATCGAGGGGTACCGAAATTTCGCCAATAAGATTTGGAACGCAGCCCGTTTTGCCTTGATGTATCTGCACGGCCCACGTGCTCCCCTGCCGCCGACGCAACGGACGTTCCCTGATCGATGGATCTTGAGCCGCCTCGGCCATACGATCCGCGCCGTCACGGCGGAGCTGGAATCTTACCGATTCGATCGCGCCGCCACAGCCCTCTATCAGTTTGTCTGGCATGAGTACTGCGACTGGTATTTGGAATTGATCAAGCCGGTCCTACAAACCCCCGACCACCCCAATGGAGCGGGCACGAGGCACACGCTTCTCGAGACTCTGGAGACGACGTTGCGGTTACTTCACCCTTTCATGCCATTCATTACGGAAGAAATTTGGCAGACGATCCCTCATCAGGGTGACACCATCGTCGTGCAGCAGTATCCGACCTTCGATCAAACGCGGACGTCACCTGAGGCAGAGCAGCAATTCGCGCTACTGGAACAGACGGTCGGACTCATCCGCACCGGTCGAGTCCTCCTGAACTATCCGCCGGGGCAACAGATTTCGTTCCACGTCGGACACGATGACTCGGACCGGCAAACCCGGCTCCATCAGTTACAGCCGCATCTGGCTCATCTCAGCCGGGGCACTGCCGCCGTCAAGCCGACGAAAGAGTGGCCTGCCGCACAGTTGCTTCGCCTCGTCACGGAAGGGCTGTCGGTGGGCATCGTAGTGTCCGGCGATGTCGATCTCAAGAAAGCGCTCGATCGTCTGGCCAAACAACTTGCGGAAACCGACAAGGAGGCGCAGCGGCTCGACGGGAAACTGAAGAATGCGGAGTTCGTATCGAAAGCGCCGCCGGAGGTGATCGCCGAACATCAGGAGCGAGTGCGCACCTTGTCTCGTGACCGCGCATTGCTGGCCAGCAGTGAGGCGCAGCTGCGTGCCATGCTGGGAACGTGACCGATGGCCAGGCTCCCCGCCGCAGAGATTCGCCGTGCGGTCCGGCATGGACTGGAAGAAGACCTCGGCCAGGGCGACGTCACTACCTCCGCGCTCTTCTCACAACCGGTGCCGGCCCGTGCCACGATTGTCGCACAACAGCCGTTGATCGTGGCTGGAATGGCAGCAGCCGTGCAGACCTTTCTCATGGTTGATCCCACTCTCGCCGTCACCGTCCTGCGGCATGACGGTGAACCGGCCAAGAATGGTGAGCCGATCATGCACGTGGCCGGAGACGGGCGATCGATCCTGCAGGCTGAACGGGTCGCGTTGAACTTCCTCCAGCATCTGTCCGGTATCGCCACGCTCACCCACCAATTTTGCAAGGCCGTCAAAGGACATAAGGCCCGCATATTGGATACACGAAAGACACTCCCCGGCTGGCGCACCCTTCAAAAATGGGCGGTTGCCCTCGGTGGCGGAAGCAATCATCGCATGACGCTTAGCGACGGCATCCTGGTGAAAGACAACCACCTGGCGCTTCTCCGTCCTGGCAAACAGGCCGTCCGATCCGCCTGCCGCTTGGCAAAGGCGAAGGCAACAGGCTCGATGCCCCTCATCATTGAAGCCGAATCCCTTTCGGAAGTCCGGCAAGCGCTCGCGGGAAAAGCCGACATTATTCTGCTGGACAATATGACTCCGGTCATGGTGCGCCGTTCAGTCGAACTGATCAACGGCCGCGCCACAGTGGAAGTGTCGGGGGGCATTACCTTGAAGAACGTTCGCGCCATGGCGATCGCCGGCGCCGATCGTATTTCGATCGGTGCGCTCACGCACTCGGCCCCGGCTGCGTCGCTGAGTCTGGTCTTATCTCCCGTTCGAGGCCCTGCACGCCGGTCCACCTGACCATGCTGTCCACCGCTCCGCTCACGCTCGACGGCATTCGCAGCACGCTGGCAACAAAGTCGTTCGGACAACAGCTCCACGTGCATCAGGAACTTGCCTCAACCAATTCCGAAGCCCTGCGGCTGGCGCAGGCCGGCGCCGCACATGGAACCGTGGTTGTGGCCGAACAACAATCGGCGGGACGAGGCCGCCGGGCACGTCACTGGTATTCTCCCCCCGGCGCCAACATCTATTGTTCCGTCGTGGTCCGTGGCATTAGCCCCTCACTCACACTTTCGGAATGGCTCTCGTGGGTGCCCCTCGCCAGTGCCCTGGCAGCGGCACAGACTGTTCAGACGACCGCGTCCGTACCGTTATCTCTGAAGTGGCCGAACGACCTCTTATTCCAGGAACGCAAAGTTGGCGGCATTTTGTGCGAGAGCACGCACATGTCAGCCGACACCCCGATCGTCGTGATCGGGATAGGCCTCAATGTGAATATGACGGAGGAATCATTTCCGGAAGACTTGCGTCAAACAGCAACATCAATCCATGCGATTTCTCACCAACTTGTCAATAGAATTTACCTATTAACTCAACTGTTACTTGAGCTTGAGCAAGCCCTCGATGAGCTGCGGACGCACGGACCTGATCGATTGCGCCACGCCTATATTTCCCGTTGCGGCACTCTGGGCAAACGTGTCCGTCTTATTCTGGGTGATGAGCAAGAACTCCTGGGCACAGCTGAGTCAATCGGAGTCGATGGAGCCCTACAAGTCCGGCCCTTGCGCCCCCCTTCCGAAACACAACTACCTCCGCTCCTTGATATACGCGCCGCGGATGTCATTCATCTGCGGGAGTAGCGGATGCATCGTCCAACAGGTACAATACGCAGCATGCTCGTTGCGATCGACATCGGCAATACGAACGTCGTCTGGGGCATTTTTGAGGGCTCCTCCCTCCTCGCCCATTGGCGGCTGGCCACGAATCCAAAAGCGACGGTTGATGAATACGGCGTCCTCTGCCTGAATTTGCTCACGCGGACGGGCCGATCCCCCGAGCAGATCTCCGGGGCAATTATTTCCAGTGTGGTCCCGTCCCTCACGGAAACGTTCGAGTCGATGGCCGGTACTTATTTCGGCTGCACACCGCTCATCGTCACTTCGGAGATGGACACAGGTCTGACGCTTCGATACAAGAATCCCGGGGAAATCGGCAGCGACCGTATTG
This sequence comes from Nitrospira sp., assembly GCA_039794465.1. Taxonomy (GTDB): domain Bacteria; phylum Nitrospirota; class Nitrospiria; order Nitrospirales; family Nitrospiraceae; genus Nitrospira_D. The sequence continues at coordinate 5,490 of JAYWIP010000182.1, forward strand.
TCAATGCCGCCGCCGCCTACCACAAGTTTCACCGTGACCTCATTATTGTGGACTTCGGCACCGCCACGACCTTCTGTGCTGTCACCCAGGGTGGAGACTACCTCGGCGGGGCCATTGCCCCGGGCCTTGGCATTTCAGCCGAAGCGCTGTTCACCCGCGCCGCCAAATTAAGCAAAGTTGAACTGGCAAGACCCAAGACGGTCATCGGCACCGACACGGCCAGCAGCATACAAGCAGGGCTCCTATATGGATACGCCGGCCTGGTAGATGCCCTCGTGCGACGTATGCAGCAGGAAATGGGACATGCGTCCTATGTCATTGCCACGGGAGGGCTCGCCGCTGTCGTCGCCCCGGAAACCACCTCGATTCAAAAGATTGAACCATTATTGACCTTGGAAGGACTCGAGTTCCTCTACCGGCGCACGCATGGCACAACGCCACCCGCCTGAAACCACCACATCGGGCCATCTCCCGCATTTTTTCAGGACATTTCTTTTCCCCGTCTGTTGACTTCTCCTCCGCTATGGATATCTGCTTGCACGAATAGGCACACGCATCAGCCAAGAACAGGACATCATCGAGGTAAAAGTGAGTACAATTGAGGGGTTAGAGAATGGCGGTGCAGGTGAAGCGGCATCGAACACCGCGGAGGCCGATCCCCTTCTTGTGGAAGCACAGAAAGCTCTGAGCGCAAAGACCGACGAATGCAAAGCGTTGAACGATAAATACTTGCGGCAGGCGGCAGAATTCGAAAACTACAAGCGGCTCGCCCAGCGCGATCAGCGCGATCAGATCAAGTTCGGCAACGAACAGCTTCTGAGAGAATTGCTGCCGGTCATCGACAATCTGGAACGGGCGATCAAGGCCGCACGCGACTCCGATCAGGGGACAGGTTCCGCGTTAGTTCAGGGCGTGGATCTGACGCTGAAACAACTGTCCGGCAGCCTTGCCAGATTCGGTGTGCAGGCGATCGAGACGATCGGCCACGTATTCGATCCAACCACGCATCAGGCTGTTGCGCATGTGCCATCCGACAACGTGCCCTCCAATCACGTTGTCGAGGAGTTTCAAAAGGGCTATCGGCTGCATGAAAGAATGCTCCGCGCCGCCATGGTCAGTGTGTCATCCGGACCTGCAACCGCAAACGAACACGAGGCAGCTCCGAACTGACCGGATCATTGTAGTGAACCGTTGATATTGAGAAGGAAGGAGTCCACCAATGGGTAAAGTCATCGGCATCGACCTCGGCACCACAAATTCCTGCGTCGCCATTATGAGCGGCGGAGACCCTGTCGTCATCGCCAATGCCGAAGGGAGCCGCACCACTCCTTCCGTCGTAGGCATCACCGATAAGAACGAACGCCTCGTCGGCCAAATCGCCAAGCGGCAGGCCATCACCAATCCGGAAAACACCATTTTCTCGGTCAAACGTCTCATGGGACGGAAGTTCAAAAGCCCCGAAGTGCAGGCGGCCATGAAACGGCTGCCCTATAAAGTCGTCGAGGCCGACAACGGCGATGCCCATGTCGAGCTGCGGGGCAAGCGGTACAGTCCCCCGGAAGTCTCGGCCATGATCCTCCAGAAAATGCGCCAGACGGCGGAAGATTACCTCGGCGAAAAAATCACCGAGGCCGTGGTGACGGTTCCCGCCTATTTCGACGACAGCCAGCGGCAAGCCACCAAGGATGCCGGCCAGATCGCCGGTCTGAACGTGCTGCGGATCATCAACGAACCGACCGCAGCGTCGCTCGCCTACGGATTGGACAAGAAGAAGGATGAGCGCATCGCCGTCTACGACTTGGGCGGCGGGACCTTCGACGTCTCGATTCTCGAAATCGGCGAAGGTGTCTTCGAGGTGAAGTCCACCAACGGCGACACCTATCTAGGCGGAGACGACTTCGACCTTCGGGTGATGGATTGGCTCGTCGACGAGTTTCGAAAAGACCAGGGCATCGACCTCCGGAAAGACCGGATGGCGCTCCAGCGCCTGAAAGAATCGGCGGAGCGGGCCAAGATCGAGCTCTCCTCGTCGCAAGAAACGGAAATCAACCTCCCCTTCATCACCGCCGATGCGAGCGGCCCCAAACACCTGGTGACCAAGCTGACCCGCTCTAAATTGGAGCAGCTCGTGGACGACCTGGTCCAGAAAACGGTTGAGCCGTGCCGGAAAGCCCTCGCGGATGCCGGAGTTTCCGCGCGCGACATCAACGAAGTCGTCTTAGTCGGTGGAATGACGCGCATGCCGAAAGTCATCCAGGTGGTGAAGGAGTTTTTCGGGAAAGAACCGCACCGTGGGGTGAATCCGGATGAAGTGGTGGCGATCGGCGCCGGCATCCAGGGCGGGGTGCTCAAGGGCGAAGTGAAGGATGTGCTGCTGCTCGACGTGACCCCCCTCTCGCTCGGCATTGAAACGCTGGGGGGAGTCTTCACCAAGCTCATCGAGCGCAACACCACGATTCCAACCAAAAAGAGTCAGGTCTTCTCGACCGCAGCCGATAACCAGACCGCCGTGACGATCCGGGTCTTCCAAGGCGAGCGCGAAATGGCCAACGACAATAAGCTGCTCGGGCAGTTCGACCTGGTCGGCATTCCCACGGCCCCGCGTGGAATGCCGCAAATCGACGTCTCCTTCGACATCGACGCCAACGGCATCGTCCATGTGGCGGCCAAAGACTTGGCGACGCAGAAAGAACAGTCGATTCGAATCACGGCGTCGAGCGGGCTCAACAAGGACGAAGTCGAAAAGCTGGTCAAGGATGCGCAGGCGCATACGGAAGACGACAAGAAGCGGCGCAAGCTGGCCGAAGCCAAGAACCAAGCGGATAATCTGATTTATCAGACCGAGAAGAACCTCACGGAATACGGCGACAAGGTGGCCGCGGAGGAGAAGACAAAAATCCAGGACGCCGTGGCCGCGCTGAAGAAAGCGCTCGAAAGCCCGGATGCCGAAGCCATTGAGTCGGCGACGCAAACCCTCATGACGGCGTCACACAAACTGGCTGAGGAAATGTATAAGAAAGCCTCGGCGTCGGCCGGGCCGCAGAACACCGCAGGCCCCAGCACCGATGGCGCGGACAGCGCGAACGCCAAAACGGACGAGAAAGTCGTGGACGCAGAATTTGAAGAAGTAGACAAAGACAAGAAGTAGCATAGAATACGCGGTAGACGGATCGACCGAGTTTCCGGCACGGATGGCGAAACTCGGTCGTTCTGTATCTCTCGAACAATGGCACCCGTGAACAAACGCGACTACTACGACATCCTGGGCGTCGAACGAGAGGCCTCCGACGAGGACCTCAAGAAGGCCTACCGGCGGCTGGCCCGCCAGCACCATCCCGATCTCCACGCCGGCGACCATCAAAAAAAAGCCGCTGAAGAAAAGTTCAAAGAAATCAACGAAGCCTACGAGACGCTCAGCAACCAGGACAAGCGCAAGCGCTACGATGCGTTCGGCCATGCCGGAGCCCAGCAAGGTCCCGACGGGTTCGACTTCGGCCGGGGCGGGTTCGGAGATGTCTTCAACGACATCTTCGAGGATTTCTTCGGTCAGACCCGAGGAGGCAGCGGAGGCCGGACAGAACGCGGCAGCGATCTGCAATACAATCTGGAAGTGTCATTCGAAGAAGCCGTCTACGGCAAGGACGCCAAGCTCAAGATTCCGCGATGGGAGGTCTGCACGGATTGCGGGGGCACGGGCGCAAAATCCCCCCACGCGATCAAGCACTGCCCCAGCTGCAAAGGAACTGGGCAGATCCGTTTCCAGCAAGGGTTTTTCAGCGTCAGCCGCCCCTGCGGCCAGTGTGAGGGCGCCGGCCGCCTCGTGACCGAACCGTGTATCGCTTGCCA
>JAYWIP010000183.1:0-4640 GCA_039794465.1 Nitrospira sp.
CCGGTTGCGCGGCGCGGCGCCTACGGGTGCGACGTGACCTATTGCTGCAACAAGGAGCTGGCGTTCGACTACCTTCGAGACCGGCTGGCAGTCGGGCGGCAACCGAACCGGATTCAGCTGCAATTGGAGCGGCTCTATGGGGATGCCACCAAGCTTCGCCAGCTGGTTTTGCGCGGGCTCTGTTTCGGAATCGTCGATGAAGCGGACAGTGTCTTAGTGGATGAAGCGCGGGTTCCCCTGATTATTTCCGGCGCTGGCGGGCAGGTGCCGGAACGGCATATCTATGAAACAGCGCTGACCCTCGCGAAAGGATTGGAGCGGGGACAGGACTTCTCGCTCGACGGGCGGGAACGGAGCATCCGTCTGACTCCCCAAGGGCAGGCGACGCTTGGGAAACTGGCCAAGGATCTGAAAGGGATTTGGTCGGGACCCAGGCGGAGGGAAGAACTGGTCCGCCAGGCGCTCACGGCGCTGTATCTGTTTAATCGCGACGTGCAGTACCTCATCCGCGATGAGAAGGTCCAGATCATCGATGAGTACACGGGGCGCATTATGGGAGACCGGTCCTGGGAGCAGGGCCTCCATCAGATGATCGAGTTGAAAGAGAACTGTCCTCTCACACCGATGAACGCGCCGCTGGCGCGGCTGACCTACCAACGGTTTTTCCGGCGGTACCTCTGGCTCTCCGGCATGACCGGGACCGCGCAGGAAGTGGCCGGCGAGCTCTGGAACGTCTATCGGCTGGCGACGGTCACGATTCCGACGAACCGCCCCATCCAGCGTCGCTGGATGGGAGAGCGGATGTTTGCCACGGCGGAACAGAAGTGGGACGCGGTCGTGGAGCGGATCGGAGAACTCCGGGGGCAGGGACGGCCTGTCCTCGTCGGGACCCGTTCCGTCGCAGCCTCTGAAATTCTCAGTAAGCAGTTGGCAAGAGCGAAGATCGAGCATGTTGTGCTCAATGCCAGACAAGATCAAGAGGAGGCGGCGGTCGTAGCGGCGGCCGGCGACCAGGGGCGGGTGACGGTGGCGACGAACATGGCGGGGCGTGGCACTGACATCAAGGTGACCCGTTCCGTGGCGCAGGTTGGTGGCTTGCACGTGCTCGCGACTGAGCGGCATGAAGCGAAGCGGATCGATCGGCAGCTCCATGGAAGAACCGGCCGGCAGGGAGAGCCCGGCAGCTGCGAAACGGTGACGTCGCTGGAAGACGAGCTGTTGGCAACCGCGCATGGACGAGTGGTCCGATGGGTTGCACGGCGGCTGATCACATCGGGCAAGCCGCTGGAGGGATGGCTGGCAAGTTTTCTGGCTCGGCAGGCCCAACTGTCGGCGGAACGGTTACACGCGCGCGTGCGCCGGGAGCTACTGCAGCATGAGGATCAACTCGAATCCACGCTGGCGTTTTCGGGGCGGGTGGAATGAAGGCCTCAAGGGGGAGCGTGAGCATGGACGGACTGTTCCGTGTCGGTGTGGTGATGGTCTCCGCGTGGTTTGCGAACACGCCGGCGGCCTATAGCTCGAACCAGGAGCTCAATTGTGTGATCCATCCTGAGGTCGTAATCACAATCACCGCGCCGGTCGGCGGCCTGCTAGAAACTGTGCAGGTCGACCGCGGGGATCTGGTGAAGGAGGGGCAAGTGCTCGCGACGCTCGATACCCGTGTGGAACGAGCAACCGGCGCCGTCCAGTACGCGCAGGCGGAGCTCAGCAACCGGCTTCTTGCGGATCTGGAGTTGCAGCGGACCGCGGCGGAAGTGGCGTTGCGCACAATCAGGAGCCCCGTCAACGGGGTTGTGGTCGAGCGGTTCATGCATCCCGGGGAGTTTCCCAAACAAGAGAAAATTCTTAAGCTCGCCCAGATCGATCCCCTGCGGGTCGAGGTGTACGCGCCGGTGTCGATGTTGGGGAAGATCGTCGTGGGAAGAACCGCGTTCGTCAAACCGGAACCGCCCATGACCGGAGAGTATGCGGCGAAGGTGACGGTGGTGGATCGGGTGGTCGACGCGGCCAGCGGCACTTTCGGCGTGCGTCTGGAACTACCCAATCACGACCTGAAGCTGCCTGCAGGACTGAAGTGCTCGGTTCGATTCGGCAAGGCCAAAGATGAGCCTGTGGGGCGTGCGGATCATGACGAACGGCCGTCGAGGTAAAGCGGGAGCTGGGGAAACTGAACGAGGGGGGATGCGGATGCGCGTGATCGGAATTCTCGGGTGTGTATGGCTCCTGGGGGGGGCTGCGACCGTGGAGGCCGGAGACCTGGCCTGCGTCATCAAGCCCTACATGGAGGTGGCGGTCGGAACCCCCGTGGAGGATATCATCCAGAGCGTGACGGTGGACCGTGGGGACTGGGTCACGAAGGGACAGACAATCATCTTGCTGGAATCGAGCGTGGAGGAGGCCACTCTGGCGCTGGCGAAAGCGAAGGCCGAGGCGGAAGCGGCGATCAAGAGCACACAGGCCAAAGTGGCGTTCAGCACGAGGAAGCTGGAGCGAGCGATGGATCTGTACAAATCCAATTCGATCGCCAAACATGAGTTTGACGAGGCGCAAACCGAAAAGATCCTGGCTGAATCCTCCTACCTCGAGGCCACGGAAAACAAGAGGATTGCCGAATTGGAATGGCGGCGGGCTGCGGCAGCGCGCAATCTCCACATCGTGCACAGCCCGTTGACGGGCGTCGTCGTCGAGCGCCTCCTGTCGCCCGGTGAGTTAGCCCGGCATACGCCTATTTTGAAGCTGGCTCAGATCGATCCCCTGCGGGTGGAGGTCTTCGCGCCGTTGAGTCTTCTGGGCAAGCTGGAGCCGGGTATGAAGGCGGATGTGCGCCCGGAAGGCAGTGCTTCGACCATCTACCAGGCCAAGATTACCGTGGTCAATCGTGTGGTTGACAGTGCGAGCGGAACCTTCGGCGTCCGCCTCGAAATGCCGAACCCAAATAACGCTCTGCCGGCCGGGCTGGCCTGCACCGTGAAGTTTCATGTGGTGCCGTAGAGAGGGAGGAGTGGCATGATGAGAGGCAAGACAGGTGGCACACGAAGCGATGGAGGCTCGGGAGCGATACGAGAACGAATCCGTGAACACCCCCCGTATTGCCGGATACCCGTCGCCGGTTCTGTTCTGGCCGCACTGCTAGCGGCCGGTGGGTCCGCATGGGCTCAGGAACAGGCCACACTGCCGCTGCCGATTGAGAATCCTCCGGTGCTGAACCTGTCGTTGGCAGAGGCGGTCGGTGCGGCCCTCGACAAGAGTCCGAATATCCGCCTATTTCGCGAACGGATCGAGGCCGCGCGCGCGGTATCCCGCACCCAATTGGGCGCGATGTTGCCGCACGTGACCACCACCGGAAAATACAATACGCAAACGTTTTTCCTGGGGACTATCGGCGGGGCGCCGATTCGGACCGATCCGTTCGAAATCGTCGATGGCCGCGCCGCCTTCACCCAATCGATTTTCAGCTTGAGCCTGATCGAACGGTGGCGGGCGTCCCGTTCCGCTCTTCAGGTGGCTATGATGGATGCCGTGGCCACTGAGAACGATACCGTCGCGAAGGTGGCCCTGGGGTATTTCGAAGTGCTGCGCAATCAGGAGACGCTGGAGGCCCGATCGACCAATGTCATCTTGTATGAAGAATTGGTGGCGTTCATCAAGAGCCGGCAGACGGGCGGGATGGCGACCGGGCTGGACGTGGCGCGGCTGGAAACGCAGCTCCAAAATGAACGGCAGCGGCTCGAACTGGCCAAAGGCGAGACGGAACGGGCCAAGTTTGCGCTGCTCAATGCGATCGGGATCGGCTACGACGTCTCGCTCCGGCTCACGGACGAGCTGAAAGCCTTCGAGGGGCTGATTCCCTCCTTGGAACACGCCATGGAGTCGGCCCGCGCCAATCGGCCGGAGCTCAAGGCGCAGATGCAACGGATCAGGACCGCGGAATTGAACGTGCGGTCGGTCAAAGGCGAGCGGCTTCCCTCCATGTCGGCGGAGGGAAACTACGGGCTCATCGGCAACAAGTTCGACAACAATACCGGCACCTACAATGTCGGCGTTCAGCTGTCCATCCCGATTTTCGACGGAGGGCAGCGTGAAGGCCGAATCGGGCAAGGGGTCAGCGAATTCAATCAGGAGCAGTACAAACTGGCGCTTGTGAAAAACCAGATCGGAATGGAGCTGCGGGAGTCGCTGGTGACCCTGAAAACGTCCATCGAACAGCAGCGGATCGCCGAGGCCGGACTGAAAGCCTCCTTGACCGAGCTGTCGCTGGCCAGGGAACGGATTCGGACCTTGAGCTCAAACACGTTGGAACTGTCAAACGCCTTGTCGTCGATCGTGCGGGCGAGGGACAACATGATCGATGCCCTGTTCCGCGTGAACGCCTCGCGGGTGAATCTGGCCCGCGCGCAGGGGCAGGTGGAGATGTTGAAGTAGCCATAGCGGGGGGCCCTGTCTTCAGGAACGCTTCTCCTGCCAGAACCAGGTGGGATGGCGGTGTCTCTCACGGGCTCTTTCCCATCCCGTGCCCTCGTTTCGGCATATCATATTTTTGGGCAAGAGAGTACACTGCTCCCCGCTAAAAACCAGAATCGTTCCTAACCCTAGTGAGGAGGGTCGCGATGGAGAAGAACGTCTGGGTGAAGGTGTTC
>JAYWIP010000184.1:0-9775 GCA_039794465.1 Nitrospira sp.
AAGACCTATCCAGGCGCGCCGCATGCATTCTTCCGGGACAACGATCCGTCCGTCTACCGGCCGGAAGCGGCGAAAGATGCGTGGGCGAGGACAAAAGCGTTCTTTAAGAAACATCTCGGCTGATGAAAATGTCCTCTAGTTTCGTTCTGTACCATTCAGAGCAACACCATGCCGCTTGATGCCGAGATTGGAAAGAAAATGCTTCAGCTGGTCACGTCGCGATACGACGACCGGCACTGGCGGAAGCGTATCGAAAAGACCCTCAGCCTGCCTCAGTCCGGCGTGATGGATTCTACCCAGCAGCAGATTTTCATCTATCTCAAGCTGGGCCTGAAAGCCTACAAGTCCCGACGGGCCGATCCGGACTCGTGGATTCTTGGAGGCTATGCGACCAAGGAAGTCATCGACCGGGCGAAATTCCAGCCCCAGCTCGTCGGGTCTACAATCAAGAAGGACGATGTGGCATTTCTCGGCACTGATCCCGGCAGCGACGTCACCGAAGCCTGGTGGGATGAGATGCTGGTCCAGTGGTTCGATGTGCCGGAGGAAGAGAAACCGCCCGACGAAGAAGGCGGGACGAAGGCCGCGGAGTCAGACTCAGCATCTGCCGTGAAGTCAAAGGTTTAAATCATCCAGAGTCGGGCCATCGCTTTGCGATGCCGAGGCTCAACCGCTCCCACACCTCCCGGAGCAACCCGTTCGGGCTCCGCTGAGCGGAAGCCTTCGGAAATTCCTTCGCAGACTCAGTCAGTTTCCGCCTTCCTTCTCAGCGGAGCCTCGACGGGCCCCCGCTCCTCCGGTGAAGTCCGCTCTGAGCTTCGGCATCACCCTGGAAAGGTAGAACATCCCTGTTTACCTCACTCAGCAGTTGCCGTAGACAGTCCGCTGGAATGCGGGGTTAGGTTGCAGTTGGTCACGTGAGTGCTTGCTCAAGGCGAGCAAGGAGTTTTTTTGCGTGTTGATCGTCGCTGGGAGTAGACCATGTTGTGGCAGCTACCTTTCCACCTCCTGGCGCCGAGGTGAGCATGAGTTTCTGCGATGACTTTGGGATGGGGTAGCGCCCGCCATACTCGATAAAGGGCGATAGCCGGGGCAGGATGTCGCCTTCGATGGTAGAGACGGCAAAGTGCGCAACCTGCGCAAGTTGCTGGAGACCATGGGCTCCAGCATTCAGGACTGGCTGAAAAGTGCCCGAGTGGCTGATTTGATTGCCTTGCTTTAGCCAGAGCGCTTTCAACAGATTCTCGATGGCCATGCCGCAGAGCATGAGGGACACTGCACCGAAGGTGTGGGTCGTTGAGGACTCCCGTCGCAGAACATCAGAAGCGGCAAGAAGTTCGTGCGCAACCATGCGCCAGGCGAGCGGGTCGTTTCCTACCGTCTCATGCTGCTTAGCCGCGTTCTCAGGATTCAAGGCACTCCAGTTCGATAATTGTTGGCAGCAACCTAACCAAATAAGTCTGCTGCTGACGACCTCGCCGTATAGCACGGTAGCCTAGGCACCCTGTGCAAGGCAAGTCTACTTGGGAATCAAATACTTGTTCAATGCTTTGTCCTGTCCACCAACCGGGATAGACAGCGATTTCCGCGGACCTTGATCGAGCCTCGGATGGAAGGGATGGGCACGGAGAGTTCGCCATGGCGCCAGATGCCAAACCAGTTGCCAAATCAGGTGCCGTGGCGCCGTTCTTCTGGTCCGGTGAGGCGCCTGGCGAACAGTGAAACGCTTCTTTGCGGCCGTACTCAATCGCATCATGGCGAAGCCGGAGCTGCCCGCCCTTCGTCAGCCGAGGCCTTTCTTGACGTGAGAGAGAGGAAACGTGCGAGTTATGAGCCGAACAAATCCATCCGCGCGGATTGAGGCGGGTCGTAGCGTGTGAGGATATTACATCAAGTAGCGGTCGATGTTGAGTGCTCCATGGAAGACCCCAAGTATATTGATCACTGCTGGGCTCTTGATCACATACGCGATTCGGTAGTGGCCGTGAAGCAGGATGCGGATGTGTCGATTCGGTTGCTGCCAGTAACGGTAGCCTGATTCGGGGAACTCTCGAAGAATTTCAGCCTTCTGGTAGAGCGTTTCGACGGTCCGGACTGCGGCGGAGGGGTTATCTTGTGCGATGTAGTCGTGGATGTCGCGCAGCCATCGTTCAGCTTCAGCCGTCCAGATCAGCTCCGCCATGTCTTAATGCGGCGCCCCATCTCTTCGTGACTGATTGTTCGCCCTGCATCGGAGTCCGCCAGTCCCCGTTCGATCATGCGCGCGAATGCGAGTTCCCGAAGAATCTCATCGTATGAGCTGTCGTCCGGCTGGTCTTGAAGAATTTTGGCGATTTGTTCTTTCGCTGAAGACATGGTCACCTCGCTGTGCAGGGCATCAATCTGCGAGCCATTCACCTCGTAAGAATAGCGGTAAGACCATTGATTTACAAGCAACGGGCAGCTTCAGCATTCGAAGTAGGGGAAGTGGTCATCTTTCCATCAAGTGAGGATGGTTGGCGCACTGCGACTTGTGAGGGGTTGCATGGCCTGTCGGTGCGGTCGCCGAAGGCGATGGCGAGCACTGTTCGAAGTTCCGTTCGGATGGAATCCAGAACGGAACGAGTTGCACAGCCAAGCGGCGGCAAGGCTATGCAGCCTAACCCCTCACAGGAGCACGTGGCCCACACTATCCGAACAAATCCATCTGTGCCGGTTGGGGCGACTCGATTTGCAGGGTTGGAGCAGTTGGTGCGGCAGTGCTGGTGGGTTCGGCTGGTTTGGTGTTCCGGTCGAGGAACTCTTTCAACTTCTTGAAGTCTTCTTTCAGCGTGTCGAGCAGGTTCCCTTGGTGCAAGGCCGCGGCCGGATGAAGCAAGGGGAAGATCACGAAATCTTTCATATAGAAGGCCTGTGCCTTCACTTTCGTAATCCCTACCTTACGTTCCAATAACGTCTGTGTGGCCCAGTTGCCGAGCGTGCAGACCAGTTTCGGCCGGATCAGCTGGATCTGCTGTAAGAGGAAGGGCTTACAGGTCTCGACTTCATCCTGTTCCGGGTCGCGGTTGTTCGGCGGCCGGCACTTGATGACATTGGCAATGTAGATCTGATCGCGCGACAGTCCCGCTGAGGCAAGGAGATCGTTCAACAGTTTGCCCGCCGCGCCGACGAATGGCTCGCCCTTCTGGTCTTCGTTGAAGCCCGGGGCCTCACCCACGAACATGATGCTCGCGTGCGGGTTGCCCACACCGAAGACGACTTGGCTCCGTCCCAGCTTGGCCAGTTTGCACCGCTGGCAATTGTGAAGGGATTTGGCAAGTTCTTGGAGCGGTGTCAGGGTCATGGTTGAATGGAGTCGATTGGAAAAATCGGCGGTATCTTAGGAAGGTGGGTTGGCGTTGTCAATGAGAGGGTGAGGATATGCAAGGACGAGGCACGCTTTTTTTTACTATGCTCTGGTCAATTTCGCTGCCGACGCTGGTCTTTGCCGCCTCGATTGAGGTGGCGGCGGGGACTGATCTGTCGTTTTGTCAGAAAGTAGCAAAGTTCTTCGGGGATCGGCTGGAGCCCAATGCAGAGTTGGTCAAGACGGTGGACTGGAAACCGGTGGAGTTGAAGGGACAGGGGTCGAAGTCGAGACAATGTTCCAGTCTCGACAGGGCGATCATGGATCTGGATAACAGCGGGACGAAGGACCTCGTCGTCAAGACGACGTTCTGCATGAAAGGCGGGCCCAGCGACAGTTTGTATGTGTTTCCAGCGGACAGTCCTGTCCTGGAACATGCCAGTTGGCAGGATATGGGGCCGTTGTTGGCCACGAATGATAAGTTCGAACGGACCGGCGGCACCTATCCGCTTGTATCCCTCCCGATGGAATGGAGCCCGATTCCCCCCGCGTTAGCGACGATGTTCGCGACCCAGCCTTTCATCCTGGATTCCGTGGCGTACGTTGCCCTGACGGATGCCAAGCGTGAATGGCTGGTGATTACGAAGTATCGGGGCGGCGAACAGTTCGAAGATCAGTGCTACCTGCGGATGAGATAGATTGAAATCGCAGTTCAACCGGCGTCACGTGCACGCCAGTTCTATCATGGCTTTTCCCCATCCGGCCGTCCGGCGATGATGTCCGCGCAGCGTTGCGCGCTGACAATCGCACTTTCGACGTTGACGGGCCATCCGGTGTCGGTCCAGGCACCGGCGATCAGGAGATTACCCACGGGGCTCTGCTGGATGGGCCGGAGCAGAGCTGCGCCTGGTTTCAGTGACAGCGCTGCGTGGCTCCGCCGGTCAATTTCCACGGAGTGGATCTCCTCCTGGCTGATTTCCGGGGCCAGCAGGCGAAGCTCGCCGCGTCCGAGGTTGGTCAGTTGTTCATCTTCTAATTCCATGAGCGCAGGATTGCCGATGGCCGAAAGCCGGTAACGAACCTCACCGGCTCCACATGGGGCGACGGTGAGGGAGTGGAACGGCCGGTCCGCGAGCAACAGTAGCCGTGGTGACGCCGTCGTCGTTGAGCGCCATGCAAACTGGACGGTCGTTTGAGGCAAGGTTTCCAGTTCGCTGATTTGTGCGAAATAGGCATAGCGCGTCAACAGGCGTTCAGGTAGCAGAGGGAGCAGCGTTCGGTGGGAAAGGGCGGCGACATACCATTGGGCCTGGAGCACAGGTCCATCGTGAAGCCGGACGCCGGTGACCCCGTCCGGTCCAAATCGGAGTTCAGGTGGCAGCGAGCTGGTCAGAATCTGCGCGTGCCGTCGTTGTACCGCCTCCTTTAGAGGACCGAGGAATCGGTCTGTGACCAACCCATGCAGGAATGTCAGCCGCGCGTCCATTGTCCGGCCCAAAAACAGAGTGGACAGCTGCCGCACGAACACCGCGGCGGACAGGCATCCCAACTCGTTGCCGGTCAGCCAGAGAATCAGCGGGTTCCAGATCGATTGACAAGCCTCCTGGCTCTGGCCGATCGATGTCAGCCATTCGTTGGCAAGACGGTTGTCCAGGTCCGCTGGAAGTGATTCTGCTTGTTCCCAGATCTGTTCCAAATGCGAGAACAGTGTCCAGCGGTCGTGCCATGCCAGGCCATGGAAGCTGAAGAGACTTGTCATCCACTGAAGCGCGCCCGGAAGGTGAGCGGACTGATAGGCGGCAATCCGTCCAGTGGGAAGACGAAATTCGAGTGGAACTGTCCGGTCCGGTTGAGAAGGGATGGTGCTCTCGATTGAGCGGAGCATGTGCCATGTTGCCTGATGGCGTCCGAACAGAAACGGGGCGGCGTCGGTTGGATTCATCCCGTATCTGTCTTGCCAATCAGGATGATCGAGGAGGGTAACTCGATACCCCTGTCGATTGAGGAAATGCGCCACCGCCAGCCCGGTCAGACCCGCGCCCAGGACAAGAACCCTCTGTTCAACCGGAGTGGTCACGAGGGCTAGGAACGCAACCAGATGCTCAAGGCGATGGCCAGCCGATGGCTTGTGGAGAGACTGATGCGCGGTCCAAACACCTGATAACCGGACCGTTCAATCTTGTCCAAGATTCGACTGTAGATGCCGCGCATGATTTCCGCGACGATGAGAGTCCGGCGTTCGGACGGAGGCAATGCCGCTAAGGCGGCGCGCGCTTTCTCATAAAACTGGCGGGCGCGTGCCGTCTCCTGCTGCATCAGCATCTTGAATTCAGGCGAATAGGTTTTTTGCAACAGAGCCTTTTCAGGGTAGTTGCAGTTGTGCAGATCCTCGAGCGGAAGATACACGCGATTGTCGGATGCGTCGGCGCCGACGTCACGCAGGATATTCGTTAATTGAAACGCCATGCCCAGCGACACGGCATAGTCCTGCGCGCGGGGCGACGTGGTGCCGAAGATGTGGAGACAAATCAAGCCCACGACCGACGCCACCCGATAGCAATAGAGCGACAATTCGTCGAACGTGGCGTAGCGGTTATTGGACAGGTCCATCTCGACACCCTTCACCAGCTCTTCGAAATAGGCTTTGGGGATGGAGAGGGCCTTGACGTGATGCGCGAGGCTCACGGTGATCGGAAGGGTCGGGGTGCCGCCGTATACGGCGTCCAGTTCCCGGCGCCACCGTCGCAACTCGTCTTTGGGGTTGCTTCCGGCCGGTGGCTCATCGACTGCGCTGTCCACCGCCTTGCAGAAGGCATAGATGGTGTACATCGCTTGGCGCTTGGCCTTGGACAGGAAGAGGAACGAGTAGTAAAAGTTACTGCCACTCTGCTTCGTGTAGGCTGTGCAATAGGCTTGGGCGTCAGCGGCAGTCATGATGGCCAGAGCCGGCCTCGCAGTTCGGTGAGCCGTGTCTCGTGCAAGCTCGTGCTGATGGCGTCCGCTTCGTGCAGGTCTTGTACTGTGTGGGTGTTGGTCACGGCCAGCACCTTCATTCCGGCTGCCTTGGCGGCCCTGATTCCGGGAAGCGAATCCTCGATGACCAAACAGGCGTCCGCCGTCAGTGGGGAGTGGCCCTGTTGCCGATTTAGGCCGGCTAAGGCGTGCAAGAACGGCTGAGGGTCCGGCTTGCTCCTGGTCACATCTTCTGCACTCGTGATGTGGCGGAATGCCTTTCGGAGACCAGCTTGTTCCAGAATCAGTTCGATCTCAGGTCGGAGCGCGCCGGAGGCGATGGCGATCGGATAGGCCGCCGCGGCTGCTTCCACGAATTCTCTGACACCGGGGAAAATGACGAGGCGATCTCGGATCGCAGTCAGGTAGGCCATGGCCTTCGTTCGCATCAGGTCCTGCACGATCGATTCGGTGATCGGGCGCCGGTTGACTCGAAGCGCTTCCAGAATGCAGCCGCGGTCATCGAAGCCCAGGTAGGTGGCATAGTAGTCCGCTTCGGTCAGCGTAATGTCGATACCGGCCAGTGTCTGGCGCAGGCCTTCGAAGTGCACCGGTTCAGTATCGGCAATGACTCCATCGAAATCGAAAATCACGGCGCGCATGGATGCGGAGCGTTCTCCTCACGTGAGTTCGAGAAAGGGTGTGAACTGGAGCGGCAGTATAGCACAGAGGGCGGCGGCACATGAGCTTGTGCCGCCGCCCTCTGCATTCAAAAATCCGACAGATCGCCGACGAATCGATCAGGGCTTCAGCCGCAACTGTTTTTCTTCCAGCCACCCCTTGGTGCCGTAATCGCTGCGAATATAGTAGACCCATCCGCTGTCTTGTAAATCGCCGTCGAGAATCGTGAAGGCGGTTCCCGGTGGAACGGCCGGTCCCGGCGTCGAGCCTGCGGCGTCCTGTTTGAGCGCCACTTTCTCGCGCGGAGCGGCCGGGTTTGGTAACACGGTGACCCGCTGTCCTTCGCCGAACAGCGGAGCCGGCGAGGCCGAGGAGGGCGAGGCAGTTTCGATTGGAGTCGACTGGGCAGTTGCCGCGGGGGCCGGCGGGAGTGCTGGGGTCGTTGGGGCCGGGGCAGCAGCTGTGGGTGTGCTGGCTGATTGTTCTGGAGCCGGTGCGGTGGCCTGTGGCGTCTGAGATTGCGGTGCAGCGGGGGCGGCGGCTGCCGGTCCAGGCTGACTGGGCGGTGCGCTCGGTGCTGGTGGCTTGGGCATAAGCGGTTTTACTGCGACCTGCGCCGGGGGTTCCGACGATTCACCGAGGAGCGGCCCCACGAGATCCGTGACCAATTCTGGCTCCATGGCGACATAGGCTCCGCCCCCGATCAGCAACACCAAGAGAATCCAAAGGAGGGAGCGGCCACCCGATTTCTTGGGAGACTTCATGGGAGGTGATGAACGTATGTTTGTCGTTTGTTCCAACTCTTCCTCTGTAAATTCCAAATCCGGTTCCGGCTGGCGGGCGAAAAGGAGACTCCAGGCCAGAGGGCTGCCGGCAAGCGACGGGTCTCCAACGGTAGCGGACATCACGTACCTCCCTGTAACAACCTTTTCCCAATTATTGAAACTGAGAAAATACTTATCATCAACCAGGAGGGGTGTCAATTTTATGGGGATTATTGGCGGAACAGATTACGACGCGTTGTCAGCACGACTGCACATGGGAGCAGGCCAACACTTGATGCTCACGGCTGCCTGATCGGTAAACGGTCAGGCCCTTGCAGCCAAGCTCATGCGCCAGTGAGAAGGCAGAGGCCACGTCTTTTGGCGTGGCGTTCTGGGGGAGATTGATGGTCTTTGACACGCCGCTGTCGCTGTGCCGTTGGAAGACCGCTTGCATCCGGACATGGTGAGCCGGTGCGATGTCGTGGGCGGTGACAAAGAGTCGGCGCAGGTCGTGAGGAATTTGGGTCAGGTGCTGAATCGATTCCCGCAGGCCGATCTCCCGGCGCAAATCATTCAGCGGTAATCCCTTGGCGCGAGCCTGTACGGCAAATGCGGGGTGCAGACTTTCCAATCGGATGTCTTCCATGATCGTGCGGACGACGCTGATACCGTAGAGCGGCTCGATGCCGGCGGAACAATCGGCCAGGATGCTGATGGTTCCGGTCGGCGCAATGGTGGTCACGGTGGCATTGCGGCGCCGAAACCCTTCGGCTTGCAGGCGGCTCCCTTTGTAGGCGGGGAAGACTCCCCGCTCTTGGGCGAGCCGATGCGATGCCTGGTGCGCATGGGATCTGATGAAGGCCATCAACCGGTCGGCAATTTGCAATGCCTCGTCCGTGTCGTAGGGAATACCCAGTTGAATCAACAGATCGGCGAATCCCATGATCCCCAGGCCGATCTTCCTCGTCAATTTGGTCTGGGTCTCGATGTGTGGAAAGGGAAACCTGGTTCGGTCGAGCACGTTGTCGAGAAAGCGGACAGCGAGGGGAATGATGGCTGCCAGCCGATCATAGTCGATGGCGCGCACGCCGTCTTGCTCGGTGAGGCATCGGGCCACGTTGATGGAGCCGAGCGTGCAGGATTCGTAGGGGAGGAGCGGCTGTTCGCCGCAGGGGTTGGTGGCGTCGATGGTGCCCAGGCGGGGCGTGGGATTCGCCCGATTGATGGTATCGAGAAACACAACACCCGGTTCGCCGCAGTGCCAGGCGGCGTCGACCAGGCGGTCGAAGACCTGTGTGGCCGGAAGGCGCGCGGTGGATTTCCCCGTGCGTGGATTGATCAGTGCGTACGATCGGTTGTGTTTGACCGCATGCATGAACCGGTCTGTGATGCCGACGGAGAGATTGAAATTCGTCATTTCGTTCGGCTGTCGCTTCAGCGCGATGAAGTCGAGAATGTCCGGGTGATCGACTCTCAAAATGCCCATGTTCGCGCCGCGCCGCGTGCCTCCTTGCTTGATAACGTCGGTGGACATGTTGAAGATGCGCATGAAGGACACAGGACCGGATGCCACTCCGCTGGTCGTCGCCACCCGGTCGGCTTGCGGACGGAGGTGGCTGAATGAGAATCCCGTGCCCCCGCCCGATTGATGGATGAGCGCTTGATTCTTCACGGCATCGAAGATGGAGTCCAACGAGTCTTCTACCGGCAGGACAAAGCAGGCGGACAGCTGCTGGAGGGACCGTCCCGCGTTCATGAGCGTCGGCGAATTCGGCAGGAATACCAAGGAGGCCATCAGTTCGTAAAATCGGCGAGCCATACCGTGCCGGCGCCCCACCGTGGGATAGTGATGCTCGGCCGATGCGATATCGTCGGCCACTCGCCAGAACAGCTCGGTCGGCGATTCAATGATGGTGCCGCGCTCATTCTTAGCGAGGTAGCGCTGGCGCAGGACCGTCAGCGCATTGGGCGACAATCGAGGAGGAGGTAGCCGAGGAGTTGTCCGCATGCCGAAATCATTATAGCCTCTTCCCGGTCTGGTTCCACGCCTATT
>JAYWIP010000185.1:0-6359 GCA_039794465.1 Nitrospira sp.
CGTAGCTCAGGGGGAGAGCGCTACCTTGACACGGTAGAGGTCGACGGTTCAAGACCGTCCGCGCCTACCACCTGGCCGAGGCATCCGTGCGCCTCTCGGAGGCGGGGTGCCTTTTATTGTTTGTGCCGTGAGCAGCAGACCCAGCGAATGAAGATCTCCTTGAAAAACGGGCCCCAGAAAGATGTGCAGACCGGCCAGACGGTGGGGGCCGCACTCTCTGCCCTGGGCATTCCGCCGGGTTCGGATATCTTGGCAGCGAAAGTCAACGGAATGGTAGTCGATCTCTCGCGCCCCTTGTTGGAGGATGCGACGATCGAGCCGCTTCGGTTCGACAGCCTGGAAGGCCGTGAAGTCTACCGCCACAGCAGCACCCACCTCATGGCGCAAGCGGTGAAGGAACTGTTCCCTACCGCCCAGCTGACAATCGGACCGGCGCTGGAAGACAGTTTCTACTACGACTTCGCCTACGAGCGCCCGTTTACTCCGGAGGATCTCGAAAAAATCGAAGCGCGCGCCCGTGACATCGCCGCGCGCAAGCTGACGATCACGCGGCGGGAGTTTTCCAAACAGGACGCCATCGCATTTTTCACATCGCGCGGCGAACGGTACAAGGTCGAATTGATCGAGGGCTTCCCGGATGGCGAATCGATTTCCGCCTATGCCCAAGGCGATTTCGTCGATCTGTGCCGCGGCCCGCACTTGCCTTCGACCGGGCATGTCGGCGCCTTCAAACTCTTGACGACCGCGGGGGCCTACTGGCGCGGAGACGAGCGCAACCCGATGCTCCAACGGATCTACGGCACGTCGTTTCCGACCCAGGCCGAACTGGACGCGCACCTGGCCCGGCTGGAAGAAATCAAGCGCCGCGATCATCGAAAAGTCGGGAAAGACCTGGATTTGATTTCCGTTCAGGACGAAATCGGGCCGGGCCTGGTGCTCTGGCATCCCAAAGGCGCCGCCATTCGATTGCTGATCGAAAATTTCTGGCGCGAACAGCACCTCAAGGACGGCTACGATCTGGTCTATTCGCCCCATGTCGCGCGCCTCGACCTCTGGAAGACCAGCGGGCACGTCGACTACTACCGAGAAAACATGTTCGCGTCGATGAAACTGGAGGGCAGCGAGTATCAGCTCAAACCGATGAACTGCCCCTACCACATCATGATCTACAAATCGCATCTCCGGAGCTATCGGGACCTGCCCATCCGGTACGGCGAGCTGGGCACCGTGTATCGATACGAACGGACCGGCGTCCTCCATGGCTTGTTGCGGGTGCGTGGGTTTACCCAGGACGACGCCCATTTGTTCTGCCGCCCCGACCAGATGGAAACGGAAGTCAGCCGCGTGCTCGACTTCACCTTCTTCATTTTGCGGACGTTCGGATTCACCGAGTTTGAAGTGTTTCTCTCCACCAGGCCGAAAGAATCGGTGGGTGCCGAGGAACATTGGACCTTGGCGACCAGCGCGCTGGAGGCGGCAATCAAGAGCCGAAACATCGCCTATCAGCTGGACCCCGGCGGCGGCGCCTTCTATGGCCCGAAGATCGACATCAAGATCAAGGACGCGCTCGGCCGTTCCTGGCAATGCTCCACCATTCAAGTGGATTTCAACAACCCGGAACGGTTCGGCTTGAGCTACATCGGCGAGGACGGGAAGGCACACCAGCCTATTATGATCCACCGCGCCTTGATGGGATCGATCGAACGGTTCTTCGGAATTCTGATCGAGCACTACGGTGGAGCCTTCCCCGCCTGGCTCGCCCCCGTGCAGGCGACGGTGATGAATATCACGGACAATCAGCGGGGCTACGTGGCGGACGCCGTCGCGCAATTGAAAGCGGCCGGATTCCGGGCCGAGGCCGACCTGCGCAACGAAAAGATTGGATTCAAAATCCGCGAAGCGGAGAAGGCCAAGGTGCCGTTCATGCTGGTCGCCGGGGACCGCGAAGTACAAGGCGGAACCCTGTCGGTCAGAGGCCGGAGCGGCGCGAACCTTGGCAGCATGACGGTCGCCGGCGTCATCGACCTCTTACGTACCGAGGTCTCACGCCTCCGGCCAGACGTTCACCCGATATAAAATAGGAGGTGGCTTATCGTCCCCAAACTGCGTGTGAATCGTGAGATCCGGGTCCGAGAAGTACGAGTGATCGGTCCTGAGGGAGAGCAACTGGGCATTCTTCCGACACCGGACGCCTTTCGCCAAGCACAGGAAGGCGGATACGACTTGGTCGAAGTGGCTCCCACATCGGTCCCTCCGGTCTGCCGGATCATGGACTATGGCAAGTACAAGTATGAGCTGAGCAAGAAAGACCATCAAAGCCGGCGCCATCAGAAGTCCACGCAGGTGAAGGAAATCAAGCTGCGGCCGCGCACAGACAAGCACGACCTGGAAATCAAGGTCCGCCAAATGAAGGCGTTTTTGGAGGAAGGGAACAAAACGAAGGTCACGCTCACGTACCGCGGGCGGGAAATGGCCAACCAAGAGATGGGCCGGACCGTCATGAATTCCGTGATCGAACAGCTGGCCGATTGCGGCACGATCGAATATGCCCCCCGTATGGAGGGACGCAGTTTGATCATGATCGTGGCGCCAAAATAACCGATGCAAATCAGGATGACGACCGAATAACCAAAGGAATGAGTCTCATGAAGATGAAGACACATAAGGGAGCCAGTAAGCGGTTTGCAAAAACGGGAACCGGCAAGATCGTCCGCCGCAAGGCGGGCAAGCGGCATCTGCTGTCTCACAAGAGACACGACCATAAGCGCCGCCTGAGCGGCACGGCGGTCGTCGATGCCACGGTCACCGCAACATTACGCAAGCTGCTTCCGCAGTAAGAGCTCAGACAGGAAGCTTTTTAGAACGCAAAGGAGAGAATCATGCCTCGCGCAAAAGGTGGACCCAAGACACGACATCGGAGAAATAGACGGCTGAAGCTGGCCAAAGGACAATATGGGGCGAAGAGCCGGCTGTTCCGTTCGGCGACAGAGAGCGTCGATAAAGGGCAGACCTACGCCTATGTGGGACGGAAAGACCGCAAGGGCGACTTCCGCCGCCTCTGGATCGCGCGCATCAGCGCCGCAGTGCGGGCCCAAGGCCTCACCTATGGCCGGTTCATCAACGCCCTCAAGAAGGCCAACGTGTTGCTGGACCGCAAGGTCCTCTCCGACATGGCAATCAAAGACGCCGCCGGATTCGAAAAGCTCTGCGGCCTCGCCAAGCAGCATCTGACGCCCGCAACGGCATAAGCTGTCAAATCAATTACTGGGAAAGAGAAAAGGGAGCGACAACTCGTCGCTCCCTTTTTCATTACCTGTCAGGATCTGCGCAAGACTCCCCTGCCCTACCCCACCAGATAGACCAAACCAACCGAATAGACCAGAGAGACAGTCTTCGCCTGCTCCTTTCGCCAGTCCCGAATGTTCAAGGGTACACCGCGCACACCACAACCGACAATTAGCAAACATTGAAATTCACGAACCGTGGATTTTCTGAAGGGGAGTTGGGCTTGCCTGCATATGCCAAAGCTAGATGGGCAATGACCCTCCGGTCATTGCCCACCGAGTGACCTGCGGCTTACGAAATTCAGCAGCCCCTACCTCAGACAACCTAACCCCACAAGAATCAACAAACCATGACTCCCCCGACAAGGAGCAAAATGGGCCGAGTTTATCCTGTCCTGCTAGCAGCAAGGTAGTAGACTTAGTCAGTGGGGGTGTGGCGACATCGTCATGACGACGGATTTCGAAAAAAGACCTGCCGAGAAGTCGAGCGGCTGCGTGGGGACACACGCACACGGCGAGCGCGGGGATTTAGGCCGGAGGTACTTGGAAACTCAGAATGTCCCGGCGTCTTCTCAGTCAGTCTTCGCTGGTCTCCGGACCTTGCCAGAGCACCAAGATCGCCCCAACCACCACCCAGGCAGCTGCGATCAGCCATAAGATACTGACCCCGGAATCTGCTTCTAAAAAGACCGGCTCAGAAATCAGGCCACCAAAGAGAAGCATGGTGAGCCCGAGCCAATTGTACCAACGAAAGCCCATGGGATTGCCTCCTTTGCTTGAAGGCGCCACAACATGTGTGCTCTCATCGTAGGCCACGGGAATTGGCTAAACAAGAGCAGCCGATTTCCCTACGCACCAATGCAGGGGGCGAGGTGGGCGGGGATTCAATGAGGATCGTTGGTCTGGCGGGATTGTCTTAAGAGTGGCAATGACTGTTGTATGGGCGGATCAGCCGACCCGATCCTCACGAAGGATCGGAACCCGGTTAAGGAGGCGGGGTCAAATCGGCGACGAATCCATTCCCATTGGGCATCTTTATGGTTGGAAGCGTCTGTGGATCGATCACCATGGTGGCGGGAATGATCCCGTTTTGATGCAACAACCAAGCGACGACGCCATAGACTTCCTCGGGCGTCAACGACTGCGGCGCGGTGAATGGCATAGCGCGGAAGATGTAGTCATACAATGTCGTGGCATAGGGCCAATAGCTGCCGATGGTCTTGATCGGGTGTTCTGTGGCGAGAGACCCCCGGCCGCCGACCAAACGATCCTTCGGCCCTTCCATGCCCGTGGGTCCATGACAAGCAGCACACTTGGCGGCATACACGGCAGCACCTTGCTGCACTGTCCCTCGACCCGGTGGCAACCCCACCCCGTCCGGGGCAACATCAATATTCCATGCCTTGATGGCTGCCTCATCGGCCGGTTGTCCCAAACCATAGTGAGATTCCTCCGCCGTGGAGATATTGGGAGGAAGCAGGAGCAAGCTCACCACAAGGATGAACGATGGTACGGATTCAGACCTGCACATTCGTGACCTGTCCCTGTCGATCAATCTTCCAACTGTGAATGGCATTGTAATGGTAGAACGAGTTGGTCCCTCTTGCGGCAACCAGTGCCTCTCTCGTCGGCTGGACATAGTCGGTCTCATCAACGCAGCGGCTCTGGATGATCGCTTCTTCACCGTCCCAACGCCATTCGAGCCGGAAGCGGGTATGGCAATAGGGAAGCACCGGCGTTGGGAGTTGTGCCCGACGCCATGACCGTCCTCCATCCGTGCTCACCTCCACGGCTTTAACCGACCCGCGACCGCTCCAAGCCAATCCCCGAATCTCGATGAAGCCCGGCTCGATCCGTTGGCCGCCGGACGGGCTGGTGATGACCGACTTGGCCTCCATGACGAACGTAAACTGTCTGGCCGTGCCATCCGGCATGAGGTCGGTATAGCGACTGGTTTCTTCCCGCGTCATGAACGGCGCGGTGCCGAGCTTTAGCCTTCTGATCCATTTGATGCACGTGTTCCCCTCCCAGCCGGGGATCACGAGTCGGAGCGGGTAACCTTGTTCCGGCCTGAGGGCCTCGCCATTTTGCGCATAGCAGAGCAGCGCCTCTTTCAGCACCTCGGTCAAGGGGAGGCTGCGTGTCATCGCCGCGGCATCGCTACCTTCGGCCAGCACCCAGGCCGCATTCGATTTGATACCTGATTCTGCCAGCACCGTGGCGAGTCGCACGCCGGTCCATTCGCTCGTGCTCATCAACCCATGTGTCTCCTGCACAGTCTTGCCGGACGGCCCTTTCCATTCGTGCCCAGAATTTCCGGAACATTCGAGGAAGAGTGTGC
Source organism: Nitrospira sp. (assembly GCA_039794465.1). Taxonomy (GTDB): domain Bacteria; phylum Nitrospirota; class Nitrospiria; order Nitrospirales; family Nitrospiraceae; genus Nitrospira_D. The sequence goes on from JAYWIP010000185.1 coordinate 5,626, forward strand.
GTGTGACGGAGGGAAAGCGCACGAGATCGTTCATCGACAATGTGAGCGGCCGGTCGACCAATCCATGGATCAAGAGCCGGTGGCGGTCGGGAGAGATGGACGGCACCCCGTTATGATGGCGCTCGAAGTGCAACGCGGACGGCGTGATGATCCCGTACAAGGATTGATGGGGCGTCAGTGAATGGGTGGCCGTCGCCACACGCAGGGCAGTTTCCCCCGGCGCACGTGACCCGTACGGAGTGGGGACCTGGCCAGGGGTACGCGTGGGATCGGTCGACACCAGATCTGAACCGGGAACAACCGATGGAACCATCACAGTGGCTGCCGCCGCTCCCATCGCCGCAGCTGAACGAGCTAACCAACTGCGACGGGTCATGAGGTCGGCTTGGGCTGTGTCCTGCTCTGCTAACACAGAATCCTTCTTACTGAATGCCCTCATGTCCCCTCCTTCCGTCTTGGGACTCGTCGAGATGGGCCTCGCAATCTACTGCCCGACGCTGCTTGGCGATTGTGGTCCCTTCTAGGGTGACTCGTCAGGCGTTGTGAAAGCAAGGGGCACTGTGTGTCTGGTCGGTCCCGCGTGGTTTAGACCATTCTGAAGAAGAGTGCCCAGTATGATGGTCGGCCCGCTTCATGAACCCATGGCTGGCACCTAGTGAGGGTGTGCAATAACCGGTCGGTTGCTGCCCACCAGCACAGAGGGTCGAGCGCGGCGGCGGCGTCTCACTCGACAA
>JAYWIP010000186.1:0-32280 GCA_039794465.1 Nitrospira sp.
CTGCAGAAGGGCGATACAGGCTGGCAGAGATTCTGGCCATAGGGGACCAGCAGGTCGTTGAAGGTGATCCAGTAGCGTTTGGGCAGCGTGTCCCGCAAGGCTTGTTCGCTCTCTTCCGGCGTCTTCGTCTTGATGTACCCCCACCGGTTGCTGATCCGGTGGACGTGGATATCGACGCAAATGCCGGGCTTGCCGTAGCCGACCGTCACGACCAGGTTCGCTGTTTTTCTCCCGACTCCGGGCAGCGTCACCAGCTCGTCGATGGAATCGGGTACGATTCCTCCATAGGCATCGAGCAGCCGGTCGCAAATCTGATGAATTGATTTGGCTTTGGTCCGGTAGAAGCCGACGGGATAGATCGCCCGCTCGATCTTCTTGAGCGGCAACTTCAACATGGCCGCCGGTGTCCGGGCCAGTGCGAAGAGCCGGTGGCTTGCTTCGTCAGTCGTCTTATCTTTCGTTCGCAGACTCAGCAGGCAGGAAATCAGGATGAGAAACGGGTCACGGTTGGATTCCCGCGCGATGACGCCGACGACCGGTTCCTGCCACCGGCGAATCTCCTGCTTGACGATCCGAATCGCGGCATGAATCTGTTCCTGACGCATGAGAGGACCGCAGGGATGACGAGGAGCTTGAGGAGAGTGAGAGGGCTTGCACGGCGGCAGCGCCGCCGACTACTCGGGTTTCCGTTTCGAGAGCCACTTCTGGCGGCGCCGTTGGGCTTCGCGTTGTTTCGCCTTTTTTCTGACACTCGGCTTCTCATAAAACCGGCGGCGTTTCAGCTCACGAAATAATCCTTCGCCTGCCAGTTTTTTCTTGGCGACCTTCAGAGCTTTTTCAACATTGTTATTGAAGACTTTGATTTCCATCCGTTCCGACTTTTCACTTTCTCAGGCGGGGCCTGGTTGCATCAATGACCTGACTCAAATGGCGGCGGAGTGTAACATAGCCTCTTCAGTTCCTCAAGATTTCTTATGGCTCTAGCGATTGTTGCCGATTTCGACGCGCTAAGATATTGATTTAATTGAATATTAACAAATGACGTGTGGAGTCCAGATTCTGCGGCGGCAATAGCCATAATCATGCCTACGGTCATATCCGAACGGACTGCCTGCTTCACTAATGGGATGCAGGTATGGATCAGGCGTCCAACCTCACAGGCCAATTCGGCGATTTCCATTGGAATGTCTGTGGCCCTGTTGAGAGCCGTTGCAATGGACTGCGGTCGATGCGGTTCCTGCTTGGGGATTCTGTAGGCGCGCATGAGTTGGTTGTAGGCGTCCGCATCATCCTGGATCAGTTCGCGCAGCCGATGTTGCATCTGGGTCAGGCGGTGTTCTGACTCGATGTCGTGTCCAAGGCGAGCCCCCATGATACCCAACGAAGCGGCCAATGCGCCGGCCAGTGCCCCGACACTGCCACCGGCCGGAGTTGGTTCAGTGGCGGCCACGGCGTCGAGGAAATCAGAAAGGGTTGGGCACACAGTTTCTGTGTTCGCCGCGGCTTCGGCGAGTCGCGTTTCGAGGACTTGACTTGGATCGAATCGTTCCAGTTGCAGTGCGGCCACGGCAGCCTGATCGAGCGCCGCTTGGGGAACCAGACCGATGAGTTCACTCCCGGCTACCTCGACTCCCCATTTCGCAGCCTCGGCTTTCACAGCTTGAAACGCCCGGTGCATCGGTGTCACTCGGTAGTCTGTCAGGTTCATCGCCACTTGCACCATGCCGCGGCTGGCCACTTCCACGCCGATTGCCTTCAGAGAAGGTAATCCTCCGTTCGACTGCCGGATGGACTTGGCAATGGCTTTGGCGATTGAGGGGTCGTTTGTCTTGAGATTGGCGTTGAAGGCAATGAGAGGTCTGCGGGCACCGGCGATCAGTGCGCCTGCACTGGGATGCAGGTGTGGAGGGCCAAAGTCGGGAAGCCAGGCCGGGTCGGAGTCCATCCGGGAAGCCAGCCCTTTGGGCCCTCCCAACCGGACCGACTCCAGGTGCCTGCGCGCGGGGTTGGAAGCCGCGTGTTCGTAGAGGAACACAGGAATGCCCAGGCGCGTGCCCACTTCCTGACCCACCCAACGGGCCACGCGAATACATTCGTCCATTCCATCGTCGTGAATCGGGACGAACGGCACGACGTCCGTGGCGCCAATGCGAGGGTGGACCCCTTCATGTCGCCGCAGGTCGATCAGTTCTGTCGCAGCGGTAATGGCGCGGATTGCCGCTTCGCCGACCGCGTCGGGTGGTCCGGCAAAGGTGAGCACCGAGCGGTGGTGATCGGGGTCCGCCGTGTGATGCAAAAGCCAGATGCGGGGGACGGACGTCACCGCGGCGAGGAGCGCCTGTATGACGGCGGGATTCCGGCCTTCGCTGAAATTGGGCACACATTCGATCAGGTGCGGCATGGGTTTCATCCGAACGAAACGACGAAGCCGGAGGAGATCGTGATCCCCTCCGGCTTCACCTCAGTCCAACCGATCGGACCGGTCGCGTGGTGCCTACTTGGTCTTCTTCACGAAGGCTTTGTAGATCAGACCGGACTTCGCCTGTTCTTCTTCCATGCCGACCATTTGATGGCCGGTGGTTTCGCACCAGGCCGGCATGTCTTTCTTGATGCCTTCATCGTCGGACACGACTTCCAGTACTTGTCCCAACGCCAGCTCCTTGATCTTTTTCGAGGTGAGGATGATCGGCATCGGGCAGAAATACCCCAATGTATCGAGTTTGACATCGGCCTGCATCATGAACGGTTCCTTCGTCTGATGACTGTGAGCTAGATGAACAGATTCACACTGCCCTGCTTTGCTTCTGCCAGATACGTTGTGACTCCGGCAAATTGATCGACCCCGTCGATCAGCGTGTCCTTGGTGATGCCCATGAGCCCCATGGTCGTGGTGCAGGCGATAAAGCGGACGCCCAGATCCAAGGCCGTCTCCATCAGTTCCGGAACTCCGGGCATACGGTTTTGTTTCATGACCGTTTGCATCATCTTGGTGCCCAGGCCGCCGAAATGGAAGCGCGAGAGCGGAAGGGTTTCGGCGCCGCCTTTGTTGAGCGCACCGAACATCCGGCGCAGCCAATCCTTCGCGCTGCTGCTGGCGCCTTTCTTGCGGATGGCGTTCAACCCCCAGAACGTAAAGAAGATGGTTACCTGCATGCCCATCGCGGCCGCGCCGGTGGCGATGATAAAGGCCGCCATCGCCCGGTCGAGATCGCCGCTCAGCAAGACGATCGTCACTTTCTCCGGCTTCGTGGCTTCGAGCTGCGCCAGCATCGCCGTCGGTTCTATTTGCGTGGCATTCACGATGTCACCTCATGACTATGCGCACGATTACGTGCCTCCAACAGAATAGTATGGGGTCGTTGAGGGTGTCAAGGAACGGGCTGGGTAGCGCCGAACCAGCGGCAGCTTGACCTTGCCCGGACCGCTCGCTATAGTCCCAATCAATCGGATGCCGGCCGCTTTCACCGCGTTCACTTCCTGTCAATGAGCACACAACTATTACCCGAAATAGTGTCCGCGAAAAACGCCCCGCTCCTTGGATTTTGGTACCCGGCCGTGCCAAGCGACCGCCTGCCGTCCGGTTCGATGCAGGGGCTCCAGATGGCAGGGCTGCCGATCGTATTGAGCCGTGATCGGGAAGGTCGCCTCGGCGCCATGCGGGATATCTGTCCCCATCGCGGCATGCCGCTCTCGTTCGGACGGTTCGACGGCGAGCGGGTGGAGTGCCCCTATCACGGCTGGCAATTCGACACCAAGGGCCGGTGCCGACGCATTCCGGCGTTGCCGGAGGAGTCGTCTCTACAAATCGATAAAGTCGGCATCGCGACGTATCCGGTCGAAGAGGCCGACGGAATGATTTGGTTGTACTTGCCCGATGAGCGTGGCACTGATTTCCCGCTGCCGCCCGTCCCTCGTATGCCGCTCCCTTCGGAACCTAAACAGTCGTTTCATGTGTCGCTGACCTACACCTGCACGCCAGACGACGGCGTCATCGGCCTCATCGATCCCGTTCACGGGCCCTATGTGCATTCCTGGTGGCGCAGTGACGCCCGCATGCATGAAAAAACGAAAATCTACGAGCCGATTCCCAACGGGTTCCGGATGACGTCCCACCGGCCGTCCAAGAACAGCGGCCCCTTTCACTGGCTGGAGCGAGTCTACGGGGGACCGTTGACGACCACGATTGATTTTCTGCTGCCGAACCAGCGGGTGGAGCTCATGCAATGCGGCAAGGCCTGGATGGCCAACCGGCTGATGTCTACGCCCGTCTCGGATATGGAATGCCGCATCGACTTCTCCGCCTATTGGCGGGGGCTGAACTGGATTCCCTTCGGAAGCGTGATTTTCCGCTCACTCACCAAAATGTTTCTGGGCCAGGATGAACGAGCGATGAAGCATCTTGCGGTGGGGCTCCGCCATAAGCCGTCGTCGATGTTTCTGGGCGACGCCGACATGCCGGCCAAATGGTATTACAAGCTGAAGGCCGCGCATGTGGCTTCCGTGCAGACCGGACAACCGATGGATCATCCTCTCAAGGAGCAGGTCACGTTGCGGTGGCGCAGTTAGCAGGATGTTGGCGTCTGCGAGCTAGGTCGTGGAGTCGCCGACAAGGATGAGACTCATCGCCCGCCTGATTTGATCGCGCGTTCCCAGCAAGACAATGATGTCGCCGGTGAGAAGGGTGGTTTTGACTGAGGGGTTGGATTCTGTGACGCCACCTCTGGTCCAGGCGATGATCGAAGTGCCGGTCCGTTGCCGCAGCGCCAATTGATCAATGGTTTTCCCAACCGCCGGCGAGTCATCTTCGATCCGGCACGTCTCCACCTCCACGTCACTCAGCGTCCCGCCACGCAGATGGTGGGCCAATTCCGGCATCTCGCTCCGGCGCAAGAGGGCGTAGCCTTCCCGGCGGACCTGTTCGGCCTTGCGCATCACGAAGTCCTGGGGCATGTTATAGGTCCGCAGGACCAGCGCGAAGATTTCGATCGACGTTTCAAACTCTTCCGGCACGACATCGTCCGCGCCGAGCTGATGGAGTTCCTCCAACTCGCGCAAATACCGCGTACGGACAACGATGTGAATTTTCGGATTCAGATCCCGCGCAATCTGCACCGTGCGGCGGGCCGTGAACGGGTCGGGAATCGCGACGACCAGCACCCGCGCATCCTCAATTTTCACGTGCCGTAGAATCGTGGGATTCGTGCCATCGCCATAGTAGAGCGGCAAGCCGTGCTGCGATTCGCGGCGCACGATATCGCCGTCCAAATCCAGGACGACATAGGGCACTTCGGTTTCGCCCAGCACACGGGCGAGATTGCGGCCGTTCAATCCGTACCCCACAATAATCACATGATCCTTGATCCGCAGGAGCCGTCCCTCTGTCTTGAGCACATGGGCGGTCGTCTGCCCGGGCAGCCAGTGATGGAGCCGCTGGATCGCCTCGACGTGCCTGGCCAGGTGGGGTGCGGCTTGCATGAGGAACGGCGTGATGATCATGGAGCAGACCGAGACGGCCAGGAAGATCTGATACGGCGTGCCGGATAACAGACCCTGTTCCTCGCCGACTTGGGCCAGGATGAAACTGAATTCCCCGACCTGCGCGAGTGCGATGCCGACCATGATCGCTGATCGCGGGGGGAGAGAGACTGACAGCACGGCACCGGCACCCGTGACGAATTTGATGACCAGCATCAGACACAACAAACCGGTCACCACGCCGGGATACTCGAGCAGGATGCGCCAATCCATCAGAATGCCGATGGAGACAAAGAACAGGCTGTTGAAACTGTCCCGAAACGGGAGCACTTCCGCAGTGGCCTGATGGCTGTATTCCGATTCGGAGATTACGAGGCCGGCAATGAAGGCGCCTAAGGCAAGGGAGAGCCCGCTCAGCGAGGTCAGCCACGCGATGCCGAGGCACATGACAATGACCGTCAAGAGAAACAATTCGCGGCTGCGACTGCGAACGATGTGTTCCAGTACTTTCGGCACCACGTACCAGGCCCCTACGACAATGAGGGCGAGGGCCACCGCGGATTTGGCCAACGTGATGAGAATCGACGTGAGTGCGTCGCCGCTCGGGTTGGCGAGAATCGGTGTCAGCAGGATCATGGGTACCACGGCCAGGTCTTGGAATACCAAAATGCCGATAGTGGCGCGGCCGTGGACAGAATCACTTTCCCCGTTCGCCGCCAGGGCCTTGAGCACGATGGCGGTGCTGCTGAGGGAGAGGAGAAAGCCCCAGAATATGGACTGCGGTGTCGTGAGCCCTGCGAAGAGGCCGCCAAACCAGGCAATCGCGATGACGCCGCCCACTTGAATCGGGGCGGCAATCACCAATAACTTTCGAAGCGAGGCGAGTTGAACCAACGAAAATTCGATGCCGATTGTAAACAGCAGCAGGACGACCCCCATTTCCGCCAGGATTTTCACGGTCCCGATATCGGAAATGAGGTTAAGGCCGTGCGGGCCGATCAAGGCGCCGGCGACGAGGAATCCGGCGATTGCCGGCAGTCGGAACTGGTGAAACAGAAACACCACCGCAATGGAGACGGTGTAGATGACCAGCAAATTTCCGAGTACGCCGTAGTCGGTCATAACAATCGCGAGGGAACGTCGCGTATGAATCGCCGACGAATCTCGTAAACTCGCGTCACAAGGCACTCTTCTCGGATCGGGTTAAGGCCGGAGGATACCTCACTGCCCGCCATCGGACAAGGTAAAGCTTTGAACGCTGCTCGGCGGATGGAGCGCGTCCCGTCCTCTGAGAGGAGATGTTCCCCGATCCCTGCGCTGCTGCGATCGCGCGGAGTAGGATGGTCGATTGGCGCAGACCGGCCACAGGTCTTGGTTTCCCCCTCCAAAGAGGCATAGATTCCGGCCGCCTCCATTACGTAAGTTGTGCCTGCGTGGTGACGGTCAGCCGTCAGCCGAACGGCCTGGATGGTTCTGATCGCGGTCTTGTTGATGGAGGTGCCTTATGGGGCTCATGCGAACGGTGTCTTTCGCATCCATAGTCATGGTGCTGCTCGCGGCATCGGCGTCAGCCGATACTCCACCGCCGGCGCCGGAGCCTGCCGATACATGGGAATGTCAGCTGGCGGATGGGAACACGATCTATACCAACAAGGAACGGGCCGGATGCCGGGTTGTGCTGCTCAGGCCGCTCTCGGTGGTGCCGTCGTTGGAGAACATGCCGATCACTCCTCGAGCGTCAACTCTCGCCGCGCCGCACCACGACATGCCGGCTTACCAAGATCGCGGTGCGAGTGTGGGAGGCCGGAATGTTCCGGATTGGGCAAAGGATTGGTATGCGAGTGTGGCGCCGAGCGGTTCCGTCCACGAGGAAGTCTGTTCCCTCTATTCGGAATGGCTCCACTTGGTCCAAAAAACCCGCGGCGGGATGTTCTACGGATCCGATCCCTCGTACGGTGGCGATATCTCAGGGCGCAATCAACGCGGCGCCAGCTATTCCTTCAACGACAATACGCGCTACGTCACCTTGTCGAGAGTCTTTGGGGCGGGATTCGTGCCGATCGGCTGCCCATAAGCCGGGAGATGCATGAAAGAGATCTGACCCGGCCTCACGCTCTGTAGAAGTCTCGGTACCATTTCACGAAACGTGGAATGCCTTCTTCAATCGGTGTTGCTGGTGCGAAACCGACGTCGCGTGATAAGTCGTCGATGTCGGCGTAGGTCGCGGGCACATCGCCGGGCTGCAACGGCATCAGCTTCTTTTCCGCTTTTTTGCCGAGCGCCTGCTCGAGCACTTCAATAAAACGCATGAGTTCAGCCGGCTGGTGGTTGCCGATATTATAGATCCGGGCCGGCGCCGAGCTGGTGCCGGGATCAGGCCGTTCGCCGGACCATGAGTGATCGGGCACGGCCGGATGATCGAGCGTGCGCACAACGCCTTCCACGATGTCGTCGATATAGGTGAAATCGCGTTGCATCTTGCCGTGATTGAAGACCTCGATCGGCGTGCCCTCCAGGATCGCCTTGGTAAAAATGAAGAGCGCCATATCGGGCCGCCCCCAGGGGCCATAGACGGTGAAAAACCGAAGCCCGGTGCAGGGGATCCGGTAGAGATGGGCATAGCAGTGGGCCATGAGCTCATTGGCCTTTTTCGTTGCGGCGTAGAGCGAAACGGGATGATCCACATTGTCATGGATGGAAAACGGCATCTGTGTGTTGCCGCCGTAGACGGAACTGGACGAGGCGTAGACGAGATGCTCGATGCCGGCATAACGGCAGCCTTCCAGAATGTTCAGAAACCCCTCGATGTTGCTCTCGGTGTACGCGTAGGGATTGACCAGTGAATAGCGCACACCGGCTTGGGCGGCAAGATGGACGACCCGGCGGATCGGCGTGTCGGTAAAGAGGTCGCGCATGCCCTGCCGATTGGCAAGATCGAGTTTCACGAAACTGAACCGCTCATGCGGTTTCAGTTGAGCCAGGCGCGCGTCTTTGAGCCGGACGTCGTAGTACGTGTTCAGGTTGTCAAGGCCGATGACGGATTCGCCGCGATCCAACAGCCGCTTCGCGACATGGAATCCGATAAAGCCTGCCGCTCCCGTGACCAAGATGGGGGACAATGATCCGCTCATATCATCTGATCCTTGAGATAAAAGATGTGTTACGTCCGGCCGTCGGACTTGAGAAACGGCGGCTCTCCATGATCCAGGCAATAAAGATTGAGGGGAGTCAACGTGTCAACCGTCGAGACGATGTCGATGCGGTTCCCTTCCCCGGCTCGATAGAGATCCAGTGCACGGGAGCTATGATAGCGGCAATCGTGGGCGGAGAGAAGATCTTTGAGTGTTTCCGCCGGCTCCCAATGGGCCGTGAGCAGCGCGGTGCGCGCCGGGTTTCTCCGGCTGAACATGAACGATAAATGATCCGGATACCAGTCGGCGCCACCGGTGGCGTAGGAGATGAACAGCCTCGCCTGGGCCGTCTTGCAGAGCTCACTGAGGTATGTGTTGGTGAGATAGCCGTTCTCGCCCACGTCTAGCCATGTTCCCGGATGAGACAGCGGCGCGTGCGCGGCGTGGCTGCGCAGTTCGAGCAGCTGCTGTTGTGAGGCGAAGACCAGCGGGATCGGGCCGTATGTATCGGCCAGCCTGGCGATGATGCCGTCCTTCAGGGGTGAGAGGCCGTCATTGGTCGGCCCACTATCCGCATGGATGAGCACGTTGTAGCCCCGGTCGCTGATCAAGTAGCAATTTCTCGGCATCGCCAAATCGCAGGGGTCTTCGCCATAGAACGGCACAGAAACGACCGTACCGCCTTCGAACGGCCAGGTCTCGCCGTGCGCCAATTCGACGATGCGGCTGAACCCCAATTCCCGCAAGAGCGGCAGGTAATCATAAAACAACTGTTTCCGATTCCGCCGGGAGGGCACGATGATCGGCGTGTCTTTCGGCAGATGGAGCAGTGTGCGGGGATCCACATGATCGTCGTGATCGTGCGTCAGGAACACGGCGGCCGGTTTCGGCAGCAACGAACCCCAGAGGGAGGGGAGGGAGGATTCGGCGAACCAGGGTAGGAGCCAGGGATCGAACAAGAAGAAACTGTCCCGTTGTCGATAGAGGAGCGCTGCGTGGCCCAGATGAACCGTGTCCCGGTCCTGGACGATCTCACCCCACCGTTGGCGAACCGAAGTCCGCGGGGAGACGGCCAGGCACTCGTATTGATCGAGCAACTCAAGCAAGCGGGTGAGCACCGTCATGGCCTCGCGGCGCGTGGCGGCCACCACCGTCTTGATTTCTTCGACTCGGTGTGTGCCGTCCAGCAGGCCGAGGAGATGGCCCACCGCCGGTCCCAGCGGGCGCTGATCGAAGCCAAGCGGGATCGCTTGGCGCTTGACGGAATGAAAAATGCGCAGGCCGCCGTTGGTCACCGTCGATGATTGAGTGGGATCGGTGGGGAACTCCCAGTGGAAGGTGCCGTCTGGTTTCCGACCACATGTAATGTGCCGGCGCAAATAGGGGCGGGCGTTCACCAGTTCCGCATAGGCGTCCTCCAGCCTGCGCCGTCGATTCGGGTCGTCGATCGGGGCACGTTTGGAAAACACGTCGCTGATGGCCGTGTCGATAGAACTGGCCAGCAGGCTGTGGGCTTCCTGCAGGCTGGCCAAGACTTCCGGCGCGATGCCGCCGAGAAACGGAAAGGGGCCGGGCGGCTCCGCGCTTTCCAGCTGCACCCAACACCAGGGCGCCAGACTCACATACTGGTCGCGGGGCAACGTGTCCCAGATACGACTCATGCTTCAGCCCCGAACCTCAATCCGCTAATTGATGGTTCATAAAGTGCTTGGATGAGGTTGCCGTCCGGGTCGGCAAAATAAAATGAATAGCTGCCGTCGCGGTGTTGCTTGGGTTGTTTGGCAATGCGACCGCCCAGCGATTCGATTGCGGGCACAATCTCGCGGTACATCCGGTCCACCGCCGCGGGGCTATCGAGAATCACGCCCATGTGATCGAGTAGTTGGGTTTTCGTGCGATCGTAGGACTCCATCTCACTCTTCGAGATCTGATGAAGCGCCAGGTTGTCGATTCCGGAACTGAAATAGACATTGTCCTGGTCAGGTTCCCACACCGCTTTCATGCCGAGGAGTTGTTCGTAGAAACGGCGCGAGCGCGGGAGATTCGTCACGCGCAGCGCGAGATGCCGTAAGCCTCGATGCAGTGGTTGACTCATAAATTGGTCTTTGTCCGTCGGTATAGTAGGGATGGTTTTGTAGTTCCGTCAAATGGAATTGAGCTGACCGGAATCGCGGGCGATCCTAGAGGGTCAAAATCGCCGCGCCTTGAAAAGTTCCCGCCTTTAGCGCTTGAAGAGCCTGGTTCGCCTGTTCGAGAGGAAAGCGGACTGTGTGTGGTTTGATAGGAATCGCTGCCGCTTCGCGCAGCAGGTCAATCCCGTCCTGCCTGGTGTTCGCCGTCACGCTGCGGATCACCCGTTCGCCGAATACCTCACGATCGTAGTCCAACGAGGGAATCGGGGACATGTGAATGCCGGCCAGCGCGAGCGTGCCGCCACGTTCAAGGGCACGCAGTGCCGGCGGAACTAATTCACCGGCGGGGGCAAAAATAATCGACCCGTGTAGTTTATCTGGCGGCATCTCGTTGCCTCCGCTGACCCAGACGGCGCCCAACTGTTTCGCCAACTGTTGGTGCTCCGCTTTGAGTGAGCTGACGTAGACCTGGCAGCCCCAGTGGCGCGCGATCTGGATGGCAATATGCGCCGAGGCGCCGAATCCATAGAGTCCCAGGCGCTGGCCCGGCTTGATACCGCTAAGCCGTAACGCCCGGTAGCCGATAATGCCGGCACAAAGCAGCGGAGCGGCTTCGTCATCCGAAAAGATCGGCGGGATCGGATAGGCGAATTGCTCCGGCACCACGGCATACTCCGCATACCCTCCGTCCACTTGATAGCCGGTAAATTGTGCCGCCTCGCAGAGATTCTCGCGTCCGCTGGTGCAGAATGCGCAGGCGCCGCATGTGCCCTGAAGCCAGGCAATTCCGACCCGATCTCCTTCACGGAGATCACGGACGTCCCGTCCCATCCGGGCCACGGTTCCGACGGCTTGATGGCCGGGTATCAGCGGGAGTGTGACGCGGGGCAGCTCGCCTTCGACGACGTGCAGATCAGTCCGGCACACGCCGCAGACGCGGATCTTCACCAGCACCTGTCGTGAGCCCGGCTCCGATATCGGACGGTCACGCAGTTCGAGCCGGTTGCCGGACACATCGCCGGTCCGGCTCAACACCATAGCTTTCATCGACGCTCTGAAGTTTGAAAGTTCGCAAGTTGCAAAGTTAGACGGCCTCCAAGTCGGAACGCGTGAACGGTCAAGTCTGCACTTTTTATCGTTATCACTTTCGGACTTTCAACTTGCACCCTTGCAGCTCTCTACGGCTTGCTCTGTTTAATGCACTCGATTTCGAGCCGGATGTGCACCTCGTTGCCGACGACGAGTCCTCCGTTGTCGAGGGTCTTGTCCCAGATCATGCCGAAGTCCTTGCGGTTGAGTTTCCCCTCGGCGCTGAAGCCGGCCCTGGTACCGCCCCAGGGATCTTTGGCGACACCGTTGAAGGTGCTGACAAGGGTGACTTCTTTGGTCACGCCGCGGAGGGTGAAATCGCCGACGATGGTGTACGAGTCGCCCTGCCTTTTGGCGGTTTTCATTGTGTATGTCATCATCGGATACTGTTTTACGTCGAGAAAGTCTGGATTGCGCAGATGGGTATCCCGTTTGTCGTGGTTCGTGTTGACGGAGGCGGCATTGATCGTGGCTTCAATCGCGTGGATCGTTCTGGCATCCACGTCCATGTCGACGAACCCCTTATAGTCCGTGAATCGTCCGGATGTCTTGGACACCACCATATGGGCGACCCGAAATTCGATCAGTGAGTGGTCGGGATCGATCTCCCACCGGGCCATTTCCGCTCCGGCACCGACCGGCAGTCCGGCCAGCAACGCTCCTATCGCTGCATAAGCTATCCAGTGCAATCTGACTTTCATGTGTGTGTCTCCCTGTCGTGTGCGGCTCATTTCTTGGGTGCGGGCAATTCCGCCTTCGGTTTCGATGCCGGAAAATCCGCAACCTGTCGGACGACGCGCGATCCCGCGCGTGAGCCCGTTCGCATTCGCACATGCACCTCGATCGGTTCCGATCCCATGTCCTCTGGAAAGGGAGGGAACGGCTGGGCATGGACGACGGCATGAATGCCCGCCTCGTCGATCTCACGTGCGCCCGAACCTTTCTCGATCTCGATCAGTTGTGCCCGTCCGGTTGGATACATACGAAATCGGACGCGGACGGTTTCGCTTGATGGGGCCTGGCGCACGCGGCGTGCGGTGCGGCTCCAGCTGCGGCTCAGGAGTGCACTGATCTGTTGCCAATAGGCTCGTCCCAGTCCAGGTTCCGGCAGCGGCAGGAGATTTTCTTCCACCAGCTGCTCAGTGGAGAGAGGCATGATGTCGGGCTGAACGTCATCGCCGTCGGCATCGTGTTCGCCGATATCGTCCTGACTCTGAAGCATCAGGTCGTGGGTGTCACTTCCCTCATCCGGCTGTCCCAACGTCACATACACGATCCGTGTCATGACCCGTTCCAGCTTATTGTCCGGTCGGGCTCTGGCGAAGGTGACGTGGATCCTGGCGACTTTGGGGACCACCGAGAATTTTCCCGAGGCGATGGGTTCCAGTATCGCTTTTGCTTGCAGCGTCATCGAAGAGGGATCCGGCTCCATCGTCACGATCTGTCGCTGGAAATAGACCGATTCGCAGACGGCGACTACGGGGGCATCGCCCTGGACCACTCCGTTGAGCGACAGCGAGAGCTTAAGCGGTTTGCCGAGTTGGATGTTACCCGATGCGTCAAGGCCGGCGAAATCGAACGTCACCGAGCGTTTCCCCCCCACGAGTGACTGTGTGGAAGCCGGTGAGGATGCCGCCTGCGCCAGCGGGGGGAACAACATGTCGCCAGGCAACAGTCCGAGCAAGCCGGCAGCCAAGACGATGTATCGGGGGGCCCAGACAAACATGTCCCTGAATCCTACTCAACGAGGTGAGCTCATGCAACCGGTCTCTTTTCAGAACACAGATGTGTGGGGCAGGCAGTTGGTATAGAATGGCGTCATGCGCGCGCTCGTCAAAACCGTGTCCGGCCCCGGTTTGACTTCGACGAATTGGCCGGACCCGACTCCGGGTCCGCGCGATGTCATCGTCAAGGTCGCCGCCACCTCGCTGTGCGGTACCGACGCGCATATTTATCGCTGGGACGAATGGGCCCAACGGCGCATCCAGCTTCCGCGCATTATCGGCCATGAAGTCTGCGGTCACGTGGTGGAAGTCGGGCGCGAGGTGTCGCTGGTGAAGGTCGGCGATTACGTCGCGGCGGAATCGCACATCACATGCGGCCAATGTTTCCAATGCCGGACCGGGCAGGCCCACGTTTGCAGACAGTACAAGATTTTAGGCATTGATCGGGACGGCTCGTATGCCGAGTATGTCGCGCTGCCGGAGGGGGTTTTGTGGCGCACCGCCTCGGAGATTCCGCCGGAGTTCGCCTGCGTCCAGGAGCCGCTTGGGAATGCCGTCGATGCCGCGCTGGCGGAAGATCTCACCGGGCAGACGGTGTTGGTGACGGGATGCGGACCAACCGGCTTGTTTGCCGTGGCGGTGGCCCGCGTGGCCGGCGCAGCCCTCATCATCGCGACCGATGTCAGCGACTACCGGCTGGGCCTGGCCAAAGAAGTGGGTGCGGACCAGACGGTGAACGTGAAAGCCAGTCCTCCGGAAGCCGTGGGCGAGGTGATTGGCCAGTTGACGGCCGGCGAAGGCGTCGATGCGGCGTTGGAAATGTCAGGCGACCCTGCCGCACTGCATCAAGCCTTTCGTTCCGTGAAGAACGGCGGGCGGGTGACGCTCTTCGGCATTCCGACCGGCCAGGTCTGTTTCGATCTGCCGAACGAAATCATTTTCAAAGGCATTCGTGTCTATGGGGTGACGGGTCGGCGTCTGTTCGGGACATGGTACCGGCTGGCGGGGCTGTTCAAGGCAGGTTTGAACATCAGGCCGGTGATCACCCATTCGTTCCCGATGGCCGAATTCGCCACAGGCTTCGATCTCATCCGTTCCGGGCAATGCGGGAAAGTGGTGCTGATTCCATAGTAGGACTGAGGTGCGAGGACTGGGGCCCGGGTGACAATCAGGATCTCCTCTTACTCAGTCCTCAGCACTCAAACCTCAGTCCTGTTTTCGCCATGGCCTACTCGTCTTTCAAAAAAGCCCTTGATGCCCAGCTCGCCGACATTCGCGCGAAGGGCCTCTACAAATCCGAGCGGCAGATCCTGGGCCCGCAAGGCACGGGTATCCGCGTGGACCAAGGCCCGGTCCTGAATCTCTGCGCGAACAACTATCTCGGCCTGGCGAATCATCCGGACATTGTCCAGGCCGCTGTCGATGGCTTGAAGACATATGGATACGGCATGGCCTCAGTGCGCTTTATCTGCGGCACGCAGGATCTGCATAAACGACTGGAGCAGGCCGTGAGCGGATTGTTAGGCACCGACGACACAATTCTCTACAGTTCCTGCTTTGACGCGAACGGCGGACTGTTCGAAACGTTGTTGGACGAGCGTGACGCCGTCATCAGCGATGCCTTGAACCACGCCAGCCTGATCGACGGCATTCGACTCTGTAAGGCCAAACGATTGCGCTATGCCCACTCGGAGATGGGGGAGCTGGAAGCCCGGCTGCAAGAGGCGCGGGAGAGCCGCCTCAGACTCGTCGTGACGGACGGGGTGTTCTCGATGGATGGAGATCTGGCGAAGTTGGATCGGATTGTCGAACTGGCCGAGCGCTATGACGCGGCGGTGGCGGTGGACGACAGCCATGCCACCGGTGTCCTCGGCCCCAAGGGGCGCGGCACCCCGGCCCATTTTGGCGTGGCCGACCGAGTTGAGATCGTCACCAGTACGCTGGGCAAGACCTTGGGCGGCGCCACAGGAGGCTTCACCTCCGGCAAGCGGGAGGTCATCGAACTGTTGCGTCAGCGGTCGCGGCCCTACCTGTTTTCCAATTCACTGCCCCCCGTGATCGCCTCCGGGGCTTTGCGCGCGATCGACCTCGTGACACAGGGGGATACGTTACGGGAACAGCTTCACGGCAATGCCAGGTTTTTTCGCGCGGAATTGACGAGGCTGGGATTTCGTTTGGTTCCGGGCGAGCATCCCATCATTCCCGTCATGTTGGGCGAGGCCTCACTCGCAGCCTCTATGGCCGAGGCCCTGTTAAAAGAAGGGGTCTACGTGGTCGGATTCAGTTATCCCGTCGTCCCCCACGGCCAGGCGAGAATCCGTGTGCAGATGTCGGCAGCTCACACGAAGGCCCAGTTGGAACAGGCCGTAGCGGCCTTCGCCAAGGTCGGACGATCCCTCGGTGTCATCGGTTGAACCCACCAATCTGAATTGACTTTTTCCCATTCTCCCCAGTATCCTCCAATGCTTTCTAAGCCAAGGAGATAGGAACCATGAAAGTCATTCTGCAGGAGACGCTGGATGGGGTGGGCCACCTCGGCGATCTCATCAATGTGGCCGATGGATTTGCCAGAAATTACTTGCTGCCGCGCGGCAAAGCGGTCGAGGCGAACAGTCGCAGCATCAAGGCCTTTGAGCATGCCAAGCGGGTCATGGCCGAGAAGGCTAAGAAGGAAAAACAGGAGATCGAAGGCCATGCCAAGAAGCTGTCGGCGGTGTCGCTGACCATCGAGGCACAGGCGGGCAAGGACGACAAGATGTTCGGCTCCGTCACGTCCAAAGATATTGCCGAGGGGTTGGCGGCTCAGGGATTCACCGTGGATCGGCGGAAAATTCAATTGGCACACCCGATCAAGGAACTGGGGACCGTGACGGTGCCCATCAAGATGCCGAGAGATGTGATGGCGACGGTGACCGTGAACGTGGTGAAGAAACAGGAGCCTGAAACGGCACAAGCCTAGTCGCGCGTGAGAGGAAGATCGATGCTCGACGGAATCGGATCGCTGGATGCACTGAAAATCGCAGACCCTGATGTCTACGCGGCGATTGAGGCGGAAGAAACGCGGCAACGCGACAAACTCCTCCTTATCGCGTCGGAGAACTTCGCCAGCCCAGCCGTATTGGCTGCGCAGGGGTCGGTGCTGACCAATAAGTATGCGGAAGGGTATCCCGGCAAACGCTACTACGGCGGATGCCAGCATGCCGATACGGTCGAGGATCTGGCGATTCAGCGATGCAAGGAGATTTTCGGCGCCGAGCATGTCAACGTCCAGCCGCATTCCGGCTCACAAGCCAACATGGCGGCGTACTTGTCGGTGTTGAAGGCGGGGGATACGATTCTGGGGATGGACTTGGCCCAGGGGGGCCATCTCACGCATGGGAGCAAGGTCAACTTTTCCGGCATCCTGTTTCGCGTGTTTGGCTACGGCGTGGATCGCCAGACCGAACGGATCGACTATGATGCGGTCCAGAAAGTCGCCGAGGAGTGCCGCCCCCGCATGATCGTGGTCGGCGCCAGCGCCTACGCCCGGACATTGGATTTCCCACGGTTTCAGCAAATAGCCAAGTCGGTTGGCGCCTACCTGCTGGTGGATATCGCCCATATCGCCGGCCTCATCGCGGCAGGGCTGCATCCCAATCCTGTGCCCTACGCAGATTTCGTCACGACGACGACCCACAAGACGCTTCGCGGTCCGCGCGGCGGAGTGACCATGTGCAAGGCCGAGCATGCGAAGGCCGTGGACAAGCTGGTCTTCCCAGGCCTCCAGGGCGGGCCGCTGATGCATGTGATTGCCGCCAAGGCCGTCGCGTTCAAGGAAGCCCTGTCTCCCTCGTTCAAGCGCTATCAGCAGCAAGTCTTGGCCAATGCTAAGGCTCTGGCGCAGGGGTTGATGGACCGAGGGTACAAGATCGTGTCCGGCGGGACCGACACGCATCTGATGTTGGTGAATCTCGCCAACAAGGGGATTACCGGCAAGGACGCCGATGCCGCGCTTGATGCCGCCGGCATCATCCTGAACAAGAACGCGGTGCCCTACGACGAAAAGCCGCCGGCTGTGGCCAGCGGCATCCGGCTGGGTTCCCCTATCGTCTCCACAAGGGGCATGAAGGAGCCGGAGATGAAACAGATCGTCGAGCTTGTGGATCGCGTACTGCAGCACAGGCAGGAGCCGGCGGTGCTGGAAGAAGTTCGCCTGCAAGCCAAGACCCTGTGCAACCGCTTTCCCATCTTTTACTCCTACTGACGAAACTCCATCTATTCTAAGAGGGCGGGTCGCCATCTGTGAAATGTCCGTTCTGCGATGAGCTGGAAGACAAGGTGGTCGATTCCCGCATGGCCAAGGAAGGCGAGGTCATTCGCCGCCGCCGGGAGTGCCTTGGCTGCAAACGCCGCTATACCACGTATGAGCGGGTCGAGGAGATTCTGCCGGTCGTGGTCAAGAAGGACGGGCGCCGCGAGTCGTTCGATCGGGCCAAAATTCTCTCCGGATTGAAGAAGGCTTGCGAGAAACGGCCGATCAGTACCGCGACGATCGAGGCGGCGACTGACCGGATTGAAAAGCGAGTTCAGGAGATGGGCGAAAGCGAGGTCGAAAGTCGGGTGATTGGCGAAGAAGTGATGAAGGAGTTGCACCAGCTGGATCAGGTCGCCTATGTCCGATTCGCGTCCGTGTACCGGGAATTTAAGGACATCGACCAATTCATGGATGAGCTGAAAACGCTGGCTCAGCAGCGCCGCGAACGGTAAGGTTCGGACTGTCGAGCCGATCGTCCCTCTTTGTCCTGCCCCGAATGTTCAGCCCTCATCAATCACCGGTTGTGTCGTGCGTGAGCGGACTGTCCAGGCTATGCCGAAACCGCTGCCACAGCATATTAAGAAAAAAGAAGCCCGGCCAGGCGTCACCAGCGTCGCCATCATCGGGGCCGGACGCGGCGGCACGGCGCTGATGGAAATCTTCGCCGACGATCCGCTCGTGCAAATCGTCGGGGTGGCGGAGGTCAATCCTGATTCGCCGGGTTTGCGTCTGGCCAAACAGCTGCGAATCCCGGTGACCCGCGACTACCGCCAGCTCCTCGCGATGGAGGGGGTCGATCTCATCATCGATGTCTCGGGCAACGCCGAAGTGTGGGAGTTCCTTCAGGACTTCCATCGGATGGGCGTGACGATCATCGGAGGCGCCAGTGCCAAGTTCATGTGGGAACTGATCGATGCCCGCATCCGGGCGACCGGGGATATTGAAAAGACGCTTAACAAGTATCAGTCGCTGTACCGGCTGTATGTGAAAGAAACCGGCACGGCGGTGACGGAGGAGCGCACCCGCATCGCCTGCGAAATTCACGACGGCCTGGTGCAAAGCCTGGCCGGCGTCAATTTCAAACTGGATCTCTGCCTGCAGCTCATGCGGAAAAATCCGAAAGCCAGCCTGGCCACAATCAAAGAGAGCAAGGCACAACTGAAATTGGCCATTCAGGAAGCCCGCCAGGTGATCTTCAACCTGCGCCCGCTCCATTACGACAAGATGGAGCTGATTCCCGCTCTCACAAACTATTTCAGGTCCTACGAGACCCAGTCGCATATCATGACCAATTTCAGTGTGACGGGTGATGAGCAGATTCTCTTTCCTCGGACCAAGATTTTCCTGTTCCGTATCATCCAGGAAGCCTTGATCAATGTGCAGAAACATGCCAAGGCCAACCGGGTGTCGATCAGGTTGGACATTGATTTGGACATGTTGCGGATTACGATCACGGACAACGGGGTTGGGTTCGATATGGAGACCGTGCTGCGGGATCCGGAAAAATGGGATCATTTCGGGATTAAGGGCATTGTGGAGCGGGCTCGGCTGGTCGGAGGAGAAGGACGCGTCGAATCCAAGAAGGGGCACGGGACGAAGGTCGTCGTTGAGGTGCCGCTGATGAAGAAGGAGGAAGTCAATGGAAAAGATCAAAGTCTTGATCGCCGATGATCACCGGGTCGTCCGGGAGGGACTGGCCGCGATTCTCAAGACAAAAGACGATATTCACGTCATCGGCGAAGCACAAGACGGCATCGAGGCGGTTGAGAAGGCCCGTGGACTCATGCCCGACGTCATCTTGATGGATGTGAGCATGCCGCGCATGGGGGGCGTCGAAGCCACCAGGCAGATCAAACGCGAGTTCCCGCACATCGGCATCGTCGCACTGACCATGTACGAAGAGCAGCAATATATCTTCGATCTGGTTCGGGCTGGCGCCACCGGGTACTTGCTCAAGGATTCGGAGTCCTCCCAGATCGTCGCCGCCATCCGGGCGATCTATCGGGGCGAATCGCTCATTCATCCGTCCGTGGCCAGCAAGATCCTGGCGGAGTTTTCCCTGATGGCGCAGAAGAAAGGGAAAAAGTCAGCTTGGGCCGAGCACGACCTGACCGAGCGGGAAGTGACCGTGCTGCGATTGGTCGCCGATGGCAAGACGAACAAGGAAATTGCCAACCATCTCGACTTGAGCGAGAAGACGGTGAAGAATCATGTCCGAAACATTTTCCACAAGCTGCAAGTCTACGACCGCACGCAAGCCGCTATCTTGGCTATCCGGAAGGGCCTCATCGAGCTGGACCCGCGGCGGTAGCAAGAGGAGATCGGTTTCACAGAAACCGGTCCTGTAGCACCCGTAGTCGTCCTGCGCGCTCTGACACGGTATTACTGCCCTGAGCCGGTGCGGCCTTCCGGAGTGGCGAGCAGATCGGTTGTCGAGGGAATCTGGGTCAAGAGATCCGGGCGAACATGGAAAATTCCCTGTAGTTGCTCGCCGGTGGCGTACACCAGGTTTCCGACGCGGTTGCCCAACGTCAGTTTGCCGAGCATCTTTCCGTCTTTACCCGTGGCCACGAACTCGGCGGTCGGTGCGAGCAGCCCATAGGGCGCAAGCGGCGCCGTCAACTTGGTGACGCGTTCTTCAGCGGGAAGGTCTGCTACTCGGCTGACAAACAGATCCACTGCTTGCTGGTTGAGTTTCGCCGTCGGCTGATCTTCCAGCACCCATTCGCCGGTCTGATTGATCAAGACATAGGCCTTGTCCCGCGCTTTCACCGATAGCATGGCGATGTCTGCAGGGGTGACGCCGAGAAGCCGCTTGTCCTGGAGGTCGAAGAGCTCTTTGGTGAGGTCCTTAATAACCGTCGGATTGACACGATACAGCGGTGCGTCGGCCGTCGTTTCAGCAATGGCCTCGCCGCTTTGCGGATCCGGCTGGTAGAGCCGGACGGTTTGATCCCCTGCAGCGGTATGCAGCGTCACTTTTACTTTGGGACCGGACAGGGTCTTAGCCACGGCATCCCGTTCGGGCCCCGGATCGATGATGCCGAGCGCTTTGAGGTCCTCCAGCCGAAACATCAGGGAGCGGACTTCAGTCTGATCCGCCTCGGCTTCGATGGGATAGCGGATCTTCCAGGCCGGTTTGGGCTTGTCTTTGGCCATGTTGTAGATGACGATTTCCGTGGTCGGATATGTCAGACGCACCCGGTCCACGTCGTTTTGCACGAACTGGAAAAGTTCTTTCCTCCGAAATGCCAGCAGCGATTTATTGACAAAGTCTCTGGGAGCCAAGTCGGTCAGTAATACCTTCCCATCCGATCCACGGAGTACGTACAAGGTGTTGGACAGAGGACCGCTGTCGCCGATGGCAATGGTTTCTTGTTGTGCTCCGGCCGTTACGGTCACGGTTGTCACCGGTGGATCCAGGCCGAAGGGGGCCAGGGCTTCTGATTTATCGGCGACCGTTCTGTTCACCGTCCCCGTCACCAGTGCCCGGAGGAGCCCCTGGACCTCACGGATATCGGCGTCGGTTTGCAAGGGGGCGGTGATCTTCCATATTCCTGATTGAGCGCGGTTGAGTTGGATGGGGCCCTGAGCGGTGCTGATGATGAGTCCCGTGATGGCGGTTTCGGGAACCAGCAGGAGTTTCTTCTGTTCGGTCTCTTGCTTGACTTCCTGTTGCCGGGCCGGAAACTCCACCAGATAGAGATAGCCTCCCAGCCCTGCCAGGATGATCAGCATGAGGAGTGTCGGCCAATAACGCATAGTCAGAGCGTGAAACGTGAAGCGTGAAGCGTGAAGCGTGAAACGTGAAGCGTGAAACGTGAAAGGTGACAAGGGAATCGAAGGGGATCGGCTCCGTGTTCCTCACGTTTGACGGATGACGGATGACGGATGACGAACATGCCGCTCATTCTTATGCCCCTTACAAGCGCCGGCGTCTCCTCCACACCATGATGCCGGTCACGAGCGTCATGAGCGGAAGCGTAATCACTTGGACGTAGAGCAGCGCCCGTTCCTGCATCGGATTCGGGGTGAATGGCCGCAGGGCCGGTTCTTTCGGTGCGATGGCAATCAGGTTGCGCTCATCGGCGAGCCATCCGGTGGTGTGAAGAAAAAAGTCGCTATTGCCGGGGAAATTAAAATAGGCGTTGGTGGCAAAGGTGGAATTGCCGATGACGACGATCGCCGGTCGGGCCGCCTCTTCCTCCGGCGCCTTCTTCGGCGCCAATGCGGCAGCCAGGGGCAGGGGGCCCTTCACATCTTCCTGTTCGCTCAGGCTTACCACGCGGCCTTGCATATTCGTTTCGGCCCAGCTGTTGGCCGACGTGCGGGCCAGCGGGACATAGTCCCAGTCTCTGCCGACCTGTTCGTCGAACGTGATGTGACGCGAGAGCGGGAAGAGCACCGCGGAAGTCAGGTCCTGCGTGATCTCATGTTCGGTAAACGTGCGAACCAGCAGCGCGGTGAGATCTCCTGCCGCCAGCCGATCTTGCAGGTCGACCAGCACGCCGGGTCCTAGACCAAGCCCCCAGTGGGCGAGCAGGGATTCGAGTCCGGTCTGGGTGTCCGGATCCACGAGGACCAGCAAATGGCCGCCTTTCTCGACATACGCTTGGATGCGGTCCAGTTCGTCTTTGGTCACGGGCCGTCGCGGGCCGGCGAGGACCAGGACGGTCGTGTCGCTGGGAACGGCGGCCTCCTGGAGAAGGGAGACGGTGGCGACTTCATAGCCTTGCCGGAGCAACGCCTCTTTGGCGATTGAGAGGCCGTTCCGTTCCTTGTCCTCCAAGCTCCGTTCGCTGTGTCCTTCGGCGAACACGATGCGTTTCTTGGCGTCCTTGGAGATGCGCAGCAGGGCTCCGGTCAACTCGACTTCCGATGGTGAGGTAACCCTGATCGTTTGCCCGTTACTCTCGAACACCGCCGTGTCGCTCCGGAAGATCCCGTAGGTTTGCGCGATCTTGGGCTGTTTTTCGGGATCGATGAACTCCACAGCCAGTTTGGTGGACGCTTGGCGGTAACTTTCCAGCCGCTGTTTGTACGCCTGATACCCTGGGTCCTTTTCCCGTGTGAACACCGTGATCTTGACGTCGCGCAGAAGCGAGCGCAGGACACGGTGGGTTTGAGGCGCCAGCGTGTAATTCTGATTTTCGGACCAATCCCAACGCACGGAATGGCGGGCCGCCAGAAAGTTCACGATGCCAAGGATGGAAGAAAACAGCAGGACCATGAGGAGGCTGTTGACGCCCAGCTTTGTCGTCCGCCGACCGGAGAACGCTTTGACCGCGTCGAAATGCAGGATGAAAAAACCGATCAGACAGCTCAGCGCCGACAGCTCCACCAATGTCACGGCCCAGAGGAGATCCGGCCGGAGGCTGTAACCGATCGCGCCTCCGAGACCGAGGACGATGCCGATGATGCCGAATGGGAGCGATTTGACGTTCATTTCCAGCGCGCCGAGTCGACGACCTGGTGGGTGAGAAACAGCATGAGTGCCAGGCCGCTCGCAAAATACACGAGATCGCTCGTGTCGATGAGCCCGTTCACCAGACGGTCGTAATGCTCCATGAATGAGATATAAGACACCATGTGACCCATTGCGGTGTCGCCGAACAGCGCCCCGAGCCCTGCGACCAGCCATACCGTAAGCAAGATGCCGAATCCCACAAACGCGGCGACGATTTGGTTTTCCGTCAAGGCCGATGCAAACAGGCCGACGGCCAGAAAGAGTGCGCCGAGAAGCGCCATGGCCAGATAGCCGGTGAGGACCGGGCCCCAGTCAAAATCACTGAAGAGCATCAAGACTGACGGAACGAGGCCGGTGATGCCCAGGAGGCCGAGGTAAATCAGGAGCGCGCTGACGAATTTCCCCGCGACGATTTCGTTGATGCCGATGGGGGACGTCATCAAGAACTCGAACGTTCTGAGTTTGCGTTCTTCGGCGAATAACCGCATGGTCAGGATCGGCAGGATGATCAGCAGCACGAAGCGCATGCTGGCGAAGAGATTCCGGAAGACCAGATCGTTCAGATTGATCTGGGCCATGCCTCCTTGCATCTGCATTAATTGAATGGCTTGCGCTCCAGCGAAGACGATATAGAGGTACGACAGTAACCCGAAGATGAGCAGAAAGACCGCTCCGACCACGTACACGATCGGCGATACGAAATACCCGCGCAGTTCCTTGGCGATGACGGCTTGGACCGGAGTCATGAGGCGGTTTCCACTGGCTGGGGGAGACCTTCTTCGTGGCGGGTGAGGCGGAGGAACACGTCTTCCAGTGTCATGGAAATGGTCCGTAGTTCCAGCAACCCCCACTGATTGGCCACGATATATCGGGCGATATCGTCTCGTAGGTCACGGCCCAACGCGCATTCGATGAGGAATGTCCCATTGCTGTGCCCCTGAAACACGTTGAGAATACCGGGAATAGCCCGGAGCTTGGTCTCACAATCCGAGGCGGGAGACTTCAGGGTGACGGAGATCTTCTCTGACTGCCGCAGCCTCGCCGATAACTGCTCAGGGGTATCTTCCGCCACGATCCGGCCTCCGCTGATGATGACCACCCGCTGGCAGACGGCGGTGGCTTCCGGCAGGATGTGGGTGCTCAGGATGACAGAATGTGAGCCGGCCAAGCTCTTGATTAATTCACGGATCTCTATGATTTGTTTTGGGTCCAGCCCGACCGTCGGTTCGTCCAAGATCAGCACGGGAGGGTCGTGCAGGAGGGCCTGGGCGAGCCCGACACGCTGACGGTAGCCGCGAGAGAGGTTCCCGATCAAGCGGTGGCGGACCGACCCCAGTTCAAGCCGCCCTATGGACTGGTCCAGGGCCGAGGTCAAATTGGGCCCGGTCATCCCGCGGAGCCGGCCGACAAAGGTCAGATATTCCGTGACGGTCAATTCTTGATAGACCGGGGGTGTTTCCGGCAGATAGCCGATTCGTCGTTTGACTTCCATCGGTTGAGCGGCACAGTCGAATCCGGCGACCCGAGCGGTTCCTTCCGTCGCCGGCATAAAACAGGTCAAAATTCGCATAGTCGTCGTCTTGCCTGCGCCGTTGGGACCGAGAAATGCCAGCACCTCTCCCTTGGCAACCGAGAAGGTGACTCGGTCGATAGCCGTATGATGTCCGTACCGTTTGGTAATGTGCTGGACGTCAATCATGGGTGTGATGTCAGGGCGAACAAGGATGGAGGAGGCTATCGCTATCGCGGTCTCACTCATACCCTGGCGAACATCGCCTGTACCGGGGGATCTTACTCAGTCCGTTTGAGGCAGTCAATACAACAGCGGTTTGCCCGGGTTGCTGTAGAGGACTGAATTTTCAAGGATTTCTATCAGGACCATGTCTCGTATCTACCAACCACTCATTCAATGGATGGCCAGGGGTAGTTGACGCGGGGCCCCTCTTCCATATATATAGCGTCACCGTTTGACTCTGCCGTCGCTTCTTCGCGCGTTTTTGTACTGCCTCTCATTCCTGACCAGGCTCCACGCCTTCACACCAAGGTAGGGGAATAGGGTACGCAGTCGGTATTGTTGAACATCCGTTCCTTGCTTACCCTGGGCCTAGGTACTTCTGGATGATCCAATGTCCCAGAGGGAGGCGAGAGGTATATGCACAAATATTGGAATTTCAATCAGCTGTCATCGAGCCCGACCTTTCGACTTGGTCTAGTCGTCTTCTGCCTTTCCATGGGGGGGTGCTCCTGGATTCCCAAGGGTGAGAGTGATCTTGATGTGGGGATTAAGGAACGGGGGATGGCATCCTGGTATGGGATACCATTCCACGGACGACTTGCGGCCAATGGGGAAGTATTCGATATGGAAGCCATGACGGCGGCCCATAGGACCCTGCCGCTTGGAAGCATGGTTCGGGTGGTCAATCTGTTAAATGGGAAGCACGTCCGGGTACGGATTAACGACCGGGGGCCCTATGTGAATGGAAGGATTCTCGACCTGTCCCATGCCGCGGCGGCTCAGCTCGGGATGGTGGAGGGGGGGCTTTCGGTCATCCAGCTGGAGGTAGTCGGCGACCACCGGCCTGAATTCGTCGTTGAATCGGAGGAGGTGGCCCTATATGCTCCCCCCCCTCTTGTGGTCCATCGGTTGGATGAACGATCGCTGCTCGCCCCCCCGATGCACAGGTTCGGACGGTCAAACTTTACGAAGGTGTTCATCCACCGACTACTGCGCAACGACGTATTGGTTCAGCGTTGGTGGGAATTGGTGCCGGCTATTCTGGTCGCCGATCCGGCTCATCGGGAACATGTAGCCTTGGTATTGGCATAGCTGCATGCCCTGCGCTCTCCTCGGTTGACAGTCCACACCCTCTCCTCTAGACTGACGCGGCCAACTCAAGACGGGCCGGTCTGTTCATTGTCGTCATTGATCATCACGTAAAGGAGCCGAGAGCATGGCGAAGAAAACAACGAAAAGCTCAGCGGAGTCTGAGGAAACTCGATTGAAGAAAAAAGTCTCGGAACGGCGGACTGCGGGGAAGACCTCCGAAGGGACGGCGGCATTCCGGGCGCTTCGGAAGCGGCTGAAGCGGGAGCAACGCAGACGGCGATCCCTTGCGCTGCGCAAGAAACATGCGGCGGGCAGCAAGGCTGCCGCAGCGCCTGCGTCAACCTAGATCGTCAACCGGTTCCGTGGACGGTAGGACATTGTATGAAATCAGATCGGACTGACCAATCTGGCGATGCGCTTCCGACGGCTCAGTCGTCGGGGGATGAGCTGGCGGACTCCTTGTCCGAAGATCTTGCTCGAGCCCAACAGCAGGAGGCCGGCCCTGTGCCGACTGGTGTGGAAGCCGGGGAGGACTTAGAAGAAGAGCGCGTCAAGGATGAGATCGATATTCAGATCGACCTGCTGAACGATCCGGACTGGGTGGTGCGCCGTGAGGCGGTCATTACACTCGGGGAGATGGGGGATGAGCGGTGTGTTGCCCCCTTGGCCAAAGCGTTGCGGGACGGTGACTGGCAGGTTCGAGAAGTGGCGGTTGAAGCCATGGGGCAGGTGGGGTCCCCCGCGGTCGAGACCTTGCTCAAATTGCTGCGGGACTGGGAAGTCCGCAAGTACGCGATTTTGTCGCTGGGTAAGATTCGGGATGAGCGGGTGCTCGACCCCCTGATGCTCCAGCTCAGAAACGATGAGTTCAAGGATGATGCGATCACGGCCTTGGTGGAACTCGGCGAGCCGGCGGTTTCCCGATTGATTACCGCCCTTCGGGACAAGGACGAACAGGTCCGCAAATGCGCGGTGCTTGCGCTCGGGCGGATCAAGCACGATCAGGCGATCACTCCGCTCATCGAAATGCTGGAAGATAAGGATTGGTTTACCCGCTTGACGGCGGCGGCGGCGTTGGAGTCGATCGGCGACGAGCGGGGCCGTACCGCCATCATGCCGTTGCTGAAAGATCCCGACATGGTCGTCCGCATGAGGGTGGAGCGCATTCTGGTTAAGTGGAAGAAACAGCCGGTTTCCCAGCCGGCCACCGCGTGAGAACGGGCTGCGGCCGTTCGACTACTTGTTGAGCAGTTGATCTATTCGGCGCTGCAGATCGTCCAGTTTCTTCATCGACACCGATTTCCCCATCGCCGTGTCCAAGCGGACCTGCCGTAGTGAGGCGGCCAGGTCCGACAGTGCCTCGGCTGAAGGATCATCCTGGGTTCCTTTGGCGAGGGGCTCCAGCGCTGCGACCGCGTCAGCCAATTCCTTTGCGGCGTCGGGAAAATTCCGGTCCAGGATACCCGCTTTCGCCTGTACGAGCTTCGACTTTGCCTCCAGCAACCCTTGGCGCTTGCGAAGATCCCGTTCGATTCGCATCGTCGCATCCAGCGCATCTTTTGAAAGTTTCTTCACCGACTGTTGGAAGCCTTCTATGGTTTCTTCCGAGATGGCCAATCGTTTAGAGAGATCCGACACGGTTGCCTGCAACGTTCCGACTGGTTTCTGCCCGACATAGTATCCCGCGCCGAACGAACAGGCGATCAGCAACAGTATGGCGATGAATTTGGCCATCGTGGTCTGCCGGTTATCGAGGCGGTTGCGGTGGATGCGTTCGATCCAGCTGCCGGATCAGGCTTCCTGCTGCGGCGATCCGGACCGCTTCGTCGGAATCTCGCAAGGCGTTGATCAGTAATGGCAGCACCGCCCCGGTCTGCTTTCCCAGCGCCATGGCGGCCATGAGGCGAGGGAGGGGTTGTTGGTCGTGCAAGAGAGTCTCCAGCATGGGTAAGGCCTGTTTCCCAGGAGCGAGACTCAGCGCCTTGGCGGCGGCGCCTCGAATGGATGGATCGGCATGCTGCGCAAGTTCGGCAACCAATTGGATGGCTGAGGTGTCTCCCAGGCGAAGCAACCCTTCCGCGGCCCCGGCGCGGACCTGCCAGCTGGGATCTCTGGTTAAGGTGTGCAGCAAGGGCCGATTATCCTTGATGCCCAGCCGGCCCAAACTGCCGGCGGCGGTGCTGCGAACCATAGCGACTTCGTCTCCGATGGCGTGGGTCAACGGTGCGACTCCGCCTGGTGAGCCGAATTCTCCGAGCGCTCCTGCGGCAAATGCGCGTACGGATGGGTTTGGATCATACACGGCTTGGCTGAGCACCGCCAGACTGGCCGGCCGCTTCAAGCGGCCCAGCACGCCGAGTGCTGCCATGCGCACGTCAGCGTCGGGCAGGGTCGCGGCGCCGGTGATGTCGGCCAATCGTTCCGATTGCCCCATCTGATAGAGAGCAGCCGAGGCAAAAATCGATTCGGGACCTTCGTCGGTGCGCGCGATCTCAGTGAATCGTGCCAAGAGGTCGGTAGCCTGAGCCTCTGCCAGTGCGGTCATGGCGGCGATACGAACGGTGGGCATCGCATCGCTCAGCGCCCGCCGCAGGGCACCGGATTTTCGAGCCAAGCCGCTTTTCCCGATTGCTTCAGCGGCCCGTGCCCGTACGAGGACCGAGGTGTCCAGAAGGCCGTCTTCTAGAATCGCCGCTGTCTCTTGAAGGCCCAGTTCCGCCAGCGTGGTGTAGGCGGCAATGCGCACATGCTCCTTCTGGTCACGAACACGGCTGGTGATGACTGCCAACGCCAACGGTCGAAGCAACGCCGCGTCATGGGACTGTCCGGGGACGTTTAGTCTGGTGTAGATGGCGAGCGCTTCGTCGGTCCGTCCCAGACGGACAAAACTCAAGAGTGAGAGGCGGAGAAATGATGTTGACGCGGGGGTATGGGCCGGCAGGGTGCGATACAGCGCCGTCACTGCCGCGTAATCGCCCGCTTTGAAGAGTTCTCTGGCCTGAGACTCTATGGTGGATGACGAACCGGCTGCATGAACGCCGGGGGGCCATCCGAGGCACAGCATGGCGAGGATGCCCGCGAACCCTGCGCTCAGCCGGCCTACCATGTCGAGGGAGCGCGTAGAGTCGCGGCGGTATACAGCATCCCCACATAGTCCTTCACCATGCGGGTCGTGCAGAATTGCGGTGCGACGGTTCGGATGCATTCCTTGACCATGTGGAGCCAGCCGCGGGGGATGCAGTCGCGATCGCGTTGGTAGAAGAGGGGCACGGCCTCCTGCTCTAAGATGCGATAGAGCTGTTCCACATCATGGTGATCCTGGGCCTTGGTGTCCGCTTGTTCGGACAACGGTTGGATGCCCCAGCCGTTGGCGCCGTTGTAGCCTTCGGCCCACCAGCCGTCGAGGACGCTCAGGTTCAGCACGCCGTTGATCGCGGCTTTCATCCCACTCGTTCCGCTGGCCTCCAGAGGAAACCGCGGCGTGTTGAGCCAGATATCGACACCCTGGACGAGGAACTTCGCCACGTGCATGTCGTAATCTTCAAGGAAGGCGACGTGGCCGCCCAGCTTATGGTCTTGGCAAAACGCAAGGACTTCGTGAATGAAGTAGCGCCCCGGTTCGTCGGCCGGATGGGCTTTTCCCGCGAAGACCAATTGGACCGGCCTCCATCTGTTTTGGAGCAGTTGTTTCAACCGGTCAAGGTCCTGGAACAGCAGCGTTGCCCGCTTGTAGGTGGCGAATCGACGGGCAAACCCGATGGTCAGCGCCTCGGGGTCGAGAAGCGTACCTCGGCTTAACACTTGTGCGGGCTGGAGATGTCCCTGCATCCAGCCGGTTCTGGCTCGTTCGCGGATAAAACCCATCAGCTTTCGTTTCATGGTCTGACGGATGGCCCAGAGTTCGTGGTCTGGAATGTCTATCACCCGCTGCCACATGGCGGGGTCATCACAGCTGCTCGTCCAGGTTGGGCTGAGTGACTTGCTGTACAGATGGTGGAGTTCCGGCGAGATCCAGGTCGGTGCATGGATGCCATTCGTGACGCTGCGGATAGGAATCTGCTCGGTCGGCAATCCAGGCCAGAAATGTCGCCACATGGTACGCGTGACCCGGCCGTGTTCACGGCTGACGCCGTTGACGTGAGCCGACAATCGCATGACCAATGCGGTCATGTTGAACCCGTGACCGCTCGACTCGGGCGTCTCACCCAGCCGGAGAAATTCATCCCGTGACAGGCCGAGCTGTTCCCAATAGCCCGCGAAGTAGCGATCCATCAGATGGTGCGGAAAGACATCGTGGCCGGCCGGCACCGGCGTGTGGGTTGTGAACACGGTGCTCTGGCGGACGAGTTCGCTCGCTTCAGCGTGTGAGGTCCCTTGTGCCGCCAATTCGCGCAGCCGCTCCAAGGTGAGAAAGGCCGAATGGCCTTCGTTCGCATGCCAGATCGAGGGGGTGATGCCTAATGCGCGCAGCATGCGCACCCCGCCGATACCCAATAAAATCTCCTGGCACAGCCGCATTTCCTGGTCGCCGCCGTACAGTCGGGCGGAAAGGGCGCGATTCTCTGGACTGTTCTCCGGGACGTCCGTGTCGATGAGGAACAGCGGGACTCGACCTACCAAGACCCTCCAGACGGAGGCGGTCACATGGCGGCCGCCCATCTCCACTGTGAATCGGCAGATGTCTCCGGATGGAGTCCGCGCAGGATGAATGGGAGATTCTTCGCGGTTGAACGGCGCGTAGGCCGCTTCCTGCCATCCTTCTGGAGTGAGGCGCTGGCGGAAGTACCCTTGCGGGTACATGAACCCGACTCCGATCAGCGGCACACCGAGGTCGCTGGCCTCCTTGCAATGGTCGCCGGCCAAGATGCCCAAGCCGCCGCTGTATATGGGGACGGATGTATGCAGGCCGAATTCAGCGGAGAAGTAGGCGATGGTGGTCTTGGCCATGTCGGGGCGGTAGGCGCCGAACCAGCTCTTCTTGTTGGCGGAGTACTCGTCGAACAGACGGAACACCGCCGAGTACTGCCGGAGAAACGACGGGTCCTCCGCCAGATGAGCCAGCCGGTCCGGTCTCACGTCAGCCAGCAGTTTGACGGGGTTATGGTGCGTGAGCAGCCAGAGGGTCGGGTCGATCGTTTCGAACAATTGCCGTGCTTCCAGTGTCCAGCTCCACCATAAATTCTGCGCGAGTTCCGACAGGCGGCTGAGGCTTGGAGGAAGATCAACCGGTGAACCATTTGCCGAGATCACAGTATCCACGTAGGCTCCTTCGAGGAATGGGGTGATTGAGTATGGAGTGAAGAGGCGGGGACACGCCTGGTCCGATACCGATCAGGCGTGGCCCGCCTTGTGCCACGAGGCCCATTCTTCGGAGAATGCCACGGCCGCATACCGTTCGCCAATGATTTTTGCAACTCGGTTCAGGAGCTTAGTCAGTTGCTGAAGTTCAGCCGGCGTCAGGTCTTCGCGGAATCGCGGATGGAGGCCCCACCGTGTTTCGATTTCTTCACCGGAGACGTTCGACATCATGCTGACAAGTTTGATCTCCTGACCGGTGGCGCCTTGCTTGTCCGGTTGTTCGCTCACCGTTGCGGTAGCCGGCTGCGCTGCAGCGGCTACCGGCGGTGCTTGTCCTTGAAGTACCGCGCCGATGGCGGGCACGACGGCGCTTGCACAGAGTGTGGCGGCTGATGTCAACTGGGGATTGCCTGGCGCGCCAAGGGCGTTGGCGATCCTGTTGCCGAAGTCGCGGAACATCTCGTTCTTGGCCTGCGACTCCTCGGTCACGAGAAACTTGTAGGGCTCGTAGGCTTGCCGGCTTTCTGCCACAGCGGTACCGATTGTCAGGACGATTTCCATCTGATCGGCGTGGTTGCCGAAGGCCGGCTCCAGCACCCTCTGCAGTTGTTGCGCGACCGTGTCTTCCAGCGCGTTCATGAAGTCCGGCTGGTCCTTCAGTGGGATGTGCAGTGCAGCGAGCCGGTCCGCCAGGTTGAACAGGATCTTGAGAAATTCAAGGTAGAGGTCCCACTCGTCCTTGCGCTTGAGTTTCAGTGCTTTCTCCGGTGCCAGGCGCTTCATCACCGAGACGGACTCGCCTGAGACCGCGAGCATCAGCTCGGCGAGCTGGCGGAGCCGGTC
>JAYWIP010000187.1:0-4509 GCA_039794465.1 Nitrospira sp.
ATTCTTGGGCAGTTCATTCGGCGGATGGCAGAAAGCGCCCGCCCGGCGGCTGAAAATTATCAAGGACTCATCACACGCTGGGATTTGATGCGCGTGCCGACCGATCAGGGACTGATGATGGCTTCACTGGCGGGAATCGGTGTGGTGTTGTCGCTGGTCTTTTGGGCGGTGCTTCCCGTGACAACGCCCCACCCGCACGAATGCTGTATGAAGCCTGAGGTGACCGTGGAGCCGGTGTTTAAACCTGCCGAAAGCCTGAGCAAGACGGCGGGACGGCTTGCACAACTGGTTGCGCAGGTTGAGGCAATGGAGCAGCAGAAGGCGGAAGCGAAGGACCAAGAGGACAAGGGCAAGGAAAAGGCTGGAGGCGGGGCCGTGTCGAATGCCCCTGCCACGACGAAACCGTAATTTACGAGGTGATGAGGTGAGTGCCATACAACAGGGGGTCAAAACGATTCAACGGGCTCTCCCGGCCGTCAATGCTCAGGGAGCGTGGCTCGCAGGTCTCTTGTTGGCGGCGGGATGGTTCGCCCTTCCTTCAATCGGGATTGCGGCGGAAGGGACCGCGACCGGTCCGACTGAGTATCGCGATATTCCGTATATCGGCGCTCGGAACATCATCTGGGTTGTTGCACAGTTGCACCTGCTGTTGGCTGGGTTCGTCTTAGGTGTGCCGATCTTCGCGTGGTTGTGCGAGGTCATCGCCTGGCGAGGGGGAGAAAAGCGCTACGACAAGCTGGCCAAGGAGTTTACCAAACTCCTGACGTCCGCCTATGCCACGACGGCGTTGTTCGGCGGCATTCTGTTGTTTCTCTTGGTGGCGTTCTACCCCAAGCTGATGAATTATTTGACCGACGTCTTTTTCCCCTCCTTCTTACTCTACTGTCTCCTGTTCCTGCTCGAAACCGCGACGCTTTATCTGTATTGGTACGGGTGGGATGCGATGCAGGAAGGACGGAAGAAATCGCTGCACGTGTTTCTGGGGTTCCTGCTCAACTTCTTTGCCTTGTTCATCATGATCGTGCCCAATGCCTGGGCGACGTTTCAGGCCAGCCCCGTCGTCATTGCTGAAGGCACGGCGTTCGAACGAGCCTGGGCTGCTACGTGGAACCCCACCTGGTGGCCGATCAATATCCATCGGCTGATCGCGAACGTTGTGTTGGGTGGATACATCTGCGGAGCCTACGCCGGAGTTCGGTACTTGTCCGTGAAGAGTGCGGAGGATCGAGAGCATTACGACTGGATGGGCTATGTCGGCAATTTCATCGGCGTATTCGGCCTGTTGGCCCTGCCGTTCGCCGGGTACTGGCTGATGCGGGAAATCTATCAGTACAACCAGCAGATGGGCATTACGCTGATGGGCGGCTTCCTGTCCTGGCTCTTCATCCTCCAGGCCATGCTGATTGGGGTCCTGTTTCTTGGGTCGAACTACTATTTCTGGTTGGGGATTACGTATCGCATCCCCGGGTCGGAGGCAAAGTATCGGAAGGCCATGCTGATGATGCTGGTCAGTCTGCTCCTCTGTCTTGCCGTCTGGATGACGCCACACTCCTTGGTGGCCAGCATCGAAGAGGCGCAAAAAATGGGAGGTGCGCACCATCCGTTGCTGGGTGTGCTCGGCGTCATGTCAGCCAAAATGACGGTATCGAACCTCATGATTCTGATTACCT
Organism: Nitrospira sp.; assembly: GCA_039794465.1. Lineage (GTDB taxonomy): Bacteria > Nitrospirota > Nitrospiria > Nitrospirales > Nitrospiraceae > Nitrospira_D. Next base: position 1,671 of record JAYWIP010000187.1, read on the forward strand.
TCATGAGCTTCGTCATGTATTGGCGCGCGGGCAAACAAGACACAGCCGGATGGGCGGCATTCGGGAAAGCCGTCATGGGTGCCATCCTGGTGTTGGCGAGTATTGCCGTCATCGTCCTCGGCGTCTGGGGATACTTTGTCCCGGCGATCGTCCGTATCAATTACTTCTCCACGTCTCAGGTGTTGATCGTGATCTTTGTCATACTGACGATCACGCCGCTGACGGCACTCCTGCTCAAGAGCGCCAGAACGACGACAGAAATGGTCTGGGGCAGTATGCCTCCACGGGCGGGATATTCTCTTGTCCTTAACGCCGTGATGGTCATCCTTCTGATGACCCTCATGGGCTATGCGCGGTCGTCATCCCGCGTCCATTGGCATGTGTACGGAGTCATGCGGGATACGTCGCCTTATGCCTATTCCCCGGCGCTGGGCAGCGCCTCGCTGATCATGGCCTTCTGTACATTTTTCTTCTGCATTCTTGTGGCGTTTATTTTCTGGGTCGCCACGATGGGGGATAAGTATAAAACCGCCGCAGGAGGCGGAAAGGGAGATTTACCCCACGGTATTCCGGCAATGGCTGGAGGGGCGCCTGACAAGGGACCGCAGGGGTAGGGAAAGCTTTGAGTTTGACCGGCGAATGTGGAATTAGAAACCAAACGATCAGCACTCGGCACTAATAATTAGAGGGCATATGAGTGAAGTCGCGCAACTACAGCTAATTGCACTGTCGATTGTGGGGATGGGGATTCTGATCCTCCTCTTTATTAAGGCGGTATTTATTCGGGTCACGGGATTTGTCTTCATCGTGTTAGGGTTGTTTTCGCTCATGTCCCTGGCAGTCCCTCAGTTGGCTTCTCTCCCTCCAGCGGAGGAAAAGATCGATATCGCCAGCATCAAGACCCCGACCGACATCGCCGCCATCGGACAGACGGTGTTCTTCAGTAAGGGGCAGTGCGCGCTGTGCCACTCCATCGGTCCTAGCGAGTCCGCCCGTTGTCCCGACTTAAAAGGAATTGGCGCCAAACTGAGCAAGGATTTTCTCTATGAAAGTCTGACGGATCCCCAAGCCTTCGTTTATAAAGACTACCGGCATGGAGGGGTGCCAAAGGAATATCCTGCGACGATGCCTCGCATTGACAAGGATCCGATCGGACTCTCAAAAAATGAAATTTTGGCCGTTATCGCATTTCTTCAACAGATGAGCGGGGAGCCGATTTCCGTCAGCGTCTCGGATCTCGAAATGCCGGGCAAGGCTCCTTCATCTCCGGTGAAAGCAGCCGAAGCCGCGCTCGTTGCGGACGCGCATACGAATTAGGAGGAATCCATGGGTGCGTTAGGAAAGCCGATCATTCTCATGGTGGCCATGTACGTGTTTATCAAGTTTGTGTTGCCGAATATACCAGGCTCTGCGCCGCTCCCATCGAGTTTGATAGCGCTCTACCTGCTCCTGACCGGATCCGGAATCGTGATTTTTCAGACATTGAGCAAGGAATCGAAAGACGCCTTTTGGGGACCGATGCAACGGTTCTTGACCGGGGAAAATCTCGGAGGTCTGCAAGCGCTCCGTTATGGGGTGCTCATTCTGTTCCCGTTGCTGGTCGGGTGGCAAACATATGGCAGTACTGCGGTCAGCGATCTACCACCCATTGAAAGCCGAACGATTCATCCTGCCCCGCCCGGGGAATACACCGGCCTGTCAAACCCTGTTGCCAAGACTCCTGAAAACATTATGCAGGGGAAGGGTTTTTATGCGGCCTATTGTTCACCCTGCCATGGTGGAAACTTCGATGGCAAAGGCCCGGCCGCTCGTGGATTTGTTCCGGCTCCTGCCAATTTTGCTGATCCAACGACGATCGCCATGTTACAAGAAAGCTATTTGTTCTGGCGCATCAAGAAGGGTGGTGTCGGCCTCCCGATCGAAGGTACGCCATGGAAGTCCGCCATGCCGCGTTGGGAAGTGGAATTGCCGGACGAATGGATTTGGAAAATCATCATGGGCGAATATGACGGAGCCCATCAATCTCCACGGACATGGGAATAAGAGAGGGGACAGCGTGTACGGATTGAGTTGTGTAGAGGGAACGAGGCCAGCATGAAACCGGCGATCCAGATTGTAGGGCAGATTCTGCGTGGCGGGATCAGCGTGCTTGTAGCCGTCATGGTTGGGGGAGCAACTTTAAGCTTTGCCCAAGAAAGTGTCTCGGTTAGAGCCACGCTGATGACCGGGGGGGTGCCAGTGGACGATCCAACTGCGGCAGTCTGGAGCAGTGCGCCGCCTGCCACGTTTCCGATGTCACCGCAAGTCCATTGGCAGAATCGTATCCAGGAAGTCACGGTGAAGGATGTCATCGTGCGGGCCTTACACGATGGTAATCAGATGGCGGTCCTGATTGAATACGCCGATCCGACCCAAGACCCGGATGATGCCGCGGCACTTGAGTTTATGGTGGGCGACAAGAAAGCGCACTTTGCTCATGGTCAACCCATGCTGCAAGTCGAGGGCGGACCAGTCAATATTTGGTTCTGGAAAAATAAGTCAGACAAGGGCGTTGACATGAGTGCGAAAGGCTTCGGGACACTGAAGCCGCAGGAACATCAAGACGTGAAAGCGAAGGGCGCCTATTCAAATGGGACCTGGAAAGTCGTGTTTTCCAGGAATTTGTCGACTGGTCATCCTGAAGAGGATGTGCAAATTACCCCCGGGCAATTCATCAGTATCGCCTTCGCCGTCTGGGATGGACGAAAGGATGGCGCGGGAGAGCTCGTTGAGAAAGGTTCGCAAAAGGCGGTCTCCTCCTGGTGGTATTTCCGAGCCGATGCTCCGCCGGATTATTCCG
>JAYWIP010000188.1:0-5996 GCA_039794465.1 Nitrospira sp.
GCAGCCGTCGTCTCTTTTGTGAACCGCGACGGACCGGTTGGCTTCGCCCCCTGGGTCAAATGCTTGGCCCGCTGTGAGGCGACGATCACCAGTCTGTGCCGTGAATCAAATTCATTCGGTGTGTATTGGGGTAATAGACTCAGCATATCGACCATAATAGTACGCTCCTGCTAGGTAGTGGTTGATGGGTCCCGTTGATTTTGCTTGGGGTCTCTGTCGACAATGAAATTCTGTTCGAACCAATTCATATCCAGCCGTTTGGTCTTGAGCTGTTCCGCGAGAAAAATGCTCTGCAGTTCCCGCAAGGATTGTCCCAAGTCGTCGTTCCGAACAATGTAGTAATATTCCCGGAAGCTCCACACCTCCTCCTTCACTTTCTGAAGGCGGCGTTGAATGACCTCTTGGGAGTCCGAGGCACGACTCAGCAACCGCTCACGTAGCGTCTCCAGGGACGGGGGAAGGATGAAGATGAACACTGCATCCTCGAACTTCTTCTTAATCTGGAGCGCACCCTGCACATCGATTTCCAGTAGGACATCGACGCCTTGTTCCAGTTTATCCATCAAGGCCTTTCGCGGGGTGCCGTACCAATTCCCGTAGACATGGGCATACTCCAAAAACTCATGGCGCGCCATGAGGTCCTGGAATGTATCTTCCTCGACAAAATAATATTCGCGCCCCCCTTCTTCCCCCACCCGCGGTTTTCTTGTGGTGTAGGAGACGGAATGCCACAGCCCTGGCATTGATGCCACAAGCTGTTTGCAGAGTGTCGTTTTTCCCGCCCCAGAAGGAGCTGACACGATGAACAGAATCCCCCGGCGTTCCTGGACGGATCGTCCATCGGCCGATGCAGAATCTGATGGAATCGTGTTGGCAGTCATAGCCTTCTTCATTCCACGTTCTGCACCTGCTCGCGAAGACGCTCGAGTTCGGCTTTCATCAGAACGACAGCCGTGGCAATCGCCGTATCATTGGCTTTCGATCCGATCGTGTTGACCTCACGCCCCAATTCCTGAAGCAGAAAATCTAATGTCTTTCCGACCGGTTGGGTGCTGTGTATCGTCTGGCCAAACTGTACCATATGGGCATCCAACCTGACTAATTCTTCTGTAATGTCTGATCGATCGGCATAGAGGGCCAATTCTTGGTGGAGTCGGGGAAGGTCCGGAACGGGTTCGTTCAGCAACTTCTCGACCCGGCTTTTCATACGGAGGAATGACTCCTGGACGACACCCGGTGCTCGGTCGGCCACCTGCCCTTTCAATCCTCCAAGAATCTCCAGGCGTTTGCCGAGGTCTTGGGCCAACAGTGCGCCCTCTTTTTTCCGCATCTTTGCCAGGTCTTGTACCGCCAGGAGGCCAAGTTTCTCCACGAGTTTCGCGAGCTTCGGATCTTCGGTCGGCTGATCCGACACAGTGAGCACATCGCGGAAACCTGCCACAAGCCCGATGTCGATGGGACCGCTGAGTTTCAAACTACGCTGGAGAGTGCGGAGGGCCTGATAGTACTGTTTCGCCAACCCAGCGTCAAGTTGAAGAGACCGCGTTCCTCCCCGGTTTCCCTGAACGAACACTGTACACTCGACACGACCGCGGGCACAGTGTTCTTGGATGGCCTTTTTTAACGCCTCTTCGAGCCGTCCGATCGATTTTGGCATACGGACGGACGCTTCTAAAAACCGGTGATTCACCGAACGAACCTCGACGGTCACAGTCCCGTCCTCCCAGGCTCCTTGCCGCCGGCCAAATCCCGTCATGCTCTTGATCATCGGGCTTGCTTTCCTTTCCACCGGCACAGGTCGTACAAGACGCACTCCCCGCAGCGAGGCCTTCTGGCTAGACACACATATCGTCCATGCAACAAGAGGCGCTGCGATACATGAGTCCACTGGCGCTTGGGAAATACCTGTTGCAGAGCCTGTTCGATTTTTTCCGGATCGTCCGAGTTGGCCAAATGCAACCGATTGGCCACCCGTTTCACATGCGTATCGACAACAACAGCTGGCTGGCCGAAGGCCGCCCCCAATATGACGTTGGCGGTTTTTCGTCCCACACCTGGAATCGACGTTAATGCCTCCATGGTCCTTGGAATTTCACCGTGAAACCGTTCAGTCACAGCTCGCGCGCAACCGATCAGATGTTTCGCTTTGTTTTTGTAGAATCCGGTCGGTTTGATCAGCCGCTCCAATTCAGCCGGGTCCGCCTGAGCCATCTCCGAAGAGGTGTGATATTGCTGAAAGAGGGCCGGTGTCACTTGATTCACCCGCTGATCGGTGCATTGCGCGGAGAGAATCGTTGCAACCAGTAATTCCCACGGAGAGCGATGGACCAGCTCCACCTCTGCCGTTGCCATAGACTGAAGCAGAATCTTGGCAATTTTTGACGGAGTTGTTCCGGTCTGTGCTGTGCCTGAAGTTCGACCCTTCATTCTAGTGGGGCGATTGTGCAACCGGTCATGGGCGAGATGCAAGGGCTGGTTCCCCGTTCTGGGGGCGACTCGGCAGAGCGGGTGTCCGGTCTACCGTCAACCGGCTCACATGGGCATAGAGTTCTGCCAGCAACGGCCGCAAGGTTTCCGGCCTGATGGCGGAGATACCGACCGCACGGTAGCGCCTGGAGAGCGGCCCGATCTGATCCGGCGGAAGGCGATCGCATTTGTTGAGCACGAGCATTCGCGGAATCGATTCCAGGCCGAGGTCCCGCAAGACGTCAACCACGGCGCTGATTTGAACATCCACCTCAGCCGCTCCAGCATCGACAACGTGGAGCAGAAGATCGGCCTCATGCAATTCTTCCAGCGTGGTCCGGAATGCGCCGACCAGTTCTTTCGGAAGATCGCGGATGAACCCCACCGTATCGGTCACGATGATCTCACTATCTTCGGGAAAGCGGAGCCGGCGGCTCGTGGTGTCTAACGTTTCAAACATGCGGTTTTCCGCCGAGACGTGACTCTTGGTCAGGACATTGAGTAAGGTGGATTTTCCTGCGTTCGTGTAGCCGACCAACGACACCACGGGCAGCCCCTGCCGGCCTCGGCGTGCTCGGCGCTGGCCCTGATGCTTAGCGAACTGAGCGAGATCCCGTTCCAGATGGGTAATACGGTCATGCACCCGTCTGCGGTCCGACTCCAGCTTTGTTTCACCGGGCCCCCTGCTTCCGATTCCCCCGCCCAGACGAGAGAGCTGTGTGCCTTTCCCCGACAACCTCGGCAAAAGATACCGCAGTTGTGCCAGCTCGACCTGGACCTTTCCTTCCCGGCTGTGGGCACGGCGGGCAAAGATATCCAAAATAAGTTGCGTGCGATCGATGACTTTGATATCGGTCATCTCCGCAATCGCTCGTGATTGGGCCGGCGACAGGGTCTGGTCGAAAATGACCATGTCGGCGCCTTTATGAAGCGTTTGGATGAGCACTTCCTTCAATTTCCCGCTTCCCAGCAAATGCCGCTGGTGTCCATCCGCCGTCCGTTGCGCGACGCGATCAATGACCCGCACTCCGGCCGAATTTGCGAGCTCGGCCAACTCGATCAACCGCTCTTCCTGTTCAGCCCGTCCATGCGGCGACGCACTGACCAAGATCGCCGATTCATCACCGTCCTGAACCGCTTGGCGGGCGCGCGCCACATGCACCTCCGCTTCCAGCTCTTCGATGAAGCGATCGCATTGGAACGAACACTGGTAAAAGGGGACGGCTTTCAGAATATTGCAGAGCCGGCCGGTCCCGTCAGGCGGAAGAAGATGGGCAAGATACAGATTGCCTGGACTCCCGTCCGGCAACACCGAGAGGGTGCCGATCAGGTCGAGCCGGAGGTACGCAAGATCGGTGAGCGTTTCCTGGCTCAGCGGCTGATCACGCAGCTGCGTTCTGATCAACCGCAACCCTCGTAGCGACCGAGGCCCGGCACGAAATTGCGCGGCTGTCGCCGGCGACAGCACGAGATCCGTCCCCACAATAATTTCTTGCACGAGCCCTCGGCGTGTCAGCACGACGGCGATGGGACGCCGGATATCGAGGGTCAGCTGGCACATTGTCTTGGCCAGCTCCGGCGTGAGGATCTTGTCATGAGGCACACGCCGCCGATAGAGCCGGTCGATCGCCGCTACCTGGCTCGCGCGGAGACCCGTCAGCTGGCCATGGACATCAGGAATGGGCGCGCTCCTTGTTATGGCCCGATTGATGAACGGCACTGTGTTGGAGCGACGGCCGGATGTCGACATGGCGACCGATTTGCGGATCGGTCATGAGCAGATGCCAACCGGCCGAAGCGATCATGGCTGCATTATCCGTGCAATAGGCTGATGGCGGCAATGCCAGCCGAACACCTTCCCGCTCCCCTCGTTCGATCAGCAGCGCCCGCAATCGAGAATTGGCCGACACCCCTCCCACCACGGCCAGCGCGCAGAGTCCCGTATAGGCAAGGGCCGCAAACGCCTTGGCCACCAACACCTGCACAATGGCCTCTTGGTAGCCCGCAGCCAGATCGGCCATTTTCTCTGCTCGCATGTGATCGTTCATCTTGCGCAGTGTGTACAGCAATGATGTCTTGAGCCCGCTGAAACTGAATTCCAGGCTGGATTTCCGTTGATGGAAGCGTGGGAACGGAATCGCCTTTGGATCGCCCAGCCGAGCAAGTCGATCGATCGCCTGCCCTCCTGGAAACTCGAGCCCCAGCATTTGCGCACCTTTGTCAAACGCCTCTCCTGCGGCATCGTCCCTGGTGCAGCCAAGTAAGAGACATTCCCCGGTCGGTTCTCTCCTATACAAATGTGTATGTCCGCCGGACACGACGAGCACGACACATGGTAGCGGGAAGGTTGGATCAGCCAGCCAGGCCGACGCAATGTGCCCCTCCAAGTGGTTCACCCCGACCAGGGGGATACCCAATCCGTAGCTCAACGCCTTAGCATAATTTACCCCAACCAGCAGCGCACCGGCCAATCCAGGCCCTTGAGTGACCGCAATCGCACCAAGATCGTGCATGGAAAGATGCGCCTGATTCAGCGCATCCATGACCACACCATCAATCTGACTGATATGGGCCCGGGCCGCCAGTTCCGGCACGACACCGCCGAATTTCGCGTGGACTGTTGTTTGAGACGCCACCACATTCGAGAGCACCGACCCGTCGGGTGCTAACACGGCGGCGGCCGTTTCATCGCACGATGACTCAATTCCAAGGACCGGCTTCTGTAGGCCCTTGTCCTGGATTGTGGATTCAAGCGGGCGAGGATGAACCATAGGCAACAGACTACCGTAGTGCTGCGCAAAAACACCACGCCCCCTGCGGCCGTCAGCCGCAGGGGGCGTGGCTACCACTGGCTGGCAATGACGCGGCTATAGCTAGACACTCGCCATTGCTTCCTGTTCAACAAAGGCTGGAGCGCCGTCACGCAGCACCACTTTGACTTTGCGGCTGTCCTTAAACCGTCCTCGGATGAGCTCATCGGAGAGCGGATCGCCGATCGCACGCTGAATAGCCCTGCGCATCGGTCTGGCCCCATACAGCGGCTCGTACCCTTCCTTAATGAGCCACTGTTTGACGTCGTCATCGACCTCGATCTCAATCCCCTTCTCCAACAGACGCAGATTGAGCTCGCGAATGAGAATATCGAGAATGTTGTAGAGCTGCTCCTTCTCCAATTGATGGAAGATCACAATTTCGTCGATCCGGTTCAAGAACTCCGGGCTGAACGATTTCCGCAATTCACCGATCACTTCTTCCTTCTTCCGTCTGGCTGCTTCGCCTTCAGTACTCTGGAACCCCAGCGAGACTCCCTTCTGGATGTTCTTGGTCCCGATATTGGACGTCATGATGACGACGGTATTCTTGAAGTCCACCTTGCGACCAAGACTATCGGTCAGCACTCCATCGTCCAAGACCTGCAGCAGCACGTTGAAGACGTCCGGATGCGCCTTTTCAATTTCATCGAACAAAACCACTGAATAAGGCCGGCGTCGGACTTTTTCAGTCAGCTGGCCCCCTTCCTCGTAACCAAC
>JAYWIP010000189.1:0-3003 GCA_039794465.1 Nitrospira sp.
GACACCGGCATCATGGTCTTCCTCAAACTACCGGACCAGGACGCCTACGCCGCCCGCTTCACCCCGCTCAAGACAGGGGACAGAAAATAAGGGTCTGCGGTTGCGCGTCACTGATGACAATCGCTCTTTGCTGGTCTGCCGCTACATCGAACCCTTCCTCCGCACTCAGACATAGCGCCGGGATGCCATCCATCGGACTTAGGGTATGACAACGAGCTTGCTGAACTCCTCACGTGCTGCGGTTACGATGGATGAGGGGGCCTTGTCTGGACTCCCGGCATCGAACGGCAGCAGAGAGAGTTACGAGACGCGGGTATTGCCATGCATCCGACTGAAGACGTCCCAGTCGAACTGCTTCGATGTGACCGCATGGAGTGGAATCGGACCGATTGATCCCCGTTCACGGTAGGCCAAGAGACAGCCGACAATGTCATCAGGCGATTCGATCAGGCGGTGCACTACTTCATGGGCAAGATGCTGAGCAATCGCTTTGTCCTCCGGTATTGGTCTGGCACCCCGGAGCGTGTGGCCAAGAATAGTGGCTTTGGTGGCCGCCGTGAGCGGATAATGATCAGGCCGCGCCTGCCGTTCCGGCCATCGAGCAATCACTCCGGCAACATAGTCCACCAGTCCATGTACGCCGCCGTCCTTATGATGACGGTGCGGTGTACGTTCGGCGACGACGAAGAGGTGGCTCTTGTTCGGCACACCCAATGTCCGCTTGAGCGTGCCAAGAATCACCTCATCGATATAGGCGTTTGGGTCGGGATGTTCATTGACCAACAACCCTTCGGCTCTCGCCTGATAGGCACAGGCCAACGCAAGATGACCTGAGCCAGCGCCCATGATCTCCACGAAAAACACACTTCCCATCGCCGAGCTGGTGGCTTTGAGCGATTCGATGGACTGATCCGCCAACGCCACTGCGGACTGAAACCCGAGAGAGATTGTTCCTTCGAGATTGTTATCAATGCTGCCTGGAATGCCAACCACCTGCATGCCGAATGCTTCGTAAATAGCCCGAGCTCCTCGCATGCTGCCGTCGCCCCCAAGCACAATCAGTGCGCCATCACGCACGTAGGGTTCCAGGTGGCGCATGGCTACGTGCTGCACCGTCTCCTGCTTGAACTCCTCGAACCGGCTGCTACCGATAGGACTGCTGGGATGGCTGCCCATGCCGCGAGTATGCTCTTCGGTGACACGTTCGATCCAATTGTTGGCCAGACCCAGATAGCCGTGCCGAACGAAATAGACCTCCAACCCCATGCGTTGGCCGGCCACGTGCAATTCTTTTAGGGCGGCCCCAGCCCCGGCGAAATCTCCCCCGGAGACGAGAGCGACGATTCGTTTGAGAGTTTGCGGTTTGAGTGTCACGCGATCTTTTCTCGCAGCCTCCACAATGACCCATGTGTTGCGCACCACCCGCTCCCGTTCGGACAGCCCAACCGCTGTTGAGTAGCCGGACATCCGTCCCTGTTCGACCGTGAGCAACACCACATTGTCTTGGCTTTCCTTGTAGTCGCTAAACTCGCTGAAAGCTTCATGGAATGGGCGTGGGTCTAAATACATCATTAAGGCCCGCAGGGTGGAACTGTGAGTATAGAGACAAGCGACTTTCCCCTTCTGCGCAGAGCCCAACCGGTGGAGGCCATCGATGACGTTGACATAGAGGTCGAAGAAAGAATTGCCACCCGGATAACAATAGAGCGGATCTTTCATCAGCCGCTTGGCCATCGAGGTCTCCACGCCGAATGCCTTTGCGGCTTCTTCGATCTCCACCAACTTCTCCAAGCCCGTAACCCAACCGAAATCCGACGATTCAAGTGCTGGCTCGACGATTGGCTCGGACGCGGAGGCCCCTTGCAGTAACGTGGCAGACACCCGTTCGTAGAGTTGCCTGGTATTTGGGCTGCGGCTGATGCAATGGAGGAAGGTTCGCGGATCGAGGTAATTCGCGAGATGCAGAAAATCCAGCTGCTGTCCCACGAGGCCAATCATGTGGGCGAGCGCCGCCCCGACCGCATCGGCTTTGGCAACGCCTCGTTCGCGGTCCAATTGATTCGGCAAGCGGCATCCGACGCGATGGGTCTTGCTATCGACCTGTGACACACCGTGGCGCATGGTGAAGAACAGCGTCCGGTCGCCAAGATCCCGAGGCAACAACCAAAACCGGTCATCGCCCAGTTCAAGAACGATACGGCCTTCCGCCAGCGTGGGTGTCAGCTGCGTGCGAGGCATGATGGCCACCGGACGTCGATAGGTTGGTTTGGCTACCCCGCCGATTCTGGCCCGGAGTAATGGCTGCAGCGCACCTTCGGCAAGGAGCGCGTTCCATGCAGTGAAGAACACTAACTGATCATCGATAAGACCTTCCCGAGCCGACTGGTACTCTTCAGCGGTTGCAAACCCGGACTTTGAGCGTTCGACGAACGAGCGCAGTTGCTCTATCTTGACGTGGACGCGATCAGAGTCATTGTTGGACGCTTCTCGCGCCGGAGGTTGGACGAGTCGCCGCTCCGACGCTCGTCGCGCAAGGGCGCGACCATAGGCAAAGAGTCCTTCAATGGTGACGAAATCCAGTGAGTGGCTCATGGTCGCCAATCATAGGCCAACGCATGACTCTCAGCAAGGAAGGAAACATGATGGGACGTAGAAGAAGGGCACAACGCAGTTACAGCCTGTTTGCTGAATTCTAACTTGGTGGAGAGATGCAAGGCGGTTGGCCGATTATCCGGAGTAGTCGAAGGAGAGGTCGCGTGTTTGCTCGAGGCGGAGGTGTCGTAGCGTGCCACCTGAGACACAACCAGCCACTCGGTTCCAGACCGCTCGTGCCAAGGGCACAATCCAGCAGGGATTTGAAAAGGCGAAGATTCAGGTAGAGCTGGAACCGTCTGGCGACAACACCCTGAAGGGGACCGGGACCTTTTCCATCAACCCAGACACCGGCATCATGGTCTTCCTCAAACTACCGGACCAGGACGCCTACGCCGCCCGCTTCACCCC
>JAYWIP010000190.1:0-10093 GCA_039794465.1 Nitrospira sp.
AGGCCACGCTGATTATTCTGAACCTGCCGTTCGCGTTGATCGGGGGGATCGTCGCGCTATGGCTGACGGGAGAATATCTCAGCGTACCGGCGTCCGTCGGGTTCATCAATTTGTTCGGCGTGGCCGTGCTCAACGGGATCGTCCTCGTATCCTACATGAACAAACTTCGCGAGGATGGACACAGTCTGGATGAAGCGGTCACGTCGGGGGCGTTGCTCCGGCTGCGTCCCGTGCTGATGACGGCACTCGTCGCGTTGCTGGGGCTGCTCCCGCTGGCCTTTGCGGATGGAATCGGGTCGGAGGTGCAGCGCCCGCTGGCGATCGTCGTCATCGGCGGCCTGGTGACCTCGACTTTGCTCACCTTGATTCTGTTGCCCGTCTTGTACCGATGGCTGGAAGGCCGATCGGCTGAGGGGGCGCTCCCATCGAACCGGCAATCAAGGGAGGCTGGAAACGGGTTCGGCGAGACAGCGGAAGGGACACAGCTGCACGGGTCGTGAGGAGCAGACGATGAGGTCGCCATATATCTGGATAGGCGTGATGCTCCTGGTCGTGCTGGGAAATGGAGCGCCGGCGGCCTACGGACAGCCAGGAGCTGATCCTTCACAAGCTCGAATTGAAAAAGGAAAGAAGGTGTTCGTCAAGCTCTGCGCCGGCTGCCATGGAGCCGAAGGCAAGGGGGACGGTTACAAATTGTTGGGGGCCGACCCGGCCAATCTCACGGCATCTGCGACAAAGAAGAAATCCGACGCGCTCTTGCTCAATACGATTCATGAAGGCAAATCGAGCATGCCCTCGTGGAAAGTTCGGTTGTCGGAGCAGGACAGCCGGGACGTCCTGGCGTACATTCGGACGCTCTCACGATAACCCTCCATCGGTTCTCGTTTTGATTGTCACCGTTGAGTTGAAAGAGGAAACCACGGCAGGGCTACGTGGTGCCGAGGGACAGAATCGAACTGTCGACACCAGCCTTTTCAGGGCTGTGCTCTACCAACTGAGCTACCTCGGCACGTCTAGCGGTCGCGGCGGGGTTGGGTGGATAGGGAGCGGGGCACTGATCTCACCGACCAATCGCCAACCGAAGCGCATCTTACCAAGATGACGCGGCTGAGTTCCACATCTTTTACATGCGACGGGCAGGATCGATGATTGGCCTGACCCAATGTGTTCTGACAAAGAGTGAAAACTCTGTCCAGGATGTGGGCCCTCAGGTATGATTTGTGCTGAAATTGGCTGTATGCAATCAACTATCTTTGGAATCTTGTACAAGAGGAGATACCGTCATGCCGTCGGTTCATCTGGTTGCGGACAAGGAGCAGGGGAACGATACGCCGCCGGGTGAAGTCCCGCGTGCCGTTTCCACTCCACGGAGCGCGTGGGGCTACTTAGTGACGGGCGCCGTGCTTCTGGCGGTTATCGGGACCTGGCTTGTCTGGTTCTCTGTGTCCGTTCAGCGTAAATTGCAGGAAGAAGACATTCGCGCGTCCTGCCAGCGTGTGATGCCGGAAACGGCCGAACGGTGCTATGACACGGTGGTGATCCAGCGGGGCGGAGTACGGAGGTGAGACGGAATCTTGCCAGGATCGGCTGTCTGATCACAGTTGCCCTTTGCCTGCCGCCGGTGTGGTCTTCTGCCGGCGCTCAGGAGCCGGAGCCGACGAAGCGTGTAAGAGTGGAGCTCGGCCTCGGCACTTGGATCAGTGTCGGCGATAGTCGGTGGAGTCATAATGCCTCGGTACAATCACCGTTCGGAAATCCGACCTCCCGATTGACCTACAGCGACCATTCCACAAATGTCGTTGAATTCACCGCAAAAGTTTCAGTGGGCCCGCGGTGGTTTGGCCGACTGAACATCGGAGGGGCCAACATTGGAGGCGGCCGTCTGACGGATGATGATTTTCTTCGGCCGGATGGAGGAAGCCCTTCCCTACGCACCCATAGCGATATCAGCGGATCTGGGATGTATTATCTGAATGCAGATGCCGGGGCCCGGATTCTGAATTTTCCGAACAGCCGAGGTAGTCTTGATGCACTGGTCGGCTTTCAATATTGGCGGCAGAAACATGAAGCCTCTGGAGTCCGGCAGGTGTCCTGCTCGGCGGCTGGAGCCACGATCGATTTGGATCCCACTGACCCCGCTTTCAATCCACTGTGTGTGCCAAGCAATCCCCCGACCCCCAATTCCCAACTAGCTATCTCAAACACCAATACTTGGTATTCTCTTCGGACCGGTCTCCAAACGGAATATCGCATCACGCGGTGGTTGAGTGTCCACGGTTCCGCCGTGTTCAAACCGATCAACCTATTTATAAACGAGGACACGCACCACCTTCGTACTCCCAGTGAGTTCCAGGACCCGAGTTTTACGATGCGTGGGTTTGGTTTTGGTGCGGATGCCGATATCGCCGCCAGGGTCTATTTCTCGAAAGCGCTGTCCGGCCAGGTGGGCTACCGTGTGTGGTGGAACCGGATGATCGATGGAACCTGGAAGAACCATCTGGCTGACGGGCGATCGTTCTCCTTTCCGCTGACGGAGATGGAATCGCTCCGCCACGGGCTTACCGCAAGCCTCTCGTATTCTTTTTAAGAGTCGCCCGTTACCGTCTGGATCGGCCGGACGGCATGGTTTCTTCTTCGTACTCGTGGAACAGCCGTTTGGCATCGGGATGCAGGTGGCTGGGATGGCCGGAGGGGATTGCAACCGTTTTGAAGAGCGGCACGAGCTTGCCGTTTGGATGGAGGTATCCGGCCCGGAGCGGGACGGTGCGTTTGCTGTGGCGGACCAATCGGCTCGCCGTTGGGCGGATCGAGGTCAGCCAATCGGCGATGTCCTGCGGATTCCCGATTGAGGCGGACAGCAAAAGCAGCTTCGCTTGTGAGGGGCAAAAGATGATGGTTTCTTCCCACACCACGCCGCGTTCAGGATCGGCGATGTATTGCGATTCGTCCAGGATGACGAGCCCCAACGTATCCAGCCGGACATCGATCTCGCCGCTGGCCGCATCGTAGAGCAAGTTCCGGAGAATCTCCGTGGTCATGATTAATAAGGGCGCTTGCCCGTTTTCCTGCCGATCTCCCGTCAAAATCCCCACCTTGTCCGAGCCGAAGATCTTGGAGAACTCGGTGAATTTCGTGTTGGACAAGGCTTTCAATGGTGAGGTGTAAATGACGGTGCGATTGTCCTCCATGGCCCGCCGTGCGGCTTCCACGGCCACGTAGGTTTTTCCGCTTCCAGTCGGGACACTGACCACGACGTCGGTGTCGTCCAGCGCGGCTAATGCCTCGCTCTGCCAGGGGTCCGGCACAAACGGCTGGGGGGGCGGCACCCCAAGACCCTCGAGCCAGGCCGTCAGGGAGACGGCGGGCTCTGAGGTTTCCGGTTCTCCTCCTCGGTTCGGTGATCGTTTCTGAGGGGGCGATGGGACACGGTGGGCCGTCCGAGTTGCCCCTGGAGGCAGTTGAGGCTGGCCCTGCCGGTCGATGATCAGCGTCTGCAAATCGGATTCGAGTCCTGCAAGATTCTGGCTCGAATGTTGGAGGAGTAACTCGATGAGGCGGCGTTTGCCGGCTCGGAAATGCCGATGCACACGGCCGCGGGCCAAGCGATGCAGGACTGCCACCGGCTGCTGGGCGAGAAGACGTTCAAGTTCGTCGGTCGTCACGGCAATTCCTCCAGTACCCCGCGGCGAATCAGGGCAATCGCTTTCGCGGCGGAATCCGCCAGGCCTGGATGGGTGACGTGCAGCGTATGGATTTGCGACAGGAACTCCAAGGTTCTCGCCAGCAACCGATAGATATCGCCTTCCGCCATAGTGGTCAAGCGGCACAGCCCAATCCAGGTGAGCGTCGGATCGGCGATCCAGCGTTCGGCAACCGCCGCGATATCGGCTCTGAGGAGCGGAGGATCTTCATAGGACGACAGGCTTTCCGCCAGCTTCCGCACCTGCCCGAGGAGTGAGCTGAGACCCGTGCTGATACGTGGAAAGGCGCCGGGACGGTCGTCGTCATGCGCGATACTGGCCATGACCCCGGTGAGCAGTGCCGGGTCCGCTCCGGCAAAGGCCTCGGCCCTGATCAACTCAGTGATCAGCAGTGAATGATCGATGCGGATCAGGCGCGCCCATTCCCCGTCCTCCGTGAGATGGGCTGAGGGTGTGAGATAGCCGAATGTCTGGAGCACCTCGACCCGTTCCTGGAACCGATGCCACAAGCTGGCCCGCAGCGCTTGGATGGATTTGGTGTGGCGGTGTTGTTCTTGGCGAAGCCGTGATGCTACCGCGACATCTTTCTGGCACGCCGGACGCGACGAACAGGTCGGGCAGGGGAAGTCGCCCAACGATTGGACGATCGCGTCGGGAAGCGGCTCGGACTCTTTCGGCACCAAGATGGGCAGCGTCGGCAGTCTGGTCGGCAGTTCCGTCAGCTGGTAGTGCAGTTCGTCAAAGGAGGCCGCCGAGCACCAGGGGAACGCGGAGGATTCGTCACACTCAAAGACACGGTCGAAGACCTCCGCAACGGTTGCCGCGGGACATTCTGTCACCGCACCGTCAGGCCGGAGGACGGAAATCATCGGATTCCGTTGGCCCTTGCTCCGGTATTGGCGCAGGACGATCCCCCGGCCCCGCGTGAGTCCTACCACTCGTCCCGGGGTCATGAAATGAAACCTGGCGGTCAGTTCAGGCGATTCTTGTTGTTTGACCTGCTGGCGATGGGGCCGTTGCCTGCGGGCCTGGTCGAAGGTCTGCCATTGCGTGATCCAGTCTGTGCAGACACGAGGCCCGAAGGGTTCCATCTGAACATGGAGCGTATCTAGTTTGCGCTCCAACAGTTCGGCCCGTTGGTTAAGTTGGAATTGGGCAAAGCTCTTGGCCAGGATCGCGTGAATCTGTTCATGCGGATGGGCTTTTAACAGATTGAGCACCATGGGATACGTAATCGTAAATTGGCTGTCGATGGATTCCGGGTGGCCCGTCAGTCCCTTGGTCAGGACGCCGAGATCGATGTAGGGGGAGGGCGTGATCACGGCAAATCCCACCTGATCTTTTCCCCGACGGCCGGCACGGCCTGCAATCTGCTGCACTTCGCCGATGGTGAGATCCGTGAAGTCACGCGCCTTACGGATGCTGGATTGGGTGATCACCACGGTGCGCGCGGGAAAATCCACGCCGGCGGCCAAGGTTGTGGTGGCAAACACGGCATCGAGACATCCCTGGCGCATGAGTTCTTCGATCGCGATCTTCCAGGAGGGGAGATGGCCGGCATGATGCGCGGCCACGCCGATGCGCCGTACCGTGGGAATGAGCGGATGCTCCGCTACGCTGGGGTAATTCGCGATCACCCGATCGAGCGCTGCGGCGATGACCTCCTGCCGCGCGGGCGGAAGCACGATGTCGGCGACGTCGAACGACTCCATCGCTTCGTCACAGGCCCGGCGCGAAGTGAGAAATACGATGGCGGGGGTCAGATGCTTCTGGCGAAGGGCGCTAATCAGGTCAACCGGATGAATCGACGGCGGCATGCAGTTTCATTCCCTTTGAGATCACGACAAGACCCGAATCCGTCACGGTGAATTTCCGGGCATCTTCATCCCGGTTGTAGCCGATTTCTGTGTGCGGAGGAATCGTCACGTCTTTGTCGATGATGGCCCGCCGGATGCGGCTGTGTGCACCAATATTCACGTTTTCCATCACGATTGATTCACGGACATCAGCGTGGTCCAGGATGCGCACGTTCGGCGAGAGCACTGAATTCTGAACGCGCGCGCCGGATACGATGCAGCCGCCGCAGACGATCGAGTCGAGCGCCACGCCCATGCGGCCCCCTTCATAGGCCTGCGCGAAGACAAACTTGGCCGGAGGAAATTGCCCTTGGTACGTGCGGATCGGCCACTCAGGGTCGTAGAGGTTGAATTGCGGATCGACGGCGACCAGATCCATGTTGGCTTCCCAATAGGCGTCGAGAGTACCGATGTCTCGCCAGTATTGCACGGCTTTCTTGTTCGCGTCTTGAAACTTGAATGCATACACGCGCCCCTGCTCAATCATCTTCGGGATAATGTTCTTGCCGAAGTCATGGGCACCGGCGTGCTGGGCATCGGCCATCAGATGTTTCCGGATCGCCTGTGTGCGGAACAGGTAGATGCCCATGGAGACGAAGGCGTGAGCCGGATCGTTTGGAAGTGCGGTGGGCTGCTCAGGTTTTTCATCGAATCGGACGATGCGATAGTCTTCATCCACGGAGATGACGCCGAATCGGGAGGCGTCTTGAATCGGGATGTCGATGGCACCGACTACGGCGTCGGCCTGCTTGGCGATCAGCCAATAGTACATCTCGGCGTAGTTCATCTTATAGATATGGTCCCCCGCCAAAATCAGGAGAAACTCGGGCTGTTCGCTGTCGATCAAGAACATATTCTGGTAGACCGCGTCAGCGGTGCCTTTATACCAATCTTCACTGATGCGTTGCTGCGGCGGGACCGACGCGATGAACTCGCCCAACTCGGCATTCAACACGTTCCAGCCGACTCTGATATGGCGGTCGAGTGAATGGGATTTGTATTGGATCAGGACCGCGATCTTGCGGAGGCCTGAGTTCAAACAATTGCTCAGGGTGAAATCGATGATCCGGTATTTGCCGCCGAACGGCACGGCGGGCTTGGCGCGCTGCTCGGTCAAGGGAAACAGTCGCTCGCCTTTGCCGCCGGCAAGGACCATCGTGAAGATATCCTTCATGGCGTCGAATTCTAGCAGGACCGTGTTCAAATAGAAAGAAAGGGGATCGTTGACTTCCAGCCGTCTGCGGATAATACTAGCTACACAACCGCACGGTGTCTCCCCCGGCACCGGGAAAAGGAGTGAGTATGAAACGCGATGTCGTCGTCGCCGCTCTTCAAGACAATCATCGTCCCGCAGCCAGAATTTCGGGTGCCAAACGGGCGGGATCATCCAACGACATGGCTTGGCGTCTGGAGCGGTTGGAAGGGCAGCTGCAGAAACTTTCAGAGTTGGTGCGAGAGCACGCCGAAGATATGGATCGCCTGGTGCGGATTGTCGCGGAAGATCGGGATGTGATTCGCCGACAGCTGCTCCGCAAACATCATGAGAAAGTGCGGGTCAGAAAGCATTTGCGGGAAAGCGCCTCCGGAAACGGGCTGGATAGCTGATCGTATCGCCGGCAGTGTTCTGGTCGGTCCCGCCGAGTCCACCCTTGAGTCCCCGATCAATACGGGGCGCAATAGCTGCAAACCCATTGAATTCTCGTTTCGGTATCGTTTCGCATCAGCGAATCGGTGAGCCGATGGTGTCCGTGATTGCAGACACATCTCCATTGTATGTGAGCCTGTGGGAGTAATGCCGTGAAGAATGGCATGGGATGTCGACCGGCCCGCAGTTGTTTTCGGTTAGGTCTGTTGATCGTGGTGATCTCTGGTTGTGTCGTCGATGTCGGGTTAGCGGCGGCTGGCGTTCTGATTCCTCCGAGCCCTGCGGTGTCTCCACGCGCAGGCGAAGCCGTATCGGGAAAAATTCTTCGGTTGAGCCTCGATGAGGCGATCGGGCTATTTCTGCAGCAGAATCTCGATCTCCTGATTGCCAAGTACGGAATTGAGTTCAGCAAGGGACAAGAGATTACCGCCCGCTTGTTCCCGAATCCGGTTGCCTCGATGGGTCTGGTCAGCTCCCCTGTCCAGGACCGCACGTTGGGGAGCGGTGGGCAGATCTCTCATCAAATCCAACAGTTGTTTGAATTGGCGGGAAAGCGAGGGTATCGGATCGAGGGCGCGGAATTCGGCACTCAGTCGGCGGAAGCCAGCTTTGAAGACGCGGTTCGGCAACTCAGTCTTGCGGTCAAAGATGCGTACTTTCGAATACAGTTGGCGCGGAGACGGCTGGCTTTGGCGGAAGAAAACAAGGACCGCTTTTCACGCATTCTTGAGGTCAACACGATTCGACTCAAGAAAGGATTTATCGCCGAGGTCGATCTCATTCGTATCCGTCTCCAACACATTGATTTCCAGTCGCAGGTGATCCAGGCCATTCAGGAGGCGGAATCGGCTCGATCCGAACTTCGGCGATTGCTGCGCGTGTCGCCGGCAATCGAACTGGAATTGACCAGTAATCTGGAGTTTCGGCGGTTGGATCCCGACATTGCTAAGCTCGGCGCGATCGCCCTCGAATCACGGCCTGACGTTCGCGCGAAGCGGCTCATACTTTCGCAGCGGGTGGCCGATCTCAAACTGGCCAAGGCATACAGAGTCCCCGATGTCACCATCGGGGCCGGGTATGCAATCCAGGGATCGAGGGGACCGGATAATTCGAATCAAATGACGTTTAACCTCGGCTTGCCGCTGCCGTTGTTCAACCGAAATCAGGGCGGTATCATGCAGGCGGAAGCGGCGGTTCAGTCGGCCGAGGCCGATCTCGGCAAGACGCTCAATCTGGTCGAGAACCAGGTGGATGTGGCCTATCGCAATCTCATCCAAAGCCGGCGGTTGGTTGAGGCCTACCTCGGGGGTGTTCTGGACGATGCGCGTTCGACGTTTGCGATCGTTGAACGCTCCTATGAGCGAGGCGGCGCCACGCTGCTAGATTTGCTGGATGCGGCTAGGACCTCCAGAATGATCCAACAAAACTTCATCGAGGCGCTATTTATTTATCAACGCAACGCGATCCAATTGGAGAGCGCGGTCGGGCAAGAGATCGAGATGTGAGTCGAAAAGTGACGGTTGCCGTGCGCGTGAAGCTTGAGGATTGGGGGATGTGAGGGGAGATGCACGGTGTCTTGCACGCAAGGTTCTTTGTCGCGCTGGCTGCGGCCTTGGTGTTGCTCTCGGCCTGTGGTCGAAGCGACCAGCCTCCGCGTTCGGATGCGGCTGCACACCCCGCCGTCGAGAAGGGGATGGGATCGCGAGTCGAGACGGCGATCGTCGGATTCAGCTCTTCCCGCCAAACGCTGGCGCTTTCCGGCAAGGTTGCCTACGGGGAAGATCGATACTCACGCATCTCATCGCCGCTTCAGGGGCGTGTCGTCGAGGTTCGAGCCCATCTTGGGGACCGAGTCAAGGCGGGGGATATCCTGCTGGTGGTCGACAGCCCTGATATTGCTCAAGCCTATTCTGAATATGTGAAGGAGGATTCCGAGCTGCAGTATGCCACGAGAGCGCATGAATTGGCGAAAGACCTCTATGAAGACAAGGCGCTGCCCCTGAAAGATTTGAAACAGGCCGAAAATGAGCTGGTCAAGGCGCGGGCCGAATTCCGTCGCGCGAAGGAGCGCCTGCTTTCGCTCAGAATCGCGCTCAAAGAACTGGAGAAGCCGTTGGATAAACAGCAGATTACTTCCCGGTTCGAGATGAAAAGCCCGCTCACCGGGATTGTTGTGGAGCGTACCGTCACGCCGGGGCAGTCGGTCACCGGGGATTCTGACCATGTGTTGTTCACGATCGCCGACCTGGACCGCTTGCAGATCTTGGCCGATCTCTATGAGCGGGATCTGGCGTTGGTGAAGGAGGGGCAATCGGCCGTGGTGAAGGTCGAGGCCTATCCGGACATTGACTTTCCGGCGACCGTGACGGCGGTCGGTGACATCGTCGATCCCGGGACCAGAACGATCAAGGTTCGCGCCCAAGTAAACAACGAGGCCCACAAGTTGAAACCGGAAATGTTCGCTCGGCTGCAACTTGACGTGAGCGATACCGCACAATTCCTCACCGTGCCGCGGGAGGCGATTTTGGAAGTGGACGGTAAACAGTTCGTATATGTCGTGGAGCGGAGCGATCGGTATGTGAGACGTGAAGTCAAGTTCGTTACAGTCTCGCCTGAGCAGGCCCGCATTCTTGAAGGTTTGTCCCAGGGAGAGCGGATTGTGACCAAGGGCGCCGTGCTGATCAAAGAACAGGCAGCCACCCGCACGCTCAATTGACTGGGCATTCCAGCCGCGCCTCGTAAACGGACACCATGAATCTATGATTGCTCGAATCGTTGAAATCTCACTGGTTCAGCGGTTCCTGGTGTGCGTGCTCGGACTGCTGCTCCTGTTCGGAGGCCTCTATGCATACCATCTACTCGATGTCGTTGCCTATCCCGATCCGTCCCCT
>JAYWIP010000191.1:0-37956 GCA_039794465.1 Nitrospira sp.
CCAAGCCGCTCTGGGATATCGGGATTGCGCCGATCCCGGAACTGTCTGAAGAGGACAAGGCGGAACGGTTACGTGATGTACTGATGGCCTTTCGCCTTCGTTTAGCTGGCCAAACCACACTCTCGCCGTTGATCGATTTTCCAGCCATGCTGGCTCTCCCGCCCGGCGGTGTCCCGCAGCCGGTGCCGCTGTTCGCCTTGATTCAGCCGGACGAACAGAACCGCGCAACAGCCACCCTGCTCCTGCCCAACGAAGTCTCGGCCACGATCATTCCGATGAACTGAGTGCGCATCAAGCGGAGAGATTCGCCATACGGTGAACGAGCGCTCGTTCCTCCGTCTCCGTCTTGACCTCTCCGTTGAGTCTCACATCGAGCAAGTGATCAAGAATCTGTTTAAATTTCGGTCCCGGTTTGAGCCCCATTGCTTTCAGATCAGCACCGGTCAGAATTGGCTTCACGTGCTGATAGTGTGTCAAGAACGCCGACACTTGGCGTTTCACTGAGTCGCCTTTGCTCTTGGCCATCAAGCCAAGCAGGGTTTCGTCGGACAGGCCTGACAGTAAGCGGTACGTTTCGGACGGCTTGAGTGTCGATTTTCCGGTGAGCCGGCGTATGATCCCCTGGGAGCCGGACCGAGAGGACTTAAGGGTGCGTGCTTCCGATTCTGAAAATGGAAACCGCTTGAGTACATCCGTCACGGCTCGCCCCGGCAGAACTTCCAGGAATCCCATCATGTAGACCAGCCAGACCTCGATCTTCCGGTCGAGATACAACAGACGATACCAATCGACGGCCTGCTCAATGGCACCTAACAGGACTTGCAGCCGGTCTGACCACTTCAACTTCGGATGGATGAATTGGAGCAGATCAAGATCCGCCAGCCGCTTGACTACTTGCTTCGGCTCACGTTCGCTCAGCAGCAGCTTGAGTTCTTCCAACAGCCGGTGGCCGGAGAGCCGCTGAAAGAGATTCATCTTAACCGCCCCTGCGATAAGCGCCGCTGTGTCCTTGCCGAGATGAAAGCCAAAACGGGTTTCAAATCGAATGGCTCGAAAGACACGGGTGGGATCTTCGACAAAACTCAGTCCGTGCAGCACGCGCACGACCTTGTCGTTCAGGTCACGCTGTCCGCCGTAGAAGTCCAGGACGTCGCCAAAGCCCTTGCCATTTAACCGAACGGCCAGCGCGTTGATCGTGAAATCGCGCCGGTAGAGATCCTTCTTGATCGAGCCCTGTTCGACGGTCGGTAAGGCAGTGGGGTACTCGTAATATTCCGTCCTCGCGGTGGCGACGTCGAGCTTGAATCCGTCCGGCAGGAGCACGATCGCGGTCCCGAACCTTTCGTGAGCCTTGACACGCGCGCGCAACATTTCACCCAGCTTTCGCGCGAAAGCGATGCCGTCGCCCTCGACCACGAGATCCAGGTCGAGATTGTTGATGCCCAACAGCAGATCTCGCACGCAGCCGCCGACGACAAAGAGCGACACTCCTGACCGGTCAGCCAATTGCCCTGCTTCTTCCAACAGCGTGACCAGCCGGTGGGGCAGCCGGCTCCGTAGTAGTCCTGTGACGTTGCGGTGCGGCCCTCCAATCTCAGCCTCGGCTGCGCTGGGACGCAGGGTTTTCATTCTGGCGCTCTTCAGCACATCGTCGTGCAAGGTCCGCAGCAAATCCGTTCTGGTAATGACGCCGACAATCTTGGCGTCTTTGATGACCGGGACAAACCGCTGGTTCCGCTCGATCATCGCAAGTTCAACATCGTGGAACGGTGTCTCCGGCCGCGCCTGGTACGCGTCGGTCTGCATGATCTCCCGCACCGACATTTTGCCGAGCCGGTGAAACAGCGCCTTTTGAATCAACTCCCGGCTGACCAATCCGGCATAGTGGTCCTGCTCATCCAGGATCGGAAACACATTGAGTCCATAGGCAGTCATCCGTTGCCCGGCCTCCGTGACAGCCGTATCCGTCTCAATCGCTTTCACCGGACGAGTCATGACGTCCTGGGCCAACAGGGTCGGGCGGTAGTGGGTGGTCAACAGCCTGACCAGTTTCTCTTTGACCTCCGCAAGCGGCCGCCCTTTCACCGTGGCAGCCGCCGCTACGGCATGGCCCCCGCCTCCGAACTCCCTCGCGATCCACCCGACGTCAATCTCGGGCCTGCGGCTTCTCCCGATCACTTCGATTCGATCGTCCATCATGACCGCGACTACGACGGCATCAACTCCCTGCAATTCAGCAAGCGTATGCACGACAGCAGCGGCTTCACCACGGCAACGGTCGATCGTGCTGGTCGCCACCAGGACCTTCCGGCCTTCCAGGTAATGCACTTCGCTGTGTTCCAAGAAATCATTTAACAGCGTGATCGCATCGGGATCGAGGGGACGGCGCAAGGTGTCCGTTACCATATTCAGATCCGCGCCGGCACCGACCAGAAATGCGCCAGCCTCGAAATCCCGGCTGGTTGTGGACGGAAAGGCAAACGATCCGGTTTCTTCGTATAGACCCAAGGCCATCACCGTTGCTTCGAATGGCGTCAACGTAATCTGTCGTTGCCGGAGCTGCTCGATGAGAATCGTCGTGGTTGCCCCGACCGGTTGAATGACGGACTGCGTAGAACGTCCCGCACAGACCGAGTCGGTTTCGATATGGTGATCGAACACAACGACCTCGACGGACGGATTGTCAAGACAGGCCTTGAGGGCGCCGATCCTGCTTGGCTCTTGGGTATCGACCAGCACCAGTCGGGTGACCTGTGCCTGATCGATGTCCTTCAGTTTTGTGATATCGAGGTCGTGAACGGCGAGAAAATTCCGCAGCGTTTCCTGAGCGCCGGCTGGAATGACCAGCTTGGCCTCCGGAAAGAGTTTGCGCGCCGCAACCATGGAAGCCAGGCCATCGAAATCCGCATTGCTGTGGGTGGCGATGACGTCCATGCAGGCATTCTAGCAGGGTCTTCGCCTTCGAGGAATGCAGGTGATGCCGGCATTCATTGCAACCCTCAAAAAACGAACGAGGCGTTCAGGAACCCTGTCCCAAACGCCTCACCCCGACTCCATTCGCCCGGCCAAGAATCAGCGATGCCGATTGCCTTGCCGGTCGTGTTTCTCGCGCGCAATGTTTCGAGAAGTCCGATCCTGAGCCGCGCTGATCCGAGCCCGTTCGCGTGCAGTGACGACTCCGTCCGCCTTTGCCCTGTTCTCCATGTGATCGATGCGGTTTTGTTGCCGCTCCAGACGCTTGGCCTCTCGCGGATTCAATTGCCCGCTCTCAACTCCCTGGTCGATCCGCTGTTCTTGATTCATTTGCCGTTGATCGATGACAGGCGTGTCTGCTTGTGCGTATGCAGTTCCCCCGGTTGCCAAAAGTACGCCGCTGATTGCCAACAGCTTCTTCATCATAGAGGCCTCCTCAAATCTGGATGTTCTGTTTCCATCTTCGTAGGCGGTTGGCAGACCCGGTGTTTCCACATGGCGGCGTCACGCTTTCCGCACTGTGGCAAACTTATCAGGCAGGTCGGGAATCGTCCATCGTTCGATCAGTTTTCAGCAGTGAGACATGAGGGGCCCGTACGGGACAAATCACCTGATCCGACTAGTCTCGCCCGTGGCCGGAACGGTCTGGCCGCTCGGGACGCTCCACCCGTTCCGGCTTCTCGGCCCGGTCGGCACGCTCCACCTTGTCGGGACGGTCGATCCGATCCTGACGGTCACTTCCCCCGGACCGGTCTTGTCGATCGGACCGGTCGCGCCCGGCATCGCTCCGATCGCCTCGGCTGCCTCGATCGCCACGCTCACCCCGGTCACCGTCTCCGGACCCGCTCCGGTCCTCACGGAACAGTTTGCCGCTGCGTTCACCACGGCTCACCTGTTCGCGCAGCTGTTGCAGACTGGCACGGCCTTCTTCGAAATCCGACCCGCGCCGCTTCACTTCCCGGCCAAGGTCCAGCAGTTCCGAGGCGCGGTAGCCTTGGCGAATCCCCTCTCCTACCAAGGCGGTCCCTTCCTTGGAAGGAATGCGACCTTCTTTCATGACCGCCAAACCCTTGGCGCCGGCCGCCAACTCTTCCTGCGTCGCTTTATGTCGGCCGTCTTGCGACAACCGGCTTAGCTCTCGCACCTCGTCCTTCGTGGCGCCTCGTGCCAAGGCTTCCGCCATCGTCTCCAGCGCGCGCTGCCGGTTCCCCTCCGTCATGCCACGTGTCCTGGCTTCTTCCAAAACTTCGTGCGCGGCTTCAAGCCGAGAGGTCATCTGCCGCAGCACCGGATCGATGCGCTGGGGCTCGACTCCCTTCGCCAGACCTTCCTTCACCTTGTTCAGCAACGATTCGGTGGGAAGCCCTCTCTCTCCGGCCTTGCTGACTTGATCCAGCAAGGGATTGATCTCCCCCGCCGAGCGGCCTTGCGCTGAGCCGATCCGGTTGATCTCTTCCCGATCGTGAGCTGTGAGGGGTTCGGCTGCCGCCGGACCGGCGGCGCACAACAAGACCCCGCTCAAAACCCACATGGTGAAATCGGTGTGCTTCGTCATCGTCTCACCGCACATTCATGTCCCGCCTTCAGCGGACAATCACGACTCCGTTCGTCTGCCCGAATCCATCAGTGACAAAATCCTCAGCCAGGGGCGGCGTGACCCACCGAACTCCGTCAATCAGATACATGAAGGTGTATTCGCCTGCTTTCAGTGGAACGTCTACGGTCCAAAGCGCCGAGCCGTTCACAATGTTCATGGGCGTCGCTCCTTTGATCCAACCGTTGAAGGACCCGACGAGAAAGACCTGCTTCGCCCCTGGCGCGAGCACCGTAAACCGCACACCTCCGGCCATGGGCTTGGGCACATGCGGTGTGACGACCGGTGATTTGGCACAGGCGCCTAGTCCGCCTGACAGCATGAGCGCGATAAAGACCGTCCGGCAAAGGCGGCTGGGCCCCTTCAGTCTCATTTCCATGAGCCAGAGAGTACTGAAGCATCAGACCCGTTGCAAGGAAATCCGCGTGCATACTAAATCTCCACATCGAGCACCGCATTCTGTGAGCCGAAGCCATCGCCGGTGCCTTCCGCGGCAAGGGGATCGGCGATCCACTGTTTACCGTCAATGACGAACATGTATTCATACCGGCCCGGCTTCAGTGGAAGTGTCACCGTCCACATCCCGCCGTCCGTCCGTTCCAGTTTGGTCTTCGCCGGATTCCACTCATTGAAGTCCCCCGCTACCGACACCGACCGCGCGTCGGGCTGCACGAGCACCAGGCGGACGAACACTGTCGGCTCCAGCGTGGAGTTGAAGGAGGCCGTCTGCACCGGCGAAGCCGCCACCGGCACTTCCACGATCCGTTCCGGTACCAATTGGATTAATCCCGCCACCGCAACCAGAGCAAGGCAGGCCGCCGCCATTGCCCCGGCAAGGTTCCATTCCAATGTTCGAGGCATCGTGAACAGCGCGCACAGGCGATCCCAGAGGCCGGGAGTAACCGGGGCCGTCTGCGCTTTTACCCGGCGGAGGAAGTCAGCCGAAGGAACGATCCTCGGCAACCGCGCCGCTTCCGCGGTTACCAGCTCAAGATTGAGCCAGCTCCGGCGGAGTACAGGATCAGCATCCACCGTCTTGAGAAACGCCGCCCGCTCCTCCGGCGTCAGCTCACCATCCAGAAACCGTTGCACGAACAGATCCTGATCAGTCATCGATCCACCCTGCAGCTTCTGTCTTACTGATTTGGGTCAAGCGCCGCCAGCTCACGGCTGAGCTGCACTCTCCCCTTATATACCCGCATCTTGAGCGTATCGCCCCCGACGCCGAGGATGTCTTCCATCTCCTCATAGCTCAATCCTTCAATATGTTTCAGCACAAACGCTTCCCGGTACAAAGGCGGTAATCGTTGAATGGCTTCGTTCAGCTCCTTGGCAACCTGCTGCTGCGACAACAGATCTTCCGGCGTCCGGTCTTCCGAAACATGGAGGTCAAGCTGTTCGTCTGCGTCCACATCATACTGCCCTTGCCCAGGCCGCTTGACCCGCAGCCAATCTTTGCACTTGTTCGAGGCGATGCGGTAGAGCCAAGTCGAAAACTTGGCATCGGCCCGAAACGTCGGCAGCGCCTTAAAGGCCGCCAAGAACGCCTCTTGAGCCAGGTCTTCCGCCTCAGCCAGATTGCCGATCATCCGATAGGCCAAGTTGACGATCGCGGACGCATGTCGATCAATCAGTTGTCCAAATGCCTCATGGTCCTGCTTGAGGCTGCGAGCAACCAGCTGAGTGTCATCAGGTCCTGCAGACTGATCCAGTGGCATGCTGAACTCTAGTCACTCGGCTCTATGCCACAACAAGACCGTCCGCGCTGGCCTGTCTGTATTATTAGACGCATCGTAGATAGGCGCGTAAACAGCCTCGAAAGGAGGAGGGATTTGCTAGAATCGGTAACTGGTGCCGATTGAGGCAACATAGTCTGGTGCACCATTCGAGAGACCGACCGCCACACCACCGTTCACGCGCCAGGCCGGAGAGAGCCGGTAGTTCGTCGAGAAAAACAGGTCTCTGGCATTTGGCAAGCCTTGCCGAAGGGCGCGATATTCCTCGAAATACACGCTGGTCAACAGGTCCTTCGTCAAGTAGTATCCCGTGCCGACGTCATACCAATATTGGTTACGCAGTCCCAAGGTGCCAGATCCATCGGCCCGATCAGGGTCGCCGATGAAGTTATATCCCCCATCGAAAAAGACCATCCAACTTTGGCCAATGAGCTTAGATACCTCAACACCATACCCATGATCAAATTCGCCGGTTCCTAACCCTTGACTTGCGGTAGCCGTAGGAAACTTCAACCGAGCTGTCATCGCAATGAGCGGCACATAGTCTTGTTCTTCAACAAGATAGTATCGACCTCTTAGAATCACATCGCCGATTCCGGTAGTCGTAACCTTCTGTCCAGCGGTACGCGTCGTAGTCCCACATTCATTCCCTTTTCCGCTCTTATCGCAGTTATCGTCGGACCCACCGCCACCACCGCCACCCGGACCACTGTTGCTTCCGCCTTTGTCATCAACACGAAACGCGGTCCCACCGACAAGGGTGGTTCGTCCATCGGTGATCGCCGTTACCGAGGGGATCACCAAGGCAATATCACCTTTTGAGAAGAATCGCCTGAGTGAGACGGGGGCATAGATAAATTCACTGGTTGTCTTCGATCCAAAATTCCCATGGCTATAGCTCGGCGTTAAACTGATCTGCCAGTTTCGCTCTGTCGCCGGTTGTGGCCGCACATCGGTAGAGTCCGCCGCCAATACAGACTCTCCGCAAAATTCACCAAATACCGTCACGACCACTGCCATCACAATCACACTCGACCTCTGCATTCCACTCACCATCCCCTTTCTGCCCGCGACATCCATGTGCAATGCGACCCTACGCATGCGTCTTACTCCCGGCAATGATATTCTCACTGATCAGCAGACCCCCTTACTATCAAAACAGAACGGCGCCGAGGTACCTCGGCGCCGAAGTGCGTATATAGCAACAGCCGGGAAAAATCTAGTGTCTGCCAGCCCGCTCTGGTCTATCCGGCCGCTCCGGTCGGTCCGGTCGGTCGGGACGGTCGATTCTTTCCGGCCTGTGCGGCCGATCCATTTGGACTTCGCGGGCATGCTCCCGCCCTTCGCGGCCATGTTCTCCGGCGACGCGATCGGCCCGGTCCAAGCCTCTCAGTTCGCCGCCAGAGTTAGACCGGCGATCGTCTTGGCGATCCATCTGACGGTCTTCTCGACGATCGGCCTGCCGATCTTCGCGACGATCTTCCCGGCGATCCATCCGGCGGTCTTCCCGCCGGTCTTCGCGTCGATCTGCCCGTCGATCTTCTTGCCGAATGTTATCAGTGGCCTGGGCTACGACCGTACGGTCATGACCATTCCGTCCTCGATGACCGTGCTCGCCGTCCTCTCGGCCGCTATTCACCGAGCCAGGTCCGCTGTTGAGCGAACCAGAACCGCTGTTCAGGGAACCTGGCCCCCGATTATCCACACGCACAGGCGGCTCGTCCACGAAGCTGCGCATTTGCCCAACCGCCGGTGACGTCAGCAGTGATAACCCGGCGATCGTTCCCAACATGATTTCTTTCCAACTGGTTCTATTCATCATTGATCTCCCTCTTCTTAATGCCACACCGTTGATTTCTTCCTGCCCTACCGACTGAGGCACGCCAACTTAATCCTCCAACTCTGCCTCACGCCATTGAACTGTTCCACTGACAAGGCGCCCCTGAACTTTGACGAGAGTACCGACCCTTACCACGCTGAAAAAATCCGCCCGGCTGATCGGCCCATCTTCAACCCCCTGGAATTCAACACCCGTCGTATCAACGGTCACACCAAGAATCGTTAGATTCGGATCGGACACAACCTGCACTGGTCCCTGGAGGTCCACATCGGTATCTGCTGACCGCAGCTGGATGCGGGTCGCAATGACGGTATTGGAGCCCGTTACCCGACCCCGAACCCGCACATGGTCGTTGACAGCAAGATCGCTGAGGCTGTTAACGGTTGCGCCTCCGGTAGCCTTGAATTCGGTCTGACTGTTCACATTGATCGTCACGCCGGGTAACCCTCTGATCGTAAGCGTGTTTGCTCCGATTGTCTCAATATCGCCCTCTAAGCGCACGCTCTCGTGAAACTTCACGTGTTTTGCGATAAGCGTTGTGCCATCGAATCGGCCCTCGGCGGACATTTTGGCCCCAACCACGATCTCATCGACCAAGCCGCCTCGGAACTCCGTGTTCGCGGTCGTCCTCACCGGAGTGGTTCCGATGGTGAAGTCGATGATATTGCCATTCGGAGTGCCTGCCTGCGTTACAAAACCTTCGACTTCGAATTCGTCCACCGCGTTACCGGCTCCCTCGTTTTCCCGTTCGACTTTGGTCGCCGTTAGAGTTGTGCCAGCCAACGCTGTTCCCTTCACCTCGACAAAGATGCCGTTCCAATTATTGCCATTGGGAGCCGGCATGCTGTTGTCGATGATCGTATCGGGGGTCGCATTGCTGCTATCGAGATCATAAATGACAGTCAATCCGCCGATCTGAAATTGTGTACTGGCGTGGTCGTGGTTCTTCACGATTCCCTTGATTTCACAACCGTCAGTACCGCAGCCAACGACTCCATTTTTCCTCTCGATAAACGATGCAACGATGACACCATCGGATTTCACATAGCCACTCACCTCAACAACATCGTTAACAGCCAGAGCGGCAAAGTTCAGGCCGGAATCGAATTTTGTCGTATCGTCTACCAGTACGGTTTGACCCAGCACCGCAAATTGACTATTGGCAATGTCCTTGCTGGTAATCGGACCTTCCAGGGTATCTTCCTGAATAATGGTGCTTGCTCTGTGTGTCGAACCGCTAAAAGACCCGGACACTGTCACCTTCATCCCTTCCTTGAGTCCGCATCGATCGTTTACGTTAGCTGTAATCGTGCATCGCTCTGTTATGCCATCGTGCCGCACTTCTACATTTTGCGTCTCAAACTTCTTCCCGTTGACGAACAAACTGCCGAAGCCGGTAACCGTACCGGAGGCCGATGCCGATCCACTGCCACTGGCTCCGCCTGCACTCGCAGATGCCGACGGCGATCCGTCACTGCACGCGCTCAATAACCCCACGAATCCAACCGCACCGAGAAGGGTGAATAGAACAGATGAATGTCGCATAGCTGTACTCCTGTTATTGAGTTGATGATTAGGATTTCTGGTTTGAACGATCGTCCGGCCGAGCGCTAGCTGGCTGCGGCGTCTCGCCCAGCACATCCGCCGACCAACTGACGTGCGCCGGGCACCACTGCCAGACACCTAAGGTGATGATGCGCGTGAGCCCGGCGGGAATGCAGGCCGTGCGGTTCATCGTCACCTCGCGGTTGATGACCCTGGTCGACGCACCGCACCGGTTCAAATAGGGCTCGCCTGAGATCTTGTGCAGATCGAAATGGGGTACGATAAAGGCCACGACCGGGACCGGCAGCACCGCAATGGACGAGTCGTCCACCCACTCGGCGCCCGAACAATGGCCTTCCACTCCCGCTGTCCGTTTCACATCGTCACGCACGAGTGATGACGTACAGCCCGATAACAGCAGCGCCATGGAAAGGATCAGCGCGCCGGTTTTGCCATGGATTCGTTTCATGAACCCCTCCTTCCAGCCTCGTATGCTGAGTTAGACGGAGAGAGCTCCAAAAGGTAAACGAGGAACCGAGCCTGAAAAGAATGGGGCCGGGAAACGGTGCGACGGACAATCTCTTAGCGGATATCCTGGAAAAACATGCGGGGCAGGACCGGCAGGCGGTATTCCACGTGCAGAATAATCAACAAGACCCGCACGAGGCTCCGCCAGACGCCCATTTTCAAAAATTTGCGTGCGTCAGTCACAACTGGAGGGCTGAGGAGCAGTGGGTTCGTCACCGTAAGCAGTTTCTCGCAGAAGGCCACATCTTCCAGGATCGGCTGGTCCGGGAAGCCGCCGAGTGACTCAAAGAATGACCGCCTCACAAACAAAGCCTGGTCCCCATAGACAATTCGACTGCGTGTACAACGAAAGTTATCCAAGAACGAGATCAGTTTCAGCCGCCAATCGTCGCCAGAAAACTGGTGCAGGAACCCTCCGGCTTGAACCGCATGATCCTCTTCCATCTTGTTTAATCGAAGCAGCGCCCCACCCGGCAACAGCGTATCGGCATGGAGAAAAAGCAACCACTCGCCGCTTGCCTGTGCTGCGCCAGCATTCATCTGTGAGGCGCGGCCTTTTGGCGCCATCATGACGTGGACGCCGGCAAACGAGTAAGCGATATCGACAGTTCGATCGCCGCTGCCGCCATCGACAACGATCACTTCATACTCACCCGGCTGCGTGAACAACGCGTTGAGGGTGCCGGGCAGAGCCTTCTCTTCATTAAAGGCCGGAACGATGACGCTGATCATGCCGAGCACCATGCCGGCAAGAACGTCCGCACATCGCGCACCCACGCCGTGGCATCTTCATCGATGCTGTCAAACAGGTCGCCGAGCGTGAGGACCATGGCGTCGGTCAAGCCGAGGTATTGCTGCGCCCGTTGCCTGAGATCTTCTCCATCGGTTTTGCCCCGCTTAATCGCGTCCCCGATTTGCCGGCGGCCGAAACCATGGTGCGCTTCTTCCTGCTTGAGCAGGATGCGGCGAAGCGGTCCGAAGGGTGCGGCCCGTTTGACCAACCCCTGCTCAATCCGGGTGAGGATGGCTTCACCCAGACCTTCCAGGACGACTTGCTCGGCAAGGAATGTCTCCATCAGATCGCGCCGAGCCAGCGCATCGTCAAGAATCCTGCGATACGCTTCCAGCGCGGGAAGGAACGGGACATCACAGAGGTGCCTCGGCGCCAGCCAGACAATGGCCCCCTGAAAGACCCGTGCATGCATCGCTTCTTGTTGGGCCTGGCTCAGAAGAAATCGCCGCGTCCCAGAATCTTCGGCCAATACGGCTTGGGCCTTCGCGCAGTCATGCGCCATGCGTTCCCCGTGCTCCAGGAACGTGAGCAACCGGGCAATTGGAACCTTCTCGTCAGGACGCACCAGCATGGGCAGTCTCCTTTGGTGGAATTCCGTTGAGGCTCCAATCATAGTCGAGAAATTCGACACGATAGCCGGGCTGCGCCAGTTCCTTCGCCAACACCGGATCATCGATATATCGCGCCACATACGCCAAGATCGATCCAGCCGCCCTGACAAAATCTTCTTCAAACCAGTCAAAGATTTTTGAGACTGAAGCAATTCTCTGCTTCCGGTCGAACCGATTCCGCATGGGATCGTTGATGAAGGCCCTGGCCACACGTTCCAGTTGGCGCTCAAGTTGATCCGATTCATAGGTCCAGGATTGTAATTTCGGGCACGACGCAGATGCGCAGACAATGGCAAAATGGATCAACGGCTCTTGAAACTGCTTGATCAGGACCTGCCGCTCGAGGTCATAGAGATTAAGGGTGGCCCCGCCGACCCGATAGGTTTGACCGATGAAGTATCGATACCGTCCCACAGAGGTCATCGGCGAATAGTAATCGAGAATGCCCTTGATGGCGAACGCATTGTACGCATTGATCCAAAAGGCCAGCCGTTCATTCCGCGTGGCAAAGGCGTTGGGATCAACTCGGTCCAGCTGAGCCAGATAGGCGTCCACACGCTCGTCCACTTGAATGGCGGGATAATCGACGACTCCGTTCTTTACATGTGCCTCCAGGACCTTCTCAAGCAAGGCATGGGAGAACTCCGATGCAGCAATCGGATTGGTCGGCGTGAATCGACTGGGGACCGTCGAACAGCCCGTCACCACCACCAGCATCCCTATCGCACACCACCGCGTCATCATCCTTCCCTCGTTACCATGAGACTGGCGTCCTCCAGGCTTCGATCGGATGGCGCAACACCGATCCAATCACCCGACCATCTACTCGATTGCATGAAGACCGATCGGAACAATCCTGGATGCTCTGTCGATCAAAGTGCAAAATGATTTCACTGAGAGAGGCTTGCAGCAGATTCCCTGCATGAGACAAAGATAAACAGGGCGACACATTGCCCGAGGCGTCAATGGCGATGCTATACCGCCCTGCATCACAAGGCGCGAGTTGTTCTCCCCGCAACCATGACACCGTATCCTTGGCGTACTGCCGAAGATAGCCGGGGGGAATCTCATCGCTCGCCAGCAGTTGTTCAAACACCATACTCGCTCGTCGGCGCTCGTACATCAGAGAGGGATCGCGCTTCCCATAGAGTCCGACATCCCAATGATAGGCGCCGACCACTGGCAAGAACCCCCTTCCACGGGCGAACCGGACGACATCACCTACGTCATCCCGATTGAGTTCGCTGACGATGCAGATGAGAAATTTAGGC
Organism: Nitrospira sp.; assembly: GCA_039794465.1. Lineage (GTDB taxonomy): Bacteria > Nitrospirota > Nitrospiria > Nitrospirales > Nitrospiraceae > Nitrospira_D. The sequence goes on from JAYWIP010000191.1 coordinate 12,892, forward strand.
GCACGATAGCTATCGAGCAGGTCAAGACCGGCCAGAACTTGCGGCAATTGGTCAGCCCCACGAATGCGCTCATACTTTTTGCGATCCAGCGTGTCGAGGCTGACTGACAGTGCTACCGAAAGAGCTTCGAATCGTTGAACAACATCAGCCGTCAACCTCGTCCCATTGGTAATCACGGTCGCGCGAAATCCAATCTCAACCATATCTTTAAGTATGTCGGGCAAGTCTCGCCTTAACAGCGGTTCTCCTCCCTGCATAAACACAAGGCGCAGCCCATCCTGATAGAGACCACGGAACACCTTCCGGATCTCGTCACGCGTCATCTCGTAGCGACCTTCGTTCAAGGGTAAGTTGCAGTACCCGCAATCCGAGTTGCACCGCAGATTGGCCTGAAAGATGGCTAATACCGGCCGACGAGTGAGAAGGTTTTTCACCCCGCCGATCACAGCTTGCCCAAGACTCGGCCGCTGGCCCGCAGAAAGGGCCACCTTACCATGTGAGTTTTGCGAGCACTGTCCTGACCGTTCGATCTGAATTAGCATCAATTGCTCCGTCAATAGATCATCTTGGGCAGAACTGCACACTGTCCGCCAAATTTTCACCCATTGTCAGACTTGTAAATCCCTGAGTCTCTTTCTCCGTCCATAACACATTGATACCTAAGGACTACCTGACCTGTTAGGTCGGGCATATGCCTTGCTGAACTTTGTTTACCTGGCACAGGCACTTACACAGAAGGAGGGTGCAATGAACAAGATTCCCCATACCTCTTTGACAATCATGATCGCAGCCCTGGCCATGACCATGATGGCCTCCCCTGCGTCAGCTGACAACTCCAAGAAAACCAAGAAGTCCGCTTCTCATGCCTCTTCCGCCGTTGCAGCCGAAGCAGTCGGCGACGTCCCGCAGGTCGGCTCCGCTCCCATGGCCGGCCATCATGATCAGAAGCCCGGTCCCGCCTGGAGAACGATCGGCGGAACCGTCAAGCAGATCAAAGGCGATATGTATACAGTCGAAGACTATGAAGGCAACCAGATGCAACTCTACGTCGGCCAGGAGACCAAGAAAATCCGCGGCAACAAGAAGGTTGGGGACACCGTGCGTGCGGAAGTCACGCGGGGTGGCTACGCGAATTCTATCCAGTAATCTTCTTGAGGAGCCCGCGCTCCCGCTCGGTGTTCCACGGATGTATTTTGGGAGGGCCGGTCCTGCACAGACCGGCCCTCCTTGTTTGTGCAGACAGGGCTATGGCGACTTCTTGAGAAACACGATGTCTCCGTAATAGGCCGTTACCCGTTCCTTTGTATTATCCGTATCAGTCATGATGGCGACGCCGTTGATCAAGGGCGGCTCTTCACCGAACGCATTCTTATAGTCTTCGTAGATATTGCGCAATTCGTCGGTCCAGACGCCGAGTTTTTGCGGTCCGCTCTCGACGACCACCATTTTGACGAAATCCGTATAGGCGTTGTCGATGACCGCACCGACCGGCGCTTTCCTCTCCCAGACGTAGTTGATTGCGCCGATAGGAATATCTCCGAACAAGATCCGGCCGGCCTTATATTTGAGTTTTTTCCCCACACTCACCTTGTCCGGGTCGTATTCGAACGTGATATAGAGACGGGCCGGATAGTCGTCGCCGTCTTTGCGGCTGACATCGCTGGTCTTGAGCAGATTGTCGACTTTCCATTGCCACCGGACGATAGGAAATTCTTTGGGGTTGATCTTGACCTCTTTGGTCAGCCCGGAGGCGGACGCATCGCTGATCGCTTTCACGACAACATGCTCGCCATGTTTCACGAGTTCATATGTCGTCCACTTCGGAATATTTTTGAAGGTCAAAGGCTTCCAGCCTTGAGGCAGACCAGACCCAGGATCGTTTGCAGAAAACCTTCCGACCTCGATCACTGAATCCACTTGAGCCCACACCGGCGTAGACCACAATACGGCTCCCAATGCCAGGAGTACGCGTATCATAAGACTCTTTCTCATCTTACCGTCTCATCCAGGAAAAGAGTTTCGTGAGCCAGCTCTTCGTTCCCTGCGAGAAGTGGGCTTTCCGCCAAAGGTTAACAACTTTCTTGTTCACTTCGGCTTGGGTCGGATAGGGATGGATTGTGCCCGCGAGCGTCTTTGCACCGGCGCCGGCTTTCATGAGCACCGAGAATTCACTAATCATGTCACCGGCATGGACCGCCACGATCGTGGCGCCCACGATCGTGTCCGTCCCCTTCTGAACATGAATTCTGGCAAACCCGTTGTCCTCCCCATCGAGAATCGCACGATCCACTTCGTCGAGCTTATAGGTGTAGGTTTCAACCTCGATGCCCTTTTCCTTCGCGTCCTTCTCATACAGTCCGACATGCGCGACCTCCGGCTCCGTGAAGGTACACCAGGGCATCGTCAGGGAATCGACGCTGGCATAAGCGAGTCCGAAGGGATGCGGAAATAGCGCGTTCTGGATCACGATTTGCGCCATCGCATCGGCAGCGTGCGTAAACTTGTACCGCGAGCAGATATCGCCGGCCGCGTAAATCTTGGGGTTCGTCGTCTGCAATCTGTGATTCACCTTCACTCCGGCCTTGTCATACTCGACTCCGACGGTCTCCAACCCGAGTCCCTCGACATTCGGGGTCCGACCGACGCCGACCAGGATCTCGTCGACCGTCACATCGTATTGCCGGCCGTGCGAATCGACCGTGAGTCGCTTGCCGGATTCCGTCTTCTGAACCTTTACATCCTTCCCACAACAGAGCAGCGTCACGCCATCGCGCAACATCTGCTGCTCGACAATCTCGGCGGCATCGCGATCTTCATTTGGCATGATCCCGTGTTCTGCTTCGACCAGATACACCTGACTTCCGAAGCGGGCAAAAGACTGGGCCAGCTCGCAGCCAATGGGGCCAGCACCCATCACGCCGAAACGCCGGGGCAACTCCGTCAGCGAAAAGACCGTTTCGTTCGTCAAGTAGCCCGCCTCCAGCAACCCGGGAATGGGAGGCACGGAGGCACGCGCACCGCTGCAGATGGCAGCCCGTGCGAAGGTCAACGTTCGATTGCCTGCCGGTCCTTCGACTTGGATCGTATCAGGCCCGGTAAACCGCCCGCTGCCGATGTAGACGTCCACCCCCAGGTTCTTATACCGATGTGCCGAGTCGTTGTGGCTGATGCGCGCACGCAATTGTCTCATCCGTGCCATCACGGCCCCGAAATCGTACTTCACCCCGGCAGGAATATGCAGGCCGAATTCTGAAGATCTTCGGAGATCGGCCCACGCCCGCGCGGCGCGAATGATACCTTTTGACGGAACACACCCGACATTCAAACAGTCCCCGCCCATGAGATGTTTTTCAATCAACGCCACCTTGGCCCCCAGACTCGCGGCAATGACCGCCGTAATCAGGCCGGCAGTCCCGGCCCCGATGACGACAATATTGTAGCGGCCGGTTGGTTCGGGATTGACCCAGTCAGCTGGATGCACATTGGCGACCAGTTGCTGGTTATGCTCGTCGTTGGGGAGGATCATCGGCTCGTCGTAGAGGTTCATTCCCGTTGTCCTCTCCGTCATCACGCCGGCTTTGCCGTGAACTTCTTGTAGACGATGGGAATCAGGGCGAACAGTCCCAACAACACAAAGGCCCCGATCACGTTGGGCGACGCAATCTCTTTCAACGTATTGATAGATCCAAGTTGGCGCCCGGCATAGGCATACACGAAGGATCCCGGAATAATCCCAATCGCCGTGGCCGCCGCATAGGTTCCCACACTAACGCGCGTAAGCCCGGAGACGAGATTGACCACAAAGAACGGGAAGAGTGGGATTAATCTCAGGGTCAGCAAGTAACTGAAAGCATTCTTGTTGAAACCCTCCTGCACCGGCCCGATCCACGTACCGAACTTCTGTTCGACCCAATCGCGCAGCAGATACCGCGCGGCCAGAAATGCCAGCGTGGCACCGGTGGTCGCGCCCAGATTCACAAATAGCGTGCCGAAGATCCCGCCGAACAGGAACCCTCCTGCTAGAGTGAGGATCACTGCCCCCGGAAGCGACAAGCCGGTGACGATGATATAGGCGAGGATGAACAGCCCCACGGATGCCGCATAATTTGTCTCGGTAAACGCCAGCATTTGGTCACGATTCTGCTTCAAGGTGTCCAGTGCAAGATACTGCCCGAGATTGAAGTACAGAAACGCGGCGATTGCGCCAGCGATCGCCGCTGCAATCACGATCTTTCCGATACTCGATCTGTTTTCCCGCGCAGATGCCGACGTGTCATTCCCCATAGTAACCTGTTGGCCTATCATGGTGTCTCCATCCATAGCTGTCAATGCCACGGCCTCGATCTATGGGCTTGGTCGCTCGGCATCTCACAATCTTACAGACCTCGTGCCTAAGTCCTACGACGCGTGCACCACTGCCCTTCTATGAATTAGGAAGGCACACATTGGAGAGGAAAACACACACAGGGGAAGGAAGTCCGAAGCTCCTCGCAGTTCAGCTTCGGACAGGCTTGGCGCGCTGCGTAGAAGGAGTAGGAAGATCCGCCCTACGGCCTGAATGCAGATGCCGCCCCGCTGAGGACCTCGCCGACCTCCTGTGACCAGGCGCGCTGCGATCGACAGGCTTTCGAAGACAGGCTGTTGTTCTGAGCCCCGTCCTGCCGAGACGAACAGGCTTCTTCTTGAACTGCGGCCTGCCTATCGGTTACTGACAGTTCTGGGCCGACACACCCAACACCAACCGCCAGGAGCAAGAGGATGATCATCGTCATGGAAGACTCCTGAAAGAAGGACATGGTAGCCCGAATCATTTCAACCACCGCTCTCTTCGGTCACTTCTTCGGAGAACTGTACCGTCCCGAACGGATGGATCACCCTATTCCCAATGTCAATTGGGTAAATCGCGATCGATATGGAGACGGCTCACTGCACGTTCGAATGGATCGATCACTCCATCACTGTTTCGATCGAGTTCTAGAAAATGGTCATGAAGGAGTTCCCCCGCCCGAGGGTGGAGTACGCGTCCCGTTCCACGATCTTGTCCGGGTTTGTACCGCTGAGACTGTTCAAGTAGTCCATAGTGGGCGCGGCCCATGTCGATCTTGGGTCGAGGGTCCATGGGAGCCGCCGTGACTGCAGATAATGCCCTACCCTTTAGCCTCTTAGCGCCGGCGGTTTTCGCACACATTTTCTTGGTTGGCGATGACTTATCCGCTTTTATCTCCGCCCCCGTGCCCGACACAGATTTAGATGCCTTCTTTCTCGTCTGTTTGTGCCCGATAGGGGGACGGAGCGTCTCCGACACAGACGGCTGAATCTTTTGCGATTTTGCCTCAGGCGTCGCTTGAGAAACAGAGGCTGCCTGAGCCAACTCTGCAGATTCGGCACCTGATAACGCCGTCAGGACACCTACCAGCACTATTGTACAGAGGACTAAATACACTGCTATCAATTCCCTATTTTTTGCCGAGGAGGGGACGTTACAAGTGTAGCAGGCCGCAACACGCTGTATCATATCGTTTTTTCATGGCTCCTCAAGGTTGTCAGACGCCAATGCTGAGGATGACTTAAGTTGTAGTTGCTAAAACCACCTCAGCTGCCGTAGTCTGCCCACACGGAGGCCACAATGGAGGAGATGAGCAGACTGACAAGAACGAAGGAGCAGTGGGCAAAAGCGCGACGAGGAGGAGAAGAACGAGAAGTGTTTTATGAGGGTGATGACCGACTTCCTCCAGGGCAGCACCTCGTAGAGAATTTCCCGGTTCTGGATCTAGGATTCAAGCCGGAGATCTCTTTAAGCGAGTGGCAGCTTACCGTCGGTGGCTTCGTCACCACCCCCGTAGTCTGGACCTGGGAACAATTTCTTGGCCAACCCCAATTCAGAGATCGGTCCGATTTTCACTGCGTGACGACCTGGAGCCGTTACGATAACGACTGGGAAGGGATCAGCTTCAAGCACCTTATTTCCGTCGTACAACCGCTGTCGCTCGCTAAGTTTGTCATCTTTAGGTCCTACGACGACTACACGACGAATTTGCCGCTCGATGCTTGCAATGATGACGATGTGCTGCTAGCCCACAGCTGGAATGGTAAACCCCTCACGCGGGACCACGGCGGACCGGTGCGTGTCATTGTGCCAAAACGCTATGCCTGGAAGGGCGCAAAGTGGGTCAAAGAAATAACATTCGCCGACCGAGATGAAAAAGGATTCTGGGAAGTGCGCGGATATTCCAACACGGCCTTACCCTGGGAAAACGATCGGTATGGGTGAGGCTGCTATTTCTTGATCCAGCCGCCGGCGCCTTCGACGAGATTGCCGGGTCTGGTTTTTGCGATCGCTTTTTCCCCTGCCAAGGTCTCAACCATGCTCAGGCTTGTCCCGTCGCGGCGAGCGATCTCCTGGTAGGCCTGGCGTCGCTTCTGATTGATGTCACTCGCAAGGGCCTGAGCCTCGGCATTTCCTGCCGCCACAACGCCTACGTAGCCATTAGACTTCTCACCGATCAGTCCCTTTGCCTTCGCCTCTTCAAGGGTCAGTGCAAGCAGCGGCTGCACACCGGCCAAGATTCCCAGGACCGCACTGAACGCCATCGCTTTCGTCCACATCACCATTTCACATCCTCCTAGAATAAGCCGCTGTCATCTGAAAGTACTTTGTCCAGCTCTTTATCAACCTTGACCCTGATTTCGTGGTCAATTTTTACGTTTAGGTTGATCGTGATCGGCTTATCCGGCGCCGCGACTTCAACTCGTGGCGTGCAGGCTCCCAGTGCGACCACGATTCCTATTCCTGCTATGCATCCCCAGAGGCCCCACACGCTCTTGTTCTGCGTCATCGATCCCCTCACTTATGGTCGCTTGTGTTTCTTTTCAACTGCCCCCTGAATATCCTCGACTAAGCGCAGACTTTTCAAGAGAGTTGGGATGTGTTCTTGCACCGTAAGATTGAAATTAATCGGAGGAATCTTCTTGAGATCGGGGTTTCTGCCCTCCAACCGCGCACTCAGGAACAGCGTGCCATTTTCGCCGTAGTCTACACCAACTCGCAGCAGCGAGTAATGAAAATTATTGAGCGCCTGCGTTACCAGGTGGAGCTGACTCGTCGTATCCGAAATGGTCTTAGCCGATTCCGGTGCCGTTGTATATCGGATGATCCCCCCCGGGGGCAGCGCTGAAACGATGCCGTCCTTAACGGCGATGCCCGTCTGAGTGATGGACACGGGTACTGTGCCATCCAATGTTCCGGTCCCCTGGAGGTGTTGATTTTGCTCGACGCTCAAGATTTTGGCAAGATCCAGGTCGCGCAGCGAAACGGTCGCTTGAGCAACAGGATTCGCGAGATCCACTGCCAGGCCCGGACTAGTGACAGTCCCTCCGAACAGATTACAACGGAATTCTTTGATCTCGACGATCGGCAGATGGTGCGACAGCGTCCAAGTTCCTTGGAGAGTTGTGGCCAAATTCGTTAACTCGACCCCGGTCTGGACTGAAGCGATAGAAATCAGAGCAGGCTGCGTGGTCGCGATTGATTCCAGCCCTTGCGCGTGCAGCACCACGGTCGAACTGATGCCTTTTGCCCGATACTCTTGATACTGCGCGGACAGCTTGTCAGTTGAGATCGTGGCGCTTCCGGAGATCAACTGAAAGACTTGTGCCGGAGATCCCATCCCACCCGACCATGCGGCCTCGAGCGTCGCCGCCAGTTGGCCCTCGGTAATCTCAATGGATGCTGGAAGTCCGCCCACCAGCTTGCTCAATCGGCGCTCTGCTCCGTCGAATACAATCGGCCCGATTGCCGCCCGCAACATTCCTTGCCCGGCATTCAGTGACTGCTCGACAGTGGCCGCAACCAGTACACCCTGAGCCCGTGTCGCAATCCGAAAATCTGCGTTGACATCCGACTGTGTCGCCGCAAATGTAGCCGCCCAATCAGTTTCTGGAAGTTCCCAGGGAGACGTGTTGAGTGAAATCAAATGGATCGACGCACTCCCTTGTGTATTCCATGATATCCGAGTGAGTTCTGACTGTTCCAACCTTACCATCCCCTGACCGAGACGAACTTGCCGTCCCATCATCTTCATAGCTGGTGCGCGAATTGCCACTGCAATCGGGCCCGCCGTACAATGCAGGTCCGCCACGTCGCATTGGACGGAGAATTGCTCGGCCACCTGCACCGTCATGACTGGAATCGTCCCTGCTTCTCCCTCTACCTGTTTTGCCGTGATGGACGAGGCCGGCAGGAATATCGCCTGAACGTGTGAACGCACCAGGGACAGCGAGCCTCGTATTCCGGCGACTGCTTCTTGCGCGGATAGCGCCGATGTCACTCTCTTCGGCAAGATGCCCTCGACTCGAAACGTCCCGGATGCCGATACCAACTCAGCGCCGATCCCCTCAGCACGGCTTGTTTCAAACTCTACGACGAGCGGCCCGGACGTTGTTCCGTAACCGAACTGCAACGGCCCTTCAACGATCATGCGAATGGGTGAGTCTGACCAATACAATGTCCCCCGCACAGGCTTCGTATTGTTAATCCGTATCGGCTGGTCTCCCCGATCGAGAACCTTCCTGATCGACTCGGGAATCATACGCGAATGCACATCGACGGTTGCCACGAGCAAGACCCCAGGCTCCAGGGTCCACGCGATCTGCCCGGCATTGCCGGTAAAGGCGCCCTTGTAGGCCACCGTGACATGCTTCGCTACTCCCTTGAGTGCGGGCAAGGTGACCTCCGCTTGAATAGCTCCCGCTAACCGCGTACGAGGATCATGCCAAAGCGACGTGAGTACCGCATCAGTTGCGGCGACGCCGGACCAGCTGACAGCCACATGCCCGGAGACCTTTCCCAGTTCAGGGCCGATCGGAACCAGCAACGCGATGAACGGCGCCAACTCGCGAACATTGACTTCCAGCCGTCCAGTGACTTCAATCTGTGCCCCGTTGGGATTGGCTTGCGACTGCCAGGAGACGATTGGCACGGCTTGAAGTCGTTGAGACACCAACATCGCCGACCACGTGCTGGCCGAATGGCCTGCAATGGTCAGCCCATACGAAGCTGTCTCACTGCCTTGAAAAGACAGCTGCCCTCCGATCTCTCCGTCTCGATACATGAGGGCGCCGGACACATTGACTTTACGGAGCGGGCCGGTGGCCTGCTCGCGAAAAATCGTCACCCGCTCCAACTGCACCTCGTCGAACGGGAGGATCGGCAGGCGGTGCAGGAGGTCTCCAGCCGTCAGCAAACTCCAGGGCGATTCACCCTCATCGGCACGATCGGCAGACGCCTGCTCTCCTTCAGACGCTCCCCTTGGTTGCGTATTCAAAATCTGAAGGGCGACATCAGGGAGCACGACCCGTCCAACACGTCCTTGCAGTAACTGAGGCAGGCTATAGTGGATGTCGATGTTCGTCAGGGATACCAGCAGCTTTTCCCGGCCCAACTCTTGACGAAAGGACACAACGGGAATCCGCATGCCTCCTAATCCGGGATATCCCAGTTGAACCATGACATGTTCGTACCCATACCGATGGAGTCCGTACGTCAGGATAGATGACACGACCAGCGGCAAGACCAGATACAATCCGGCCAAGACGAGCAGCCCAAGAAAGAGACGGAGTTGATATCGACGGGAAAGCATGTCGAGGTTCACACACCAAGCGGCAGTTCGTTTTTCTGCTGGCGGCGGACGCCGGTTCCAGCTACCATACCCGAAGGACCGCCGGTCTATATGGATAGCCGCCACCATACCCTGCTTACACCACGTGAATCCACTTATAATCGGCCAGTGCTTCAACGATGAAGGACAATCGCATCGCCGAGGTGACATTCTGGCCGATCGACATTCCCTTGACGGACCCGTTTGTGGTGGCCACCGGGGCCCGTGTGCTTGCCGAAAACGTCTTTGTGCGAATTACCTTACAGAGCGGCGTTTGCGGATTTGGGGAAGCGGCACCTTTTCCTGAAGTGGGTGGCGAAGACCGTCCGTCCTGTTTAGACACGCTTACCCTGCTGGCGAAACTACTGGTCGGGCACTCGATCCAGAACTACCGCGAGATGGCCCAGCAGATGGCCGATCAGGCCCCGGAACAGCCGGCCGCACGCTGCGCCCTGGAAACTGCCCTCCTCGATGCCTGCTGCCGTGCCGCCGGCATCCCGATGTGGCAGTTCTGGGGCGGAGCCGACGTGCGTCCACGGGAAACCGATATCACGATTCCCATCGGGACTGCGGATGACACCCTGGCTCTGGCACGTCACTGGCACCAGAAGGGATTTCGCCTGTTCAAGATGAAGGTCGGTAAGGATGTATACGAGGATATCCGCCGCGTGGAAGCCGTCCACAGCACCCTACCCGACGTGGCATTCATCGGCGACGGCAATCAAGGTTTCTCGCGCGAAGAATGCCTCGCCTTTGTCGACGGGATACGGCGTTTCGGTGGGAAACTCCTGCTGCTGGAGCAACCGGTGGAGCGGGACGATCTGGAGAGCCTGGCCCACATTCGACGGACCACCGGCATTCCCGTCGCAGCCGATGAATCGGTGCGTTCTCTCGCCGATGCGCGTACCGTCGTGGGCCAGCAGGCCGCGGACTATATCAATATCAAAATTATGAAAACCGGCGTGCTCGAAGCCACGGAGATCGCGTCCTTCACGTTGAAATCGGGGCTCAAGCTTATGATCGGCGGCATGATCGAATCACGCCTTGCCATGGGCTGCTCGTTCGGCCTTGTGTTGGGCATGAAAGGCTTCGACGTGTTGGATCTGGATACGCCGCTGCTGCTCGCAACAGACCCGATTCAAGGAGGCTATCGATACGATGGCCCCATGCTTCATCCATGGACCGGCACTGGTTTGGGGTTATCCGTTATCAAGTCGCTATGAATCGGGAGCACGAGCCGTCTCCAACTACAGCAGCAAACAGTCAGGGTGTGGCCGGCGTCGGTTCGGACGGTGAGGCGGTTCGAGGAACGTCGCTTTTTTCTTCGTCGTCGTCAGGGGTGACGAGATCCAGCGGCAATGACAACGTATTCGTCAGCACATCGACCGCCAACTGAGCCAATCCTGAGACACCGGATGCAAAGGATCGCACCGGCATGTACGTGACCTCGGGATCCTCCACGGCGCCCTTGACGGCGAATATCGCTGTCGCCAACCCCTTGCGCTCGCCAGCCAGAATGCGGCCGAACAGCGGAATGGTTTTCAGAAATTTCGCATAGGACCCGAACGGGCTGACCGCCGCCACAGCATCGAGTTGATCGGTCGGCAAGTCATAGTTGCCGGCAGCCGTGATCTTCAAGATCGGACTGTCGATGATGACGTTCTCGGTTTGAAACAACCCGTTCTGGATCGCAAATGTGCCGGAAATCCGGTTGTAGGGCAGCCCCTCCTTCTCAAGATCAACTTTCCCTTGCAGCACCGCGGGAAGATTGAGCAGACTGATGATCTTCCACACCGCCCGCTCGTTGGATTTGGGGATGCGCCCGTGTTCCAACAACACCTCGGCTTTTCCGTTCAGCGAGGGATAAACCCCATGCGGATTGCGCCCGTGACCGCGAATGGAACCGACCAGCCGCATGTCGCCGGTGGCCCCCCGTACTTGAGTATTGGTCAGCCGCAACAGCTCCTCGACCGGCACACCCGTCGCACGGAACGACACCTCCACATCCGCTGGCTCTTTCCGTGGCAGTCGGGCTACCAGCCGCCCAGCAACTTGGCCATGAGCTGTTTCAGCGGAAATGCGATCGATGTCAAAGACACCGTCCTGCATCGTCACACGCGCCGACAATGAGCCGAACTTGAGGTGTTTGTAATGACTGCGCGCGGCCGTGGCCGATAGCTCTACCCGGCCGGTCTCCGCTAAGGTTTCGAGAAATTCCCGCATAGGCGACCGGTCCCCTTTGGGAATCAGCAAACTCAGGTCCATCTGGTTCGACTCAATCTTTCCAGTGATGATCGGTCTGCCCGTCCAATTTCTGACAGACCCCTCGAACGCCACGTCGCTGTCTCGTATCCTGCACGCCAGCCGTTTGACTTCAGCGCCATTACGCACCAATTTCACACGAGCGTAAATGTCTTGAAGAGGGCCCTCCACTCCTCCCGCCGTCATCAAACCGTTGGTGAGCGCCAGCCACCCTGTAATACGCCAGGCGTTCCAGTCCCTCTCCTTCCCCTTCATGTCGAGTGAAATTTCGAGATTGCCGGCTTCAAGCCCGCCTTTAGAAATCCATTCTGGCAATCTCGACAGCGAGACGGCGCCGGTCGCCGCCGATGCATCGATACTGAAGCGTTCGCCGATCAGCACGTGCCCCTTGACGGGAATTCTCAGCGAGGGCAGGACCACTTCCAGGCGGTTCATCGCCACTCCACCACTCTTGGCGGCATCGCCCTCGAATTCGAGAGCAGCCGGCGCGCCTGCGGGCTTTTCGCCAAGCCCCGGCACGTTCAGCTTGGCCTCGTCGAGTACCACCAACCCGCGAAGATGTGGTGTCGCCATCAAGCCGGACAGTGTGACGTCCGCGCTCACCGTTCCTTCGAATGTGCCCGGGGCGATCGCGGGCAGCGACGCCAGCCGTGCCATCGGTATGGCCCCTCCGCGCACGTGCACGTCGAAGTTTTGAAACCTGCTCGCCTCATCGCCGGTCAATGTTCCTTCTACCTGCACCTCGGCATCCCCGAGATGGCCGCTCACATGCTCAAATCGTGTTGAGCCGTTTGCGAGAATGAACCGGCCTTGCAGGCCCGTCAACCGTTCCGGTAACGCCGTATGGCTGAGGCTGATGGATTGCGCCACGATCGTTCCACCGGCAAACGTGACTCCACCGGGTTGATTTAATGGTCCGACCAGCCGGAACGTCGGCTGCGCCGTGCCCTCTACGTCGCGGACCCCGGCCAGTACCCGTGTCAGCTGTTCGACCTTCATCGTCTTGGCAAGGAAGTCCAGCAAATGGGACCCGGCCATGGTTCCCGTGATTTCCAGTTCGAGCCACGGGCCTGCCTCAAGAAACGACACGACGGCCTTGCCCTCCGTCAGGTGAATCGCGCCATACTCTCCCGTCACGCCAGTGATACGGATACGCCCCGGCTCCACAAACACGGAGGCGGCCAGATCTTTCGCGGCGACACGGTCTTGGCCGATTAAGCCCTGCGCTTCCTGGATACGAAACTCTCCGCTCGTCGACAACGGCACACCGACCGCCGGCGACCCCGTCAGAGTCGCATCGATCATTTGCACCTTGCCGTCAATCTGCCGATCAATCAGCAAGGTCTGAATTTGTGGGTTGATCCACTCCAGGGGTATCGTCTGCAACAATTGTGGCAACGTCACCAGCGAACTGCTGATTGTCACGGCAAACGTCGGTTGCGGCGTCATGAGACCGGCCAGGCTGGCTTTTCCAGTCAAAGTCATCTCGTTCAGCCGTGCCGAGAGATCGGACAGCACCAGGTCATACCCGGCCACCCCAGGCATCACTCGTACCACGCCTTGGAGATTCACCAGACCTTGCAGACGATCCGGAATCGGGCGAGCACCGAAAAAATCCGCCGCGGCACGCAGGTCCAAATTGGACGCGTCTAGACGGCCATCGAACTGAAACAATGGGGCCGTCTGGTGGGGCACGTTACCGGTGAGCGACACCGGCTTTTCCGCTTGTTTGATCACACCGTCCAGGGAGACCGCCGAGACCCCGGCAGCACTCGGATGAACAGCCGAGAGATGGAGGTCCGCTGTCCCACGATTCGGCCGAACCAGCAATTTTGCGTCGACCCGCTCAAGGGGGAGCGAACGTACGCCATCTGTTCTGGAGGCATCAATCACCGTAACAGTGCCATTGACAAGCGTCACCTCCCGAATCATAAATATTCGGGTCATTGCTTCCAGTGTGTGCCGGCCGGTGTTCTCGTCCTCCTTTAACCCTTCCGGGAGGTTCCAAGAACCCGCCTCATTGCGTCGAAGCGTGAGGGTCGGCTCCTCAATCAGCAACCGCTTGCCCACGAGTTGCTTGCGAAAGAGCGGCAACAGCCGCACGACGAGATCAACCCGCTTGGCGGACAAGAACACCTGATCTGAATCGGGATCGTGAATCGTGACCTGGGAGAGTTCGACGCGCAGACGGGGAAGGATCACGAATTTGACTCGATGCACATCGAGTTTTCGCCCGAGGCTTTCCTCCAGCTGTTGCAGGACAAATTCCTTGAGATAGTCCACACCGGTCAACTGCTCGGAGAATGACAGAAAAGCAACAGCGGATACGACCAGAACGAGGAGAAGGACAAGACCACGGCGCAATGCTGACACGCTATCCCCTTGAAAATACGTATAGGTTCGAGGGCATCTTACAGAAAGAATGGAGTGAAAGCTAGAAACTCTGGGGCCAAGCCTTCAATTCGCGGTGAGAAAACATTCGTACTGAACCAGCACATCGACCATAGGCTCTTCCTGCGACCACATGGTTTCCGCCTTTGAGAACTGAATGTCCCTGATCTGGCCTCCCTAGTTGACAGTCGATGGACTCGGAGGCTACACGTCTCTATGCCTATTCATCCGCTTGCCGGTACACCTCCCCTGCCTTCCATGCTCGTCGATATCCCTGCACTCTTGGCAGCCTATGTGTCCGAGAAACCGGACTCTGCCATTCGAGAGCAACGCGTGGCCTTTGGAACGTCCGGCCACCGAGGATCATCCTTCAAGAAAAGCTTTAATGAGACGCATATTCTGGCTGTTACTCAAGCGATTTGTGACTACCGCGCCGGTCAGGACACGACTGGTCCGTTGTTCCTGGGCTGCGATACCCATGCGCTCTCAAAACCGGCTTTTCAGACAGCCCTCGAAGTCCTAGCCGCCAATCGCGTCGAGGTCATGATCGACAACCACGGGGGCTATACCCCAACGCCGGTCATTTCCCACGCGATCCTCTCTCACAATCGTGACCGCACCTCCGGCTTGGCCGACGGCATCGTCATTACCCCATCACATAACCCGCCGGAAGACGGAGGCATCAAATACAATCCGCCGCAGGGCGGCCCGGCAGATACCGCAGTCACGAAGTGGATCGAAGATCGGGCCAACGGCTTGCTGGCGAAGGAGCTTGCCGGCGTGCACCGCATGTCCACTGAAGCCGCCAGACGTGCACACACCATCCATCGACACGATTACATGACTGCCTATATCGGCGACCTCGGCAATGTCATCGATATGGATGTGATTCGATCCGCCAAACTGAAATTAGGCATCGACCCGCTCGGCGGCTCCGGCATCGCCTACTGGGTACCGATCGCGGAACGCTATGGACTGAATATTGAGATTGTCAATCCGGCCGTCGATCCCACCTTCCGCTTCATGCCGTTAGACTGGGACGGAAGAATCCGGATGGATTGTTCCTCCCCCTTTGCCATGGCGAATCTGATCGCCCTGAAGGACCGTTTCGACGTGGCCTTCGGTAATGACGCGGACAACGACCGGCATGGCATCGTCACCCGGTCAGGGTTGATGAATCCCAATCATTACCTCGCCGTCTCGATCGCCTATCTTTTCGCCAATCGTCCCGGCTGGAACGCCAATGCCGGTATCGGTAAGACCTTAGTGAGCAGTAGCCTCATCGACCGGGTCGCGGCCAAGCTCAAACGAACGCTCGTCGAAGTACCAGTCGGGTTCAAGTGGTTTGTGAGCGGCTTGCTCAATGGCTCGCTCGGTTTTGGCGGTGAAGAAAGTGCGGGGGCCTCGTTTCTGCGCCGTGACGGCACGGTCTGGTCCACCGATAAGGACGGCATCATCATGGACCTACTCGCAGCCGAGATGATGGCTAAAACCGGGAAAGACCCGGCCCAACTCTACCGTGAGCTGACCGGCGAACTGGGAGAACCAGTCTACGAACGGATCGACGCCCCGGCCACGCCACAGCAGAAGACCATTCTCTCACAATTGTCCCCCGACCAGGTCAGAGCATCAGCCTTGGCTGGCGACAAGATCACAGCCATGTTGACGACTGCTCCAGGCAACGGCGCCGCCATCGGAGGACTCAAGGTGGTCACTGAGCAGGGCTGGTTCGCCGCCCGACCGTCCGGCACAGAAGATGTGTACAAGTTGTATGCCGAGAGCTTCCGCGGAAGGGAACATCTGAAGAGGATACAGGAAGAAGCACAGGCCCTCATCACCAATGCATTCACCTCCTCGGCATAAGTTTCATCACGCCATAAGCAACCACACGGCGCGCTGGCCCCTGCCGACGCTCGACTATTGGTCCACGCCGTTCGCGCAATCGTTACTTCAGCACTTGGACCTGAGACCGGGCTTGCGGATACTCGATGTCGCCTCTGGCCATGGTATCCCCGCTTTCTATCTGGCTGAACATATTGGCCCTGGTGGAGAAGTGTTCGCGGTGGATGTCAGTGCCGGCCAGGTCGCTCGCGCGAGGGCAATTCAAGGTTCACAATTACCCTGGCTCCGGTTTGAGTGTATGGACATGCGCTTCCTGCCGTCTAACTTAGCGACGTTTGATCGCGTCACGGGCAATCTCTCCGTCATGTTCTTTCGGCCCAATCGGTTTGAGGCAGTCCGTGGGCTCGTCGAACGACTTCACCCGGGCGGCCAGCTTGTCCTGACCTTTCCGTCCTATGGCACATTCGATTCACTCTGGCAGGTGGTAGATCGAGTGATGATCCAGCAGAGGCGGATCATCGAGCGAGAACGCTTTCAGACCTATTTGAATGAGCGACCGTCGGCGCAGGAGGGACGAGGTTGGCTTGAGAGACTTGATCTTGAACGGGTCGAGGCTATCGAGTATCCGCTCGAAGTCGCGACTGGACCAGGCCATGAATTTCTCCGCCACCCGCTGCTTCGTGGGGGCTTTCTCGATGACGTGTACGAATGTTTCGAGGACCAGTCCCTTGCCGGGCGATTCATGTCCGAAATCGCTCACGACATTACCCAATTCACCCCGCTGATCGCCCGTCGCTGTGTACTCTCAGGATGGAAAAAGATTTGACATTCAGCTCACGACAGCGATTCAGCATGACAGATGCAAAGGCGGGCACTGCGGATGCTTGATGGATGCTCACGGACTAATAGTAACCCGCCGGAAGGCTTCCGCATACGCACCGGCCGGAGCGGCTGCTTTGGGATCGGCGAACACGGCGCGCCAGCGGTTCAACCCCAACACGCCTTCCCCATAGGGGATCGTCGCCACCTGACTTTGATGTTCCGCGATCGCAAGCAGCTTCTTTGCCACAACGGAATCGATGTACGCAAGCCGGTCCCAGGTTGCCAACGGTCCCCAGACTTCATACGCCCACAGGCCGGCGGGCGGGACGATACCTGACTCCAGGATGCTTTCCCGCGCCAATTTTCCGGCCAACCGATGGGCCGGATGCCGATCCGCTTCTTCATCCAATGTATACACTTCAGCCGGCTGCAACTGCACGAGCAGCTCAACCAATTTCCGTTTAACTGCCTGGGTATCAATCTCCTCGGCGGCATCGGGCTGATCGCAGAAGAGCACGTCATGCACTCCCAACGTCCGTGCAGCCCGCAGAGCCTCTCTTCGTCTCACCGCCGCCATCTCTTGTTCAGTCCAGCCGAAGGGGTTCGAGGCGCGGCCACCGTCGGTCAGAATCAGGGAGGTCAGTACGGCCTGGGACTCGACTAGTTTCACAGCGGTTCCGCCCATCCCGATTTCCATATCGTCTGGATGAGCGCCGACAATGAGAATATGGCGGCTCATAACCGTGTCCTATACTTTCTTCTTGGACACCTGTCGCTCCGCATGATACGAGCTGCGAACAAGCGGGCCCGACTCGACATGGGCAAAACCCATCGCCAGGCCTTCTTCCTTCAGCGACTGAAAGTCAGAGGGATCATAGAATCGGGCCACAGGGAGATGCGCTCTGGTCGGCTGAAGATACTGGCCTATGGTGATGATGTCACAGTTCACATTCCGAAGATCCCCCATGACCTCACGGGCCTCGTCCAGCGTCTCTCCCATTCCCAAAATCAAACCGGACTTGGTCGTCATCCCCTGATCTTTCGCTCGGTGTAGCAACTCGATCGACCGCTGATACTTGCCCTGCGGCCTGATCGACGGAAATAGCCGGGAAACTGTTTCGATGTTGTGATTCAGAATCTCTGGTTTCTCCGCACACACCATCGCCAGCGCGTCCGCACTGCCTTCAAAATCGGGAATCAAGACTTCGATCGTGCAGCCCGGGCTGAGCCGTCTGGTCTGCCGGATCGTTTCTGCGAACACCCCCGCCCCGCCGTCCGGCAGTTCATCGCGATTGACCGATGTAATGACGGCATGATGCAGCCCGAGCGCCTTGACCGCTTCGCCCACCCGCATCGGCTCCTTGTGATCCACGGCGAGCGGGCGGCCCGTTTCCACCGAGCAATAATGGCATCGCCTGGTACAGATATCGCCCAGGATCAGAAACGTGGCGGTGCGGGCGTTCCAACATTCCCAGCGATTTGGACAGCGCGCCTCTTCGCAGATGGTATGGAGATTGAGCCGTTCCATCGTCTGCTTGATGTCCAGATAGTCCGGACCGGTTGTGGCTTCGACTTTGAACCAGGATGGGAGGCGCGGACGGACGATGGGAGATGAAGAGTTGACGGTTGGAAAAGAACCGGAGGAGTCCATGGCCGAAGAGGATCGGAGATCGCTGAGGGGGATAAAGCTCATGAAGGGCTCTTCCTGTGCGGACCCTGACGGCACCAGTTGAGCATTCTAGCCAGGAAGCCGGTCCGCTCCGGCTCGGCTTCCGGCGGATCGGGGTATTCCACCCAGAGTTCCTGCGAGCCAAGATACACACCGTTGCTAAAGCTCTTCTGCGTCTTGAGTTGCCGATAGCCCCGGCTCTGTAAGATCTGGATCATGGCCAGCAACGCGCCATCCTGGGTCTGGAACAGCTCGGTCACCACACGGACCGTTTCATATCGCAGCAGCGCCCGGTAGCTCTCCCCCGCCCGTTCGAACTCGACCGGTCTGCTGAATCCCCTGACTCGATCATCAAGTCCGGCTAGCTGATGCCTATCACACCCCTCTAAGCTCATACGTCATGCTAGCGCGCGAAACACCGCCACAAGATCGCTCAGTGCAACGGTCTTATTGCGGAGCACCGCTCGCTCCGCCTGAATTGCATCGCGCAATGTCTGGTCGACCGAACCGGACTTCAAACAGGAGGCGCCTAGCGCCAGAATACGGTCGCACTCTTCGGCGAGTTTCCGTTTTACGACGGGATTGGCGGAAAGAATGTCCAGGAGTTGCCGTCTGGTTTCATCGAGATGCGACCGAAGTTCATCGTTCGGATTACCCGCGCGGGCGGCTTCATCTGAACAGCGATCGAGATACTGGGTCAAAAACACGTAGAGGCGCACGAGCGCAGCAGCGAGATCGGTTTGATCTTTGGCTGTCATACCCATGTCATGAACTCACTGGGAGCAGCACTTTCACATCCGATCCCTCAACCTTGACCTGATATACCTCGACTTTCGCCGAAGGATTTTTGGTGCATTCGCCGGTGGTTACATCGAACTGCCATCCGTGCCAGGGACAGGTGACGATCTTCCCTTCGACTTCTCCCTCACAGAGTGGTCCGCCGCGATGGACACAGGTGTTGTCCGTCACATGGAATGTGCCACCCACGTTAAACACAGCCAATGTCTTTCCATTGATCTCGGCCTCGAGACCGTGGCCGGGCTGCACATCACCCGTTCCCGCCACTCGTACATACTCCGCCATCACCGCCTCCGTTCACACAATCAGTTACCTGTAAAGGGTTGCTTGATCTTCTTCAGCAAACTATCGATCGATGGGCCGCTTTTTTCAGTTCCGCTCAGCGCGTCCATGACCTTCTTGGCAATCTCTCGAAATGCCGCCGCCTGCGGCGACGCCGGGTCGGCCACGACGATCGGATGCCCGCTGTCTCCCCCGTCCCTGATGGCCGGATCAATCGGAATACGCCCCAGAAAGGGCACGCCGACCTTCTCGGCCGCCCGCTCACCGCCGCCGTGCGAAAAAATCTCTGTCCGCTCGCCGCAGTGGCCACAGACAAAATAGCTCATATTTTCGATGATGCCCAGCAGCGGCACATTCACCTTCTGGAACATGGCCATGCCCTTGCGCACATCGTAGAGCGCGACTTCTTGGGGTGTCGTGACGGTAATCGCACCGGCCAGCGGCACCATTTGGGACAAGGACAGTTGCACATCGCCGGTGCCGGGCGGCAAATCGATCAACAGATAATCCAGCTCGCCCCACAGCACGTCGCGGAAAAATGCCTGAAGATACTGATGGACCATCGGACCGCGCCAGACGAGGGGCGTGTCTTCCGGCACCAGAAAGGCCATCGAGATGAGTTTCACCCCGTAGTTTTCCACCGGGAGAATCTTTCCATCGTGCTGTTCCGGCCCCTTGGTGCTCCCCATCATCATCGGAATATTGGGCCCATACAAATCGGCATCCAGGAGTCCGACTTTCGCGCCGGCCAGCGCCAGCGCGCAGGCGAGATTCGCAGCGACGGTTGATTTGCCGACACCACCTTTGCCGCTGCTGACCGCGATCACATGCTTGACGCCCGGAATAAAATTGGCGGTCCCTTGCGGCGATTGTCCGCCGTGGGCATGTTCATCTGCCATGACCTACTCCTCCCTCGCTCCCGCATCACGCATCCGGCCGTGACACTCTTGTGTTATCGACTGCGTCATCATAAGCGATGGAGGAAGGGAAAGGAAATGGGTCGGTCGGACCAGGCTGACGATGGCCCGACCGGGACATCCTGAGCCCGCATGGTTCGTGAAGGTCGCTGCGAAGTCGACCTCGCGCATCTCGTATCTCGCAAACAAAGATTACAACGCCCCCTCTGTCCGTCCAGCGCTTCACGGGATACGAGCGACGCAACACTGCAAACTTGTAATCGATGACCGATTACGATGCTCCATGTATACTGACGTTATTCGAATGGTTCGTTCTTCCCCGGAGCGCCCATGACCATTTCGCCTGCTTCGCTCGAACCGGCCGTTCTTCGCATCGGCGAATATCTCGCGCAACTCTCCGCCGGCCATGCACCGACAATCTTCGAGGGACGCTGGTGGTCCCAATCGGCAATCAATCTGGCGATGAAGGACGACGCCTTCAAGGCGCAGCTGTTTCGTTTCATCGATGTCCTGCCCGTTATCGCCGACGATGAGCGGGTCGTATCCCTGGCCGAGGAGTATTTCGGCGGATTGAGCAGCGAGCTATTCGGGCTCCAGTGGGGCTTGAAGGCGATGGCCGCCACAGGCCTCGGCGCGCGATTGACCGGTAAGTCGATCAGAAACCAGGTCGAGCAGATGGCCAGGACCTTCATCGCCGGAGCCTCGGCCCATGAGGCGCTGCCGGTCCTGGCCGACCTCTGGAAGGACGGGCGTGCCTGGTCCGTCGATTTTTTAGGAGAAGCCACGATCAGCGAACAGGAGGCGGACCGCTATCGCGACCATTGCCTGAACGCGTTGAGGAATTTGACTCGCGCCGCAGATACCTGGCCTTCCGTCTCATTGCTCGAACACGATCCTCTGGGACCGCTGCCGCGCGTGCAGTTGTCGCTCAAGATCTCCGCCCTTTCATCGCAGCTGGACCCGATCGATCCCGAAGGAAGTTATCGGTCTGTGGCGTCCCGTCTCCGTCCGTTGGTTGATCAGGCAATGGCCCTGCGCGCGGGATTAATCTTCGACATGGAACAGGCGGAATTGAAGCCTTTGCTGCTGGAAATCTTCACGCGGCTCTTTGCCGAACCGCTCTATCGCGGCTATCCCCATGCCGGCCTTGCCCTCCAGGCCTATCATCGGGAAACGGAGCAGGACATCGGCAGGCTGGTCGCCTGGGCACGAACAAGAGAGGCGCCGATCACCGTTCGGTTGGTCAAGGGCGCCTATTGGGATGCAGACACAGTCCGGTATCGGCAAGCCGGGTGGCCGGTGCCGCTTTTTGAGCAGAAAGCCGAGACGGACACCAACTACGAACGATTGATCCAAGTGCTCTATGACCACGCCGATGTCATTCGTCCCGCCTTCGGGACACACAATTTGAGAACTCTTGCCGTAATCGAGGCCGTAGCTGACGCACGCGGACTGCCTCCGACTGCGCGGGAGTATCAAATGATCTACGGCATGGCCGAACCCTTTCAGCAGGCCATGGTGAAACTCGGCCGCAGAGTCCGGCTCTATACTCCGGTCGGAGCACTGTTGCCTGGCATGGCCTATTTGGTGCGACGTCTCCTCGAAAACACGTCGAACGAATCCTTCCTCCGAAAGGAGTACGTCGAGTCTCACCCCCTGGCACAGCTTCTTGCTCCGCCGGTCACATCCACCCGCATCCACCACGTCACGACGAGCGACCGTCAGGTATTTTCTAACGAACCGCACAGCGATTTTTCCCAAGAACCGATCCGTCGTGCGATGGAGGACGCGCTTGCATCCGTTCGAGCCCGGGTGGGGCAGCAGTGGGAAACGGAGGCTTCTGGACCGGTGCTCACCGGCCCCTGGCTGACATCGCACAACCCGTTCCGCCCGGAGGAGTCAGTGGCGTCGGTACGAAGCGCTGCTGTCGCCGATGTCGATGGAGCGGTCGAACGCGCGCTAGCCGGATTCGAGAGCTGGCACCGGGTATCCGCCGAAGAACGCGCGGCGATTCTGGACCGAGTTGCCTCAGACATGCGCCGCCGCCGCTACGAACTCGCCGCCTGGGAAGTCTTTGAAGTAGGCAAACCCCGGCGTGAGGCTGACGCCGACGTGGCTGAAGCCATCGACTTTCTGCATTACTATGCGGAGGACATGCGCCGGCTATCGAAGCCGGCACGGCTGGGTGACAGGCCCGGAGAGAGAAACCACCGCATGTACGGCCCTCGCGGCATCGCAGCCGTCATCGCTCCCTGGAACTTTCCCCTCGCTATCCCCACCGGCATGGTTTCAGCGGCCTTGGTGACAGGCAACTGCGTCCTGTTCAAGCCGTCGGAACGATCTCCTCGTCTGGGACAATTGCTCACGGAGATTCTGTTATCCGCCGGCATCCCACCCGGTGTGGTGACATGTCTGCCAGGCGGACCGGAAATCGGTCAGGCACTCGTTGCCCATCCGCAGATCTCCACGATCGCCTTCACAGGGTCGAAAGCTGCGGGACTCCGCATTCTGGCCGACGCCGCTCACGTCCAGCCGGGCCAGCCGATGGTCAAACGGGTGATCGCCGAGATGGGTGGAAAGAACGCCATCATCGTCGATGAAACGGCGGATCTTGATGAGGCGATCGCCGGAATCGTGACGTCGTTTACAGGCTACGCGGGACAGAAATGCTCGGCCTGCTCACGGGCCATCGTACATCGCGCGGTCTACGACCAGTTCGTCACACGGTTGCGGGAAGCCGTGTTGAGTTTGCAGATCGGCGACCCGGAAGCCCCCGGTACAAGGGTGGGCCCGGTCATCGACAGGCGGGCTCAGGCGGCCATCCAACGATTCATCGACGAGGGCACACGAGAGGGCCGTCTGCTCGTACAGCAATCGGTCGGGCAAGCCGGATACTTCGTCGGCCCAACGGTGTTTGTCGATGTCGAACCCCATCACCGGCTGGCGCAGGAGGAAATCTTTGGCCCCGTGCTGGCTATCATGAAGGCGGAAAGTTTTACGGAGGCGTTGTCCATGGCAAATGGAACCTCTTATGCCCTCACAGGAGGCGTCTATGCCAGGAGTCCGGCCAATCTTGCGCTGGCCCGTGAACAGTTCGATGTGGGGAATCTGTACTTGAACCGGCCGATTACCGGTGCCTTAGTCGGACGCCAGCCCTTCGGCGGGCATCGCTTCTCAGGGATTGGCGCGAAGGCCGGCGGCGAGGATTACCTGGCCCAATTCATGATCGCCCGTGTGATCAGCGAAAATACCCTCCGACGGGGATTCGAGGCCGCTGACTGAACCTTTCGGCTGCTTAATCTCGTATTCTTCCAGCTCTTCTGACAGCTCTACGACGACGCCCCGATCTTCCTTGACGGCACCCATCTCCTGTCGTTCCGAGTATTTCACGAGACCGACCCCCTTCGCGAACCACGCCGTCATGACGTCCAGTCCGGCAATCGTGCGGCGGCTGGCCGACAGGTGGATGCGCATGGTCATCTTGGCTTCGACTTTGATGGCATCCGGAAACGTCCCGGCCGGCACGGTAACCGTCTCGCGGCTCTGGACTGTACTCCACCCCTTCACATCTGTCTTCTCACCGGTGCCGTCGCGGTCCAGATCCATCCCAAAATCGATCCCCGTCCGATCGAACTGTTGGAATGAGGACGGCACCTTCACGGGGAAACGGAAGATTTGGTACGGAGTAATTTGCTTTTCCAACGGCGTCCCCGGGTCGGCCCCATAATAGACAATGCCGACGCTGTCCCGGCGATAGTAACTATCCGAGGGACCGTGATTACCAGGATTGGTATCATGGAAGACGGTCACCACCACGCCCTTGATCGTCTTGGTTCCGGTGACCGTCGAGACATTTGTGAAGAACTTGTTCTCAATGGTCTGCAGTGGGCCCTCCGACATCTGTCCGCGGTAGGTCCAGCGGCTGCCGGGCGCATCGGGAAAATAGTCGGCGGATGACGCGATCGTAAAGGGCTCTTCGGCACCCAGCGTTGTCACTCCTAGACCACCGGCCAATAGGATATTTGCCAGTAAGAGCGCCTTGTTCTTTCTGAATACCATCATCACGAACAATCTCCGATTTGGCACGTGCCCGACGGTACCATAGGCGTCGCAATTGCGGCAAGCAACCGTCGGTTCCCCGTGGCACCAGCTGCTTGCGTTCACACACTCCTCCTCGCATAATCCGGCACGCATGGCACGCTCATCGTCGAAAAAGCCGCCTGTCTCGACTCGGGCTGATCACGCGAGGCCCCACCCGGCCGTGCTGGTTACCGGCGCATCCGGCGGCATCGGCCGCGCAATCAGCGTTGCATTCGGCAGAATTGGATGGCATGTCGGTGTCCACTACAGCAGGAACAAACCGGAGGCGGAGACCACGCTCCGTCAGGTTCAGGCACAGGGGGGCACGGGTAATCTGTACCAAGCG